>JAICGZ010000046.1 GCA_025922875.1 Pyrinomonadaceae bacterium
GACATTCTGCTCGTTCGCAACGATCACGAGATGGCGGCGTTCCGGTTGCCACTCGAGGGCTGAGGCGGCTTTGCCCGAAAAGTCTTAATTCGACTTCTTCTCTCTGCAACCTCTGTGTTCTCTGTGCCTCTGTGGTTCACTATTACTTAGAAAAACAACCACCGAGACACAGAGAGCACAGAGGTTGCACAGAGAACAGCGAGGCCTCTGCTTTTCCAGACTTCCGGCGAGTGATTGAACTCGTCAACTATGAGTTGTAGAATCGCGGTACGAAAAGGGGAGTAGGTCACCTGCCACTGTGGTCCGGTGCGGCCGTCAACACGGTGCTCAACGTGAAGCACCCGGCACATCGGGTAGGGCAAAAAATCAGCTCCACGACCAAGACCTTTTGCGGCTAATGCGGCGCGCAAAAGGTTTTCCTTTTAGCGCGGCGTTCATACGTCCACTACGCGACGCGCGAAAGGATCGAGGATGTTCCTTTTCCGAAGTCCGGTTGTATTGGCCCACGTCTGGCCAATCTTCGTCCTCTCTCTTCAGTGGTCCAACCTGGTCCGCCGTCAATTCCTCTGCAAACCCGCAACCCAATCGGACACGCGAGGTGAAACATGAAAGAGATTTCGAAGCTATTGATCGCTTACGATGGTTCCACGTGCGCCGACTCGGCGCTTGAAGACTTAAAGCGCGCTGGGCTTCCCGAGCATTCTGAAGCAGTGGTCATGAGTATTGCACTCGTCTTCCTTCCTCCCGACGATCAGTTAGCAGATGATCAAGTGATCTCACCAGCCGCCGCGGCAATGGTTTCCGATCTTCAATTAGAAGGCATGGCAGAGCTGAGACATGCGCGCGCAATCGCCGAGCAGGGAGCCGATCGGGTCAGAAGAAACTTCCCCGGGTGGACAGTCAGTTGCCGTGCCGAAGGCGATTCGGCTGCGTGGGGAGTGATCAAAGCCGCTGCTGGTTTGGACACGGATCTGATTGTCGTGGGGGCCCGCCGCCATTCTTCACTTGGTGGACGCCTCATTATGGGCAGCGTTTCCCAACGAGTGCTTTACGAAGCCGATTGCAGCGTGCGCCTGGCGCGATGTTTGAGTCAGGAGCACGAAGGACCAGTTCGAATCGTCATCGGCTTTGACGGCTCAACGGAATCAGCCGCCGCGACGGATGCAGTGGCTTCGCGTACGTGGCCTGCCGGAACCGAAGTGCGCGTAGTCACAGCAGGAGGCGCAACAGCGATCGAAGAGCAGCACGAAAAACTCTGCGCGGCCGGTTTGGTGAGTACTGAAGTGATCAGGCAGGGTGATCCTACTCACGTGCTCATTCATGAAGCAGAAGAATGGAAGGCAGATTCTATCTTCGTCGGTACGAAGAACCTGCATGGCTTACAGCACTTGCTGCACGGAAGCGTCGCTTTAGCGGTAGCGGCTCAGGCTCAGTGTTCGGTGGAAGTAGTGCGCCTTGCAAGAAGCGCAGCATGATCCGAGAGAATAAAACCTGGGCCATGTTGGATATTCCTTATGTCTACAAACAATATCGACGCTAATGCCGGCACGCACTGGCATACATTAACAGCAGAAGAAACTTTTGCACGGCTGGAGTCGGGGCCGGACGGTCTCAGCTCCGGCGAAGCCGCAAGACGGCTGGAGCAATTTGGTCCAAACGAACTTCAGGCACAACGTCGCATCTCCCCGTGGTCCATTCTGTTCGAGCAGTTCAAAAATGTTCTCATCGTAATTCTGTTACTCGCAACAGCACTCTCCGCGTTTTTGGGCCATGGCGTCGAAGCCATAGCGATTACAGTCATTGTTCTTTTCGCCGTCATCCTCGGGTTCATACAGGAGTTTCGCGCCGAACGCGCCATTGAAGCGCTTCGCGAAATGGCCGCACCTTCGGCAACCGTGATTCGCGACGGGCGCGATCAACGTCTCCCTGCGCGCGAGCTTGTGCCCGGTGATCTCATTGTTCTGGCAACCGGCGACAAGATCCCCGCCGACGCGCGGTTGACCGAAGCAATCAATCTCCAAACGGAAGAGGCGCCCCTGACCGGTGAATCCACTCCGGTTGAGAAGCATTCGCGTGCACTTCAAGACGACACATTACCTCCAGCCGATCAACGAAACATGGCCTTCGCCGGCACTGCTGTTACGTATGGTCGCGGCCGCGCAGTTATCGCCGCCACGGGTATGGCGACTGAGTTCGGCAAGATCGCGAGGATGCTTGAAGAGGTAGATACGGCCAAGACGCCGCTACAGAAGAACCTCGATCGCATCGGCAAATCGCTGGCCCGCGCTGCGTTTGCCGTCGTCTTCGTCATCGTTGTTCTCGGCCTCTTTCGCGGCCAGCCTTTTGTCGAGATGTTGATCTTTGGCGTGGCGCTGGCGGTGGCAGTTGTGCCTGAAGCATTGCCGGCAGTCGTCACTATCTCGCTCGCTCTCGGCGTCAAAAGAATGGTCCGTCGAAACGCGCTGATTCGCCGTCTGCCCGCGGTCGAAACTCTTGGCAGCACATCCGTCATTTGCTCTGACAAGACCGGTACGTTGACTAAAGATGAAATGACTGTTCGCCGTCTTTACCTCGCGGGCTACATGATCGACGTCTCGGGGACAGGATACGAACCTAACGGCAGCTTCTCCACAAATGGCTCCGGTGACGGAACGCCGAAGCCGCTATCGACGTTGTTGCAAGCTGCCGCGCTCGCATCGGACGCGCGAGTGGAGCAAAAAAATGGCTCCGGTATATGGGAGGTCAAAGGTGATCCGACCGAAGGCGCGCTGGTCGTCGTGGCTTCGAAAGCTGGTCTCAATAAATCCGAACTCGATGCGCAGTTCTCACGCATCGCCGAAATTCCTTTTACTGCCGAAACAAAACGAATGACCACTCTGCACCAAACGCCGGACGGTGTTGTGGCCTACACGAAGGGCGCGCCCGAAGTTATCGTGCAATCGTGCGTCTCACAATTGACGGAAGCGGGAGTAGAGCCGCTCGACGACGCGTGCAGGGCAGAGGTGCTGGAGTGCGCACGGCAGATGGCGGGCGAGGCGCTGCGCGTTTTGGCGGTGGCGTATAAACCGCAGGCCACGATGGAAACCGCCGAAAAGGACATGACGCTGCTGGGTCTCGCCGGAATGATCGATCCGCCACGTCAGGAAGCAAAGGCCGCGGTTCACAAATGTGAAGAAGCAGGGATCAAAGTCATCATGATCACCGGCGACCATCCACTGACCGCCAAGGCTGTCGCCGAAGAGTTAGGGTTGAGCAAGGGAGGTCGTATTGTTAACGGCGCGGAGATCGAATTAATGGACGATTCGCAGCTCGAGCGCGAGGTCGAATCGATAGAGGTGTGCGCTCGCGTGTCGCCGGCGCACAAGCTTCGCGTGGTGACGGCGCTTCAGAAACGCGGACAAGTCGTCGCGATGACCGGCGACGGCGTAAACGATGCGCCGGCGCTCAAGAAGGCTGATATCGGAATCGCCATGGGCATCACCGGGACTGATGTTTCCAAAGAAGCGGCGGCAATGACGCTCCTCGATGACAACTTCGCATCGATTGTCGCGGCGGTTGAAGAAGGCCGCGGCATTTTCAGTAACATAAAGAAATATTTGATGTACTTGTTGTCGTCGAACATCGGGGAAATCGGGCTAATGGCGGGAGCAAGCTTGGCAGGCTTGCCGCTTCCGTTGAGCGCGGTCCAGATTCTCTACGTGAATCTCGCCACGGACGGATTACCCGCACTTGCCCTGGCAGTTGATCCTCCAGAACGTGGGCTGATGCAACGGCCGCCACGCGATCCGCACACGGGCATCTTCACCAGACCGGTGGTGCTACTGATGCTGGTCGGCGGCGTGTGGTCGGCGATCGTTAATCTCGGTCTGTTTGTATGGGCTTTGAACTCAGGCCGGCCCATAGCGGAGGCGATGACGATGACGTTCGTGTCTCTGGTCCTGATTCAGTTTTTCAAAGCGTACAACTTCCGCTCCGATCGACATTCAGTACTGCGCGAGCCGTTCGCAAACAAATGGCTTAACCTGGCAATTTTGTGGGAGCTGATCATGCTGGCATTGGTCCTGTACGTGCCAGTTTTGGAACGGACTTTTGGGACGGTCGCGTTGCCAGTGCGGGACTGGTTGATTATTGTTGCCGCTGCGCTGACCGTGTCGCCTGTACTTGAATTGACGAAGTGGGCGGAGCGGCGCTGGTTCGTTGAGCTGCGGTAGGTGTCTAACTGTCTAACTGGGTTTGCACGAAAAGTACTCAAATCACATTTAGAGACCTATGTGCGAAACATTTTTTTCACGCAAAGGCGCAAAGGCGCAAAGAAAAACCCTGGAAACGCGGTAGCGCTTTGCGCCTTTGCGCGAGAGCGGCCCGCTAGTGGAGACAACAGCGGCTGAGATAGCAGAACAAAGCTTTGCCCTCAAAAAGAAAAGCAGAGGTTTATTTTTTCGAGGGTCCCACACGCACGATGTTTATGGCAAAGGGTTTCAGCGGGGAACTTTGCGAATACAGGAATCCGGTCACTTGAATGACATCCTCAAGGGACGCTGAAGACCAGAGAGCGCTCTCGCACATCGCATCGTCGGGTGTAGCCGCCACCACTACATGGTTTTGCAGCGAAACGTCTAGCTGGCAATCGCACCGGGCTTTTAATGGATCGTTAACATCGACCGTACAGGGACTGTCCAGACACATTGCCCAGAGTCCTCTGTTAGTGCAAACCGCCATAGACTTGATGGGGTAATAGCGCGACGCGATCGGTTGTCCTGGCGCCGGTGGCGTCGGAGGCACTTCTGCACACGACTTCTTGCCTACGGAATAATCCTGCATCACATCGCATAAACACGAAACAGTTAACCCTGGGCCATCTCCCCGGCGTTCGCACTTCGCGGTGGTACATAGTGCAAAAGCACCGTTGCATACCGTGAAGGGGGCGTTCGCTGAAGACGCGGGCGTGGTGCTGATGGCTGGTGACGCAGCCGGTGATGATTGAGGGGAATCAGCGGTTTGTTGTGAGCAGGAAACTAATGACGTCATTAGGATTGCAAAAGCAATCGTCTTCTTCATGGGTGTGACTCCTTTTATTGTGTTTTGTGCCTCTTTGTGGCCTCTAAATCCCGCTCTTGTGGTAGCATCCTCCAAAATTCGAAACAGAGGTCAGGCACATGGCCCCCGGCTCATCCTCTCGTATCTCAAAACAACTAATCCTCTTCACAAGTTTTGCATGTCTGCTGCTCGGTATATCCTCCGCGCAGTCAGCACCTCAAAGTGCGGAGCAAAAGACGGGCACAAAACGGAATCAAGCTGCTGCAACTCCCAGCCCAGAAGTTCCGGAGCAGTTGGATAAAGTCGCAGACGTACAGATCAAGTCTGCGGTCAAGGTCTTACAAGAAGGTCGCCCGGGCGCCGTCTTCGTTATCATCCGCAACATCTCAAACGTTCCAGTCATCATTAGACAGGTCGATGTGAGCATCGACGGTAAAGTTCCTACTCCAGACTCTGACAAAGACTCCATTAAAGCCACCCTTACAGAATTCACCTCGGGTCAAACAATCCTGCCACAGCACGTGCACAGACTGAGGGTAGATCTTTCGGCTGCCGGACAAATCGAAGAAGGAGCCCATCTCCTGCTGGTCCAGGTCCACCTACAATGGAATAAAGACAACAAGCCACTGACAGGCAGTCTCCTGGCTTCGCATGATTTCAATGTCGAAGTGCTTGGTGTTTCCGGTATCTTGAGCGTTCTCGGCGCGTCCTCGATCCTTTTCCTGCCGGGTTTTCTTGCGGTCACCGTGTTCCTCGTTCTGAATCGCCTCTGGGCAAAAATCCGGCAAGGAGAAAAATTCCAGCTCGACTTGAAGTCGCCTGAGTTTTGGATGGTCGTGCTGACGCTATCACTGTTTGCACCTTCTATCTACCGCTTGGTCTCACGAGTGTGGCTCGGCGAGCAACGTGACTACCTGAAAGGTTATGGCTTGTCTGACGTTGTGCTGATCTGGTTCGCTTCGATCATCATAGCGACAGTGTGCTGGGGCCTTTACAGGTTGATCAGAGAAACATTAGTCCAGTACATCGAAAACAAGCGTCGCAGCCTGGCTAACTATGGCGACAGCCTTGAACCCGAGTCTAATGACAGGCCTGACGAGTTGCTCGACAAGTTAGCGAGACGCTGGGAGTGGAATAGTCTTTCCTTGTACCGCAAACTTCAAATCATTCGTAATCCCACTGCAGCCGCGAACTCTGATTCTAATCAGAACAGGGTAAAAACGTTTCCGCAAGGATATCCCGAGTACGTCGAAATAAGAATTGACGGTTCGGATGAGAGCTATTTTCTGATAGAACGCGCGCCGAGGCAGGCTGCGCAAATCTTCGTCGTGCCGCCGATTGAGTATAAGTACATCGAGCCGAGAGATGGTGGCCCAGAAGCGGCCTACGAAAGATTCAGGACGACTCTTGATACAGAAATTGCAGGGAGGAATGTCGTCCGGATAGCGGAGCTGTTCGTGGAAGGGGAGCGTCAAGGGTGGCTTAACGTTAACTGGGGCAAGCTCGCGTCAGGTGAAGAGAAGGCGCCGCGTTTTGTTCGCCCAGCGCAGTTGCAATACCGCCCGGATGTAAGAATCATGTTCTTCCAACAACGGCAGACGGGGTAATGTCAAAAAACAGGACGCTCCCCTTAGGAGCGCCCCTTACGTTTTAGGTCTTGTCGGAAGACCACCATGAAAGTAGTGGTCCGTCTCCCATTTAATGGAGCACGTCGCCTAGTCGTAGGCCCTGAGCATATTTTCTGTTTCGGAGAATGTCAATGCCGCTTTCGATTCGTCAACTACGACTCTCATTGATATGGATGAAGTCACTCTCGCCGGCCACGCCCGTTGCGTCCCTGGAAAACCCGGAGACTTTCAAAACAGCGTTTGAAAAGGCGAAAGATGCGAAATCGAACTCGCCCTGGTTGCCGCCGTGGAAACTGGGACGGGAACAGTCATACTGGGAATACTATCTTTACAAATATAAACCAACTCCGAAACGCGTTGCGGCCAACTCCATTACCAGGCACACGGCCTGGGAAAACCTGCTGCCGTTGCGTCTACGTGCTCTGGCAAAACTAAAAGCGGCCAAGGAAGTGGAATGGCTAACGCGCTTGCCGGTATACATAGAAGCTTATTGTTACGCTCACGCAGTTGCAGCAATTATCCACCTCACGATAAGAGACGATAAAGGCATTCCTGTCGAAGAACTGGTCGATAAGACTGTTCGCCTGCGTCTGGAAAAGTGGTTGGAGGGTAAGTGGTCCACAGGAGATACATTTTCAAAGTTGTCGTTGCCGGACGTGGCAGTCAAAGCTCTCGATCACGTGGCTGCGATAGGCTTTGCCTCAGATAAAACCGAGTGGCTGCTCGATGACTACGCGAGTCCATTTTCAATTGCTACCGTAATAGATGCCTCAGGCAGTGACCTGTTTGGAAAGTATGAAGAGCTGAAAGAACCTGCTTATGGATCGTTTGTTCGAGCCTTAAATGGTCTATGCAATGGATCGCCGAATTGGCGTCTGCAAGATATATCCGGAAGCGACTTGCTGCTGAAAAAGAAGTCGGCTCTCCTGCCGCCCGGCGACCCGCCGCCTCCGGGGCACGTGCTGCGGGCCACCGAAAGCGGCCGGGCAGTGTGGTTTCCGAAATATTTTGCGGAGCATTTTCAAGGTCAGGAAAGCGACCGCCCTGTTCTCGGCAGTTATCATCGTCGCCTGACACTTTCTTCTTTGCAGGTAGAAAGTCTTATTACGTTTCTTCAGCGTAACCAGGGATTTTTCAAGTCAGGCAAGATGAATGCTGACTTAGATGCGAGAATGCGTTGGGCGTGCCAGATACTTGGAAAGCTTTACGGCGGTCGAGGTACTTATAGATCTTATAGCGCCAACGAACAAATCGACACGCGCGCCAGTTTCATTAATTCAATTCGCAAAGGTTTTAAGATGAAGGAGCTACACCGGGCCGGAAGCGTCACTGGCGCCTAAGCACGACGATCGGATCGACGCGCATTGCACGTTGTGCCGGGATCAAACAAGCGAGCAGCGCAACCAGACCAAGTAACGCCACAATCGCTACAAACGTCAGCGGATCGGTCGGCGTGACGCCAAAGAGCATGTTCTCGATGAAGCGAGTGAGGCCGAACGAAGCAAAAACACCGATCGCTGCTCCCACGCCAACCAACACCAGGCCACGACCCATAATCAGTTTCAGAATTGAACTGGGTCGTGCACCAAGCGCCATCCGAATTCCGATCTCACGTGTGTGCTGCGCCACCGTGTAGCTCATGATCCCGTAAACACCAATCACTGCCAACAACAGCGAAACGCCAGCGAACACAGTCAACAACGTCGTGTTCAAACTCTTGTCTCGTACAGTATTCTCGATCACAAGCTTCATCGTTTGCACTGCATAAATCGGTTGCGCGGGATCTACTGCCTGCACCTCTCGACGGACCGCAGCAGCGATGCTCGCGTCATCGAGAGTTGAACGCACAAGTAATCGCATGTTCCAACGCATGTCCGGCCAGAAAGTCTTCAACGTATACGGCGCATACATTTCGGGAGCAGGCTTGTTCAGCAGACCATAGTTCTTTACGTCGCCCACGACTCCTATGACCGTTGGCTTGCTATCGTCCCCGAGACGCTTTCCAATCGGATCTTCTCCCGGCCAGATTTGTTTAGCCATTGTGTCATTGATAACGATAACCGGCAGGGTGTCGTCACGTTCCTGCTTGCTGAAAAAGCGGCCACGCAGCAAAGGAATGCCTGCGGATTGAAAATAGTCTTCACTGACGGCACGAAACTCAACCAGCGGAGACTCGTTTGGTGGGTACGTTTTGCCTTCCACGGAGATGTTGCCGTTGTAGCCACGCTCCTCGATCGGCAGATGCGACGTAAGCCCCGCCGACTCAACGCCTGGCAGGTTGCGCACTCGTTCAATCACTTGTTGATGAAAACGAATAGCCGATTCGGCGTCTTTATACTTCTCTCGTGGGAGTGTGAGTTTCGCGGTGAGAAGGTTTTGTGGTTTGAGTCCGGGTTCGACTTCACGGATTCGCAGTATGCTTCGAATCATCAGACCTGCGCCGATCAATAGCACTACAGCAGCGGCGACTTCAACGACGACCAAAATCGGACGCAGCCATCCACCAACACTGCCGGCCGACATTGTGTTGCCGCCTTCTTTAAGCGTCTCCTGCACGTCAGTCTTTCCTGCCTGGAGTGACGGAATCAATCCAAAGACAACGCTCGTCAGGATCGACACGGCCAACGTGAAGAGCAGTACACGCGAATCAATTCGTATCTCCTGTGATCGAGGTAAAAAAGGAAAAGCAATCTTACCGAGCAGACTCATGCTCCACCATGCCAGCGCGATTCCCATCGCGCTGCCGATTAGCGAAAGCAGAAGTCCTTCGGTAAGGAACTGTTGAATCAACCTGCCGCGTCCTGCTCCCAGTGCAATGCGAATACTGATCTCGCGACGACGAACTGTTGCTCGCGCGAGCAGTAGGTTGGCGACATTCGTACAGGCGATTAGCAAGACGAAGCCAACCGCAACCATCATCATCAGAAGAGCCGAGCGCACGTTCGCGACCCACAGCTCCTCGATCTGCATTAGTCGAATGCCGCGTCCATTCTTGTAGCGCTCTTCGAGGCGTTGTGCGATTGTGTTCATCTGCTCGCGTGCCTGGGCGAGTGTTACTCCCGACTTGAGTCTTCCGATCACGAGGTACTTATGAGTACCGCGGCTCAAACGGTCATTCTCGGGAAAGACCAGTGGCGACCACATTTGCACCGTGCGATACAACGCTGAAAGTTCGCGCGGCATTACTCCGACAATCGTGTACTTCTGTCCGTTCAGAGGAATGGTCTGGTTGATGATCTCGGGATTAGCCGCGAAGTTACGTCGCCAAAGTTCATCGCTGATCACAACTACATGTTCACGGCCTGCGACGTCTTCGCCGGGGAGAAAAGCTCGGCCCAGAGTTGGTTTCACTCCAAGCACGTCGAAATAGTTGGCGCTGACGTTTATGCCGGGTATGCGCTGAGGAGTATCGCCGCCTTCAAGATTAAAACTCGTGAAAAAGTAGGCGGAGATACCTGCGAAGACGGTGTTCTGATTTTTCCAGTCTTCGAGTGTTGGCACTGAGACCGAACCAAAGCCGTTGGGTTTGAAGGTTTCAGAGAGGTCGACGAGTTGTTCCGATTCAGGAAACGGAAGCGGTTTAAGAAGCACCGCATTCACAGCGGAGAAGATAGCGGTATTCGCGCCGATGCCGAGTGCGAGTGTGAGGGCGGCGATCAACGTGAATCCCGGACGCTTGGCCATCATTCGAATCGCGTAACGCAAATCCTGAATAAAGTTGCGCATCTTCGTTGCTCCTCAAATAGGCCTATAGGATCTATTGGACCTATATTTTATTTAACCTTCATCACTACGAACGTAAGATCGTCATAAAGCGACATGCCGGCGCACCAGTCTTTGACACGCCGCGCGACAACATCACGAATCTGATCGGCCGAAAGTGAAGCAATCGACTTCAAAGTTTCCATTATTCTGCTTGCGCCAAACTCTTCACCTTCGACGTTCAATGCCTCAGTTAGACCATCCGTGTAGAGGAACAGCAGATCGTCTCGTTCCATCTGCACCGTCTCTTGTTCGTAGTCCGCGTCCTCAAAGGCCCCGGCCACAAGGCCGCCCGACGTAAGGTGGCGAAACTCCGAACCTGAGCCGGGGAGATAGAGTGGTGGATTATGCCCGGCGTTGACGTAAGTTAGTCGCTGTGTCGATTGATCGAAGGTGGCGTAAAAGAAAGTGACGTAGTGTTCACCGTTAGTGGAATTGAACAGCAAGCGATTGAGCTTGCTAACGATTGAAGACAACTCATAACCCGCCGAACCGCCCGTTGAACCGTTAGCCCCGTTTCTCGCCGTCAAGCTTCGCAACGTTGCTTGTACCGTAGACATCAACAACGCCGCGGGCATTCCCTTCCCGGCAACGTCGGCAATGGCTAACCCAAGCAGCCTGCTGTCAAAGTCGATGAAGTCGTAATAGTCGCCACCGACGCCGCGCGCCGGTTCGCAGAAGCCGGCGATTTCCATCGCTACACCCTTCGGGGCGCAGGATGGCAGCAGACGCTGTTGCACCTCTGCTGCAAGTGCGAGCTCGCGCCGCATCCGCTCCTGGGCCACCATGCGCTCGGTCAATCGGGCGTTATCGATTATCAACGCGAGTTGAGCGGCGATTGACATCAAGAGCTCGCGATCCGCGTCGGAGTATTGAAAGCCACCACGTCTCGGACCAAATGAAAGTATTCCTACGAGTTCATGCCTTTGCTTTATCTGGATCAGGATTCGCGATTTGATGGTGAGCAAAACTTCGTGTTCACTCGCACGCTCTTCACGTAACTCAGGCAGAACGGAATTCAGTGCTTGTGACCACGTCTCGATTTCACGAGACTCGATCACGAGCGGTGTTGAAAGATTCATGAGGCGCCGTACAACGAATGCGCGCTTATTCAACTGCAAACGTTTGCCGCCGCATTCAGTTTCCGCCGGACGTCCCTGAACGGATAACACGCGGAGATTAAAATGTCCGGTAGCGTCGTCGCGGACGAAGATCGCTGCGTTGCTTGCGTCGAGTGCGTTTCGGACTCGCTCAGCCAGGTTTTGATAAAGCTGATCGATGGAAGTGACGTGCTGGGTACCTGGTCCGAGGTCGAAGAAGATCTTGCGTTCATCGTAAGGCGTGGGTTCATAACGACGTTTGATTCTTGGCAGGAACGAGCGACGCAGCAGGATATGAATACCGATGAAGGCGACAATCAGGAGCAGAGAAACAACTGCGTCCGTGCGACGGCCGAAAGCATCGATAAACCTCAGCCGGCTTCCGGAAAAGACGATGATGTAAATCGTAAGGAACAGGAGAAATTCGACGGAATAGTAGACCCGCCTGAGAGTTATGTGACCTTTTGACTTCCGCCAGAGACGGCGTGCCGCTCTAGGCGTCGGCATATGGACGCGCGGCAAGATTCTCATTGCGTTACTCCGGTCATGGAATTTCGGAATTTCCGAACAGAATACGAACCTTTTCACTAAGAGGACACCGCCAGCAGCAGTTTTCGGACAAAGTATTAGCTGTGCCGTTTCAGGTCTGTGGAGTTAGTGAGGATTAAGCGAAAGATGTTGCAGTTGTGCGGAAGGAATTCGCCGAATACAATTTCGCGTCTCATAAATCAATACAATTCTGGTAACGAATATGTCATCAGCCATTCCACAGAACGTAACGCAGATACTCCTCGAGTGGCGCGGCGGCAATCAGGAGGCTTTAGATCGATTGATGCCCCTCGTGTATGACGAACTCCGCCGGCTCGCGGCCCGGTACATGCGCAGTGAGCGATCTGAGCACACGCTACAAGCGACGGCGCTGGTCAACGAGGCCTACATTCGTCTCGTGGATATGAAGGTGTCGTGGCAGGATCGCGCGCACTTTTTTGCAGTGGCGGCGCGCTTGATGCGACGGTTGTTGGTGGACCACGCGAGAGCCCAAAATCGTGCTAAGCGGGAGGGCGCAGGAAAGAAAGTGTCGCTTGATGAGGCGCTGGAGGTGTCATCCAAGCCGGCTTTGGATCTGGTGGCCCTCGATGAAGCCCTGACTCGATTCGCGACGTTCGATCCGCGCAAGGCTGAGATCCTTGAACTGCATTACTTCGGCGGGTTGAACAACGAAGAAGTAGCCGAAGCACTCGGTATCTCGCGCGCAACCGTGCAACGCGATTTACGTATTTCGAAGGCCTGGCTCAGTAGCGAACTTAAAAGGTGCGGACAGTGATGAACAGGATTTACAAGATTCATCTTGCAAATCCTGTCTATAAATTTATTCTGAATGGTTCCTGTCCCCAAAACCATGCCGTCCACCGCAAACCGTACACGCAGTCGCTTCCTCAGTGTTATCAACACGATGTTGCACCGGAGGCAGTGTCCGTAAGTACGCGTAGATCGCTTTCAGATCATCGTCAGTCATATTGCGGAAGTAGCCCCACGGCATAATCGAATTCAGCTTCCGCGCACCGGCGTGGCCCGTCCGCAGAGTATTGATGAACATCGCTTCATCGTAGTACGAAATACCTGACGGATCCGGTGTGATATTGGCGCTCGTTACCTGACCCCAAGGACCTTTGAACGACATGCCGCCACCAAACGCCAGCTCAGTGATGAACTGGCCTTGCTTATTCATCGGCGTATGGCAAGACTGGCAATTTCCCAACGTCACCAAATACTTGCCGCGCGCGACCGGATTCGACATATCGGGCCCGAGCACTGACGCAGTGATCGGCTGATGCGGTGGCGCCATTCCTTTTACAGCATCCGGCAGCACCGTCTTCGCGACTGCATTGCGCACTGGATTGATCGAGCGCACGTAGACGATGACTGACGCGAGATCTTCATCCGACATGTCTCGGAAATTCATGTAGGGCATCATCGGGAAGAGGCGTCTGCCGTCATGACCGATGCCCTCGCGAATAGCTCGAGCGAACTGCTCGTCAGTCCAACTGCCGGCGCCCGTCTCAACGTCCGGTGTGATATTGGGCGCAACCAGCCAGTCCATTCCGTCCTCGACAAAGACCGTTCCTGCACCCTTCTTGCCGGCCTTGGGCTGCGCGCCCGGCTTTTCCCAGTCAACTTCAGAGTGACACTGGAAACAGTGCGCCGGTCCTTCAACGATATAACGCCCGCGCTCATAACGCGCGGCGGTGCGTTCGAATGTGAGACGACTTACCGCCTGGGTTCCTGTCTTTCCGTCATTTCCCCAACTGTAACCAATCGAAAGAATGCCGCCCGTCAGTGCGACAAGGGCGAGGCACAAATTAATAACGCGCATTTTCCTGTCCATCTGGTTCACCTCCACCGAGCGGCCTCCAACCGCTCATTCCAGATAGCGACAGTTCGCGGTGATTTGTGTCAGGGCGTCGCCACAAAGGCACAAAAAGCACAAGCTAATCCTGAAATCCTGTAATCCTGTCAACGGTTCCACTCCCGCGTTTGGACCATTCGTGCTAACCTCGCAATCGAAGGATTAGAAAATGAGAACGCTCAACATACTCGTCGTTACAGCCGTGATCTTGACCACCTTGTCATGCGCGCGCTCCGGGGGTGGTCCTGCTAATACGGCGGGGGCGAATAAGCAGTTGTCACCCGAGGCACAGCAGATCGCGAACGAGCGACCTGAGGTCAGCCAGACGACACTCCAAAATGATGAGATCGCAATCGATCAAGCATGGCCGGTAATTTCAGACAAACTCCAACTCAACGGATTTTCAGAGGATGAGGCACGCGAAGCAACGCTGGCTGGCTGGCGGGACCTCCGACTTAGCTATTTACAACCACAGGAACCGTTATCGCCGGGAATACTGGAAAGCTATGTGACAGAACTCGGAAAGCTCGTCATCAATTCAACACCGGCCGAGGCAGACATCGAGATAGACGGCCAGGCCTTCAACAGAAAAACTAATACATCAGCGTGGCTTGAACCCGGAAGTTACAAGATCAAAGTCAGTAAGTCGGGATTCGAGTCCACGGAAAAATCAGCTACGGTCCGAAAAGGCGAGAAAACTGAAACCGAGTTTACGCTCCGGCAATGAAAGGAGACGACGGTGAAATTTGCGAAGCGCGTTTTTCTAATCGCCGGCGTTTATGGCCTGATTGTGCTGTTGCCAATGTACCTGCTCGAAGAGAAGACCGGACGCGATTTCCCGCCACCGATTACGCATCCTGAGTATTACTACGGCTTCATCGGAGTCGCAGTAGCCTGGCAGGTTCTATTTCTGATTCTGTCAAGAAACCCGATTCGCTATCGACCGATGATGATTCCCGCCATTCTGGAGAAAGCAGCTTTTGCCATCCCGGCTGTCATTCTCTATTTACAACAGCGCATCTCCACATTCACGCTCGGTGCCGGATTAGTCGATTCGCTTCTCGGTGTTCTATTCGTTGTGGCTTACCTGAAGACAGCTAACTTGTCTGAGTGAAGAGTTACATCAATTGGTCAGTATCGAACTCAGCAGTATTCGGATCCTTCCGATGAATCGGCTGCTTTGCGCGTGGATCTGACGACAGCAAACTCGTTGTTACTTCAGTGACAGAAACATTGGCAGGCGGCAATGCGGTAGTGACAGAGGATTTAAAAGCAGGTTGAGGACTGGTCGTCACACTCTTCGTTGTTTTTGGATTGAGTGTGTGATGCAGTTGCCAGGACGTTTGAAGCAAGACAATGACTGCGTAACTTGCAAGTGCAATCCCGGTCCAAAACACAGGACCATAAATCCTGCCTCCGTTGAAGATAAACATAAGTGAAACGGTGAGCACGGCCGAGAGTAGCGCGATCATTCCGACCACGAGGTTGTGATAGCTGCCTCGTGCATTTCTCGTCAGGCGCAGTACTTCCAGTTCCGGTACATCAAGCACGAAAGGCGCTCCGCACCTGCGGCAAAAGTGAGACTCATCGGTAACCTGAGTTCCACAGGCGCGACAAGCCGAGATTGCTGAACGTTCGGTCGCGAGCGCCGCTATGGCTTCGGCCTCACGTGCGAGAGTCTGTCGATCGCCCTTCGTCAGGTGGAGGGCGTAGCTCTTGATCTCATAACTGAATGTGGCCAGAACTGCTGCGTCGTTTGTTTGCTTCAAAGAGACCGTCAGCGTGGTTGGATAATCAAGGGGATTCAGAGAACAGTCCCATACCGCCGAGCATTGCCTGCCCCGTTTGGCATAAATCGGCTGCTCTCCAAGGACCTTGTAACCAACCTTTTGAATGGCTTCGAGCAAACGTGGCCGCACACTGGCGACGTCACCGGGGATGGCCAAACTTAAGTCGTGATCGCTCACTGTGGGCGTGGAGAGGTAGTCGGTGTTCATAAGTTTGGGTTTCCAGTCAAAATTTATGACTTTCAGCGGTAACTGATACTCCAATACGATACACGACGACCAGTGGTTTCGATTAAAAAGTTAGCCACAAAAGGCACATAAAGCACAAAATGGAGTTTGCTCCTTTAGTAGTAATTTTGAAGTATGATTGTCCACACTTCGAAACGGGACATTGTGCGATTCTTTCGAATCATTACGGGCTTGTTTCTCTTCGTTGTATTGTTCAGCAGTTGCAGTGCTGATCGCCCGAAAACCACATCAATAATAGAACTGATCAGCGTGCCCAAGGCTGACAAGGGCGGTGGACCAGAGCTCGACATCATCAAGGGACGCGTGAACGGTGCTGGTCCCAATCAACGCATCGTTCTGTATGCACGCAGCGGAGCGTGGTATGTCCAGCCGTATGCCGACCAGCCTTTCACTAACATAGAGCCTGGCTCAACGTGGAGTAATCAAACTCATCTCGGCACTGAATACGCCGCTCTCCTGGTTGAAGCAGGCTACGCTCCTCCTTCTGTAACCATTGAATTACCAACATCAGGCAATGGTGTCGTGGCTGTTGTGATCAAGGAAGGCATACCACCGTTTTGGCGCAGGTGGTGGTTCCGACTTCTCCTGGGCCTTGCTGGATTAGGTGTCCTTTGGCTGCTTTACCGCTGGCGCTTGCACCAACTGAGCACACAACTCAACATGAGCTTTGAAGCACGACTCGCAGAACGTACTCGCATCGCGCAGGATCTACACGACACGCTGTTGCAAGGTCTCGTTAGTGCCTCGATGCAGTTGCACGTCGCCAACGATCGTATAGCGGACGACTCGCCCGCCAAACCTCTTGTGGGTCGTGTGATGCAGTTGATGGCCCAGGTCATCGAAGAAGGACGTGATGCGGTCAGGGGCTTGCGCTCTACCAGTGGCAATGCCGACGATTTGGAAACCGCCTTCTCGCAAATCGGACAGGAGTTCGCTAGTGAACAAGTAAGCGACTATCGCCTTATCGTCGAAGGCACAGCGAGGCAACTACATCCGCTCATCCGCGACGAAGCTTATCGTATTGGCCGCGAGGCTTTGGTGAATGCGTTTCGTCACGCTCAAGCGAGTAGAATCGAAGTAGAACTCGAGTATTCAAACAAGCATTTGCGAATTCTCGTCCGCGATGACGGCTCCGGGATCGACTCTAAGGTCCTGGAAACCGGACGCGATGGACACTGGGGATTAGCAGGTATGCGTGAACGTGCGGAAAGTATCGGCGCGCGATTGAAGGTTTTGAGTCGCGCTCAGGCGGGAACCGAGGTCGAATTGCTGATTCCCGGTAACATTGCTTTCGTTCCAACAGAAAGGAAGAAATAGATGAGCAGTAGTTCGCCGATCCGAGTCTTCAGTGTTGACGATCATCCATTGCTGCGCGAAGGCATCGGAGCGCTCGTGAACAACCAATCGGACATGGTTCTGGTAGGAGAGGCAGCAACCGGCGCTGAAGCCATTCAATTGTTCAAACAACATGTGCCCGACGTGACGTTGATGGACCTCAGGCTTCCCGACATGAGCGGCATCGACACGCTGATCGCAATTCGCACGGAGTTTCCCGAAGCGCGAATCATTATGCTCACGACCTTCGAAGGCGACGTTGAAATCCAACGTGCATTACAGGCAGGAGCACGTGGTTACTTACTGAAGAACATGCCTCCCTCGGAGTTGCTCGATGTCATTCGCCAGGTCCATGCAGGCAAGAAACGGATCCCGCCTGCGATCGCTTCTCAACTTGCGGAACATATGACTGATGAAACTCTAACCGTGCGAGAAATTGAGGTGCTCAGGGAAGTCGCCGAAGGCAAGCGCAATCGAAACATTGCGGAAAAACTCTCCATCTCGGAAGAAACCGTTAAGGTCCACATCAAACACATCATGGAGAAGCTCGGTGCTGCCGATCGGACTCAGGCAGTCGCCATCGGGGTGCGCCGCGGAATCATTCAGCTTTAGCCACAAAAAGGCACATAAAGCACAAAATCAGTTTAATTTGCTTCTGGACTGAACGGATGAAGATTTTTTGTCGAACCTACCGGTTCGGACCATAAGGTCGGTGATTCAATCCACTCTCCCAGGTCAATAAATCAAGCAGCCACGGGCAGCACATGCCGCCCGTGGGCGTCTGATGTGAGGACTTTTTCTGTCGGTCCAATTTTCTTGTTTGATCTTTCAACTGTCGCATACGAGCCAACGCCGCAATCGTCATGGGACGATTGACGCGCTTCCCGACGAACTGTAAAGACCGACACTATGCATGTCCTCCGAAGTCCATTTCAGGCTCGATGGCCCAATAAGTCGGAGAGGCTATTGGGGGAGTTTCGATAGCACGATTGCTGAACCCGCTAAGTAATGCTCCGAATGAGCCGCTGCGGGATGTTTTCGCAAAACCTGATGTTCGTCCGCCGCCATTACCTCCATTTCCGCCAGTGCTGGTTCCACCGCTTCCTCCGGTGTCGCCTGTCCCACCACTGCCGCCTGGACTGTCCGTACCGCTACCACCACCATCAGTGCCACCGATTGTTTCGGTAGTGTCGCCACTGCTGAATGAATTAATTCCGCCTCGCCGTGTTGGACCACCTGTGCGCGTCTCGCCACCGCCGGTTCCGGTTTCACCTGAAGTTCCACCCGTGTTGCCTGCTCCTGCTCCAAACGTTTCAGTCATTTGAAAATTACTGTGATTGTTCATGGTGACTCTCCTTCTTAGTATCAGTGTTTCCCATGGGGATACTCCATCGCCTGAAAATCTAGCAGAACGGCGGCGCAACGGGCCGACATAGACTGACATATCTTAGGGAAGCCATTTTTTGAAGATGGAAAAGGACCGGGGTCAGGCAGACAGGTTGACCTTCACCGTATATGAGCAACGTTTTTCGAATTTTCGCCAAAAAACGTTCGCTTCTCCGATTCCGAGGGCATGTAAAAACAGATCCAGGCGCGCAAAGGACGTTGAGGTTGGGTTTCGCTGGGCGTTCGTAGGGCCGTCAAGCCGTATCACCAGGGTATTATCATCGAGAAACGTCTGCCACTCAGCGCTGGAGGTGCTTTCCTCGTTTTGGCAATAGTTACTAATCATCTCAACCGTCAAGAGGAAACAGGAACTCTGCTGCGGCACATCAAGAGTTTTCGAATCCCAACGCTCTGCGAGCCAGGTTGGAAACAACACCTGACCGCCTTCCGCCAGGCGAACACTCTCGTAAATCTCCATCGCAACCATACTTAAACTCTGTTCCAACCGTCCCTCGTTTCGCAATTTGACCAGAGGCGCCAGGAATTTCTCACGCTCCTTTTGTAAGGCTTGCTTGTTCATAGACAGAACAGCATTTGTAAATGCATACGCCAAACGAGTAAGGGCGCCGATCGAGTAAAGAAGAAACTCTCGCTTCCTCACTGCTTCGTCGCTCGTTTCCTGTACTTCCATCTTGGTGAGGTAAAGTCCGCTATCAACGAGTTTTCGAATCTCGTGTGCAATGTAGGGGCCGGCAAAGGTCGGTTCGCGCTCTCCCAGCTTTCGGTTATGCATCCAGATCGCAACCTCAACGTTGCGAACGGTGCTGTAGATTTCGCTCACCCAGGGACGTACGAAGGAAAAGTAGGTTGAACCAAGAGGGACTGATGAAAGAAACTCAGCCGAACCAACGGTCTTCCTTGCCAACTGGTGATCCTTTTCCGAGTCATCGTCTGCAGTGTCGTATGCATAGACCTTCGTGGGATCAAGAGAAGGACGCAGCGACATGTTGGTCCAACTGCAAAACTTTGGTCTGCCGTCGTCCCACTCCTTAACGACTCGATCCAGCATTGCAAACTCAATCGAGCGCGCCACGGGCTTCGTAACATCTCTATCTGACAATTCGGCGATAAAAGACTGCAGCCACTCTGGCTTGTCGTTTCGAAAGACTGAGTGCAACCAAATGGAATGCATCTTCTGACGAGCCACGGTGACCCACTCACTGTTGGGCCCGGGAGGCGCCGCCTTCGGAAACTGTTCATCATCGCCAATTTCGACAGCTATTCTTTTAATGAAATCGGCAAAGCACTTGCCCCAGTTCTCCGAGTCGCCACAAGTGCCAAGATCCAAAACTTCACTCTCAAAGAATTCCTCGCTGTTCGTTGACATTTTCGTGCGAGTGCAACCGAGCACCGTTAGCGAGTTGATAGGAATCCTCAGATTCTTAGCGTCGTCAGTGGGCCGGAACGATCGTTCGCGCAGTAGCCATTGATGAACGTCAGCCGGCAAAACATTGCTGCTGTTGCGGGGCTTAACCATGTACTGATACAAACGCGCCTGTGAAGAGTCGCAGTAGTGTCTCAAGTTTTTATCGGTTGGCTTCGCGCTGATCCCCACTCCCAAATTCCAGTTCTGGCGACGAATGAAGATTCGCTTGCCTACCAGGCAACTATGATAGCCAGGCCAAAAGTAGAGATGGATTTGCGACTCGTCTCTCGACTCCGGTTGAAGCAGCGGAATGAGGCGGAAGAGTGTGTCTGCCATGACTCCATACAATCTTGGAGCCAGACGATAAAGGTTTTTCAGGATCTCTTTTTGCTCGAGCAGGGCGAAACCTTTTCGTTCTTTAACCAACCGCTCGAGAGATCTCTGCGCTTTTAAGGTTAGGTGGAGACACTCCTGATAACCCTGCTCGAGCAGCGCCTGCACTTTTTTAAGATCGATTTTGTACCCTGCGTTCATTTGAGTCAGACGTTATGAAGTGAGGTTCAGCACGAAGAGTCTTGAAGGTGCCTTTCTCCAATCTTCCGTACTTGTCAGGCAATTCAATGGATCAGGTGCTAACGTTTGCATTTGATCGCGGAGGATACTGGCGAGTATGATGATCTGGCAAACAACAGACTCGGTTTCGATTCCTTTTACTCGCGTTACCCGTTCGACACAGAGTCAGCTTTGCCGGCTATCCTCTAACCCAAGCCGCAGGCACGACGGTTTTGCCTGTAGCTCAACTCAGGAGCGAACTGCCAGTCTAAACCGGAATGTCATTTTTCACCTGACAATTCCTGACAACTCCAAAAGAGTAGCACCGATAGCTGGGAATAGAGCCTCGCAGGATCCCAAATTGTTAGCAACAGACTGAATCTGTGGCCCGGCAGGTTGAGAATTCCGTATGGCAAAGTCAGATTTCCTTACATTCGCTTGTGTTCAACAAGTCTTGGATCAGGGATTCCAGCAGTGCATGGAGATCGCTGGAAGAATGTACGAGCAGCTTGAAAGCGCGTACCAGGGCAGCGTGGAAAAAACCTCCAGTGACCCTGAAGCACTGAGAGGCTCCTTACAACCTAGTATCAACGATCTCTACCGAGCAATGACGACTACTCTCTTTACTGCCTTGCATGTTCTGCAACCAAAAGATTTTAGAAAAGCTAAACCGGTGAACTTCTATTTCCTTCCGGGATATCACAGTTGTCTTGTGAGAAGGAGAATCTTCGTCCGTAACGAAACGAGAGACTTTGGTGTCGGAATGTCGGGTTCTCACCCCGACGATGTCGTCTATTACAACGACTGTTGTCATGCAAGCTGGTATCACTATGCCACGAGGCCGGAGCAGGAGCGCGATATTTTGCCTGCCAGTCCGTACCACTGGTTCGGTTACCAGGAGCCACGGATTTCCGAGAAACCTCATGATCTCGTAGCGAGTCTTACCTTTTCCACTTTACCCTCGACCAGGGAGGTTAAGGGATTTCCCGAACACCGCGTGCTGACCTTATCATCCGGGCCTGCAGCGTCATCGGTATGGGGAAAACAAGTAGCTCGTGTGTTGAATCGGATGCCTCACCGACGGTTTCCAGAGTGGAAGTTTCCAGATCGTGGTGACAAGGGTCATTTTGGCCAGACACCAGAGAAGAAGCTGCGACGAATCCGTTGTCTCCTGATTAGTCTTTGGATGCACGCCGTATTCGAAATTGAAGAGCCCATGTGGTGGGATGAGCTTTACAAGGAAATGGAGAAACGAAAGCTGCCAAAACTGAGGGCAACGATTGATGCGGCGCGCAAGGACGAGATCGCCAATGAATGGGGCGATAAGTCAGAGCACAGGTCTCAATTCAAAACCTGGACCACCATTGCCCTCCACAAATTAGTAGCTCCTCCGCCGGATCGTGTAGTCGGTTCTAAAAGAGACGTGCATTCCGGCGACGGGAACTCGCAAGTTATTTATCCACAGACTATCGGGTGGGCCACGTTTCTGAGTTCAGTCGAGCTGCAATTGCCTTTTATTTCGGTGGCGCGGCACTGGGTGCGGAGCGTTTACGGAATGTTGAGAACTGCCGAGGTTGCGGTGCTGCTTCGTGAGCGCGACGCGTTGCAACGTGCGACTGAAACGGTTCGAACGCTTCCGCATGATACACACATGCTGGTACTGCAGTCGAATTCTATGATGTTGCCGAAGATAGATAGCTGCGATCCCATTTCTATCAGAGACCGGAAGTATGCGTTGAATAAACTGGAAGCTCATACACTCCTGGCCCACACACTCTGTGTTGCTCCGATCGATCCATTCAAAGCGAACCGTGCCCGAAACGACATCAGAGAAGCGATAAAGCAGGTTGGTCAGGATATTGTGGGGATTATTCACCGAGTGGTTCAGAATATTCAGGCAGTTGACTCCAATACATCTAAAGTCAGTTGCCAAGATCTGCTGCGACCGGACTTTGAGATCCCGAGAAAAACATACGCCGCAACGCTGCTGTTGGTTGGTGAAATGGTACGTAATTATTGCCGGCACTCGCCCGACGCCGAAACTCAACTGATTGTTAATCATTCGCAAGACCAACTTGAAATCATGATTGAGGGAACGTCCAAATCACCTCGGGAAGGAGAGTCCTTCAACCTCCTTCACAATATGTTGAGCGATGTGCTCAACATGGGCGAAGCAGTCGCTTCACACCTGGGCGAAGACCGTTACCAATGGAAAGTTCACATCAACCTGCAGTGAGAAATCATGGAACCACGACGACTAAAATATTTACGCGTAAACGATGATCCGCCTGAGGGAAGCTACGATGTGGTATCCCGCAGTCTGCCGCTCGAGGTTATCCCACTCGGTGAATGGTTTAAGTTCTGTCAGGACCTCGCGAGGCAAAACGTTTGGGCTTTCGAACTAATGAGTGTTGATTTTAATTTTAGAAAGGATAATAGAAGTGGCCCGTCCTTTCCAACGCTTGATACCAGGTATCGCAGCCGCGTCATCCCGGAATTCATCGGAGATCTACAGCTAGGAGCACTTCAGTGGTCTGACATGTTGGATACTGTTGGACCCAATACCGGTCTCCTAATGGGTCTTTACCTGGCCGGCCACATAGCTCACAGGGATCTACCTTGCGGCATTTCGTTCCACACTTACAACCCGCATATGGTACAGCGAGACATGTCGTCGGCGATGCTCGCTACACAGCTCCTCCTGGCCTCGGGAGTCGAGCTACCCTTAACAAACTTTATCGACATGATGAGGGCCGCTCTGGATCTCGTAGAGCCATCGAACGAGCAGCTCTATTTCGGATTGGGCAATGCGATTCTCCGCTTTCGGCAGGAGTTTCTACGTCGAGCCGGGGCTCAATCCTCACGTGCGAAAACGCCCTTTCGCCTGTGGATGGATACCGGCAGTTTGTGGTCGCTGTTGGACATCTTTCAATCAGTTCAAACGGAAGAGCAACTACACCGAGAACTGGATGTCAGCGGAATTGATTTCTACGATCGAAATGGGATTCTCGATTCATTAGACGTTCGTTCTGTGTTTTTTGACCGCCTATTAACACCGGAGGGTCGGATTCTTGAGCGCTTGCCTTTGTCCGAGGTGAGGCCCGCCGGCAATCAACAGTTGAGCAACGGAATCATCTGGGATTTTGTAGAGACGCTGGCGCTGCAATCAGCTCCGAACATTGAACCCGTTTTAGATTATTTCCGACGCTTCAAGAGCGGAGAGAACGTGGACACAGTCATTAAAGCTCTGAGACGGCCAATTCATCGCTTCATTGCTCTGCTGTTTGCGTGGATCGATTTATATGCGGAGTCGTGGATCGGATCCCATGCTGAATCCTGGGATCCAGCTGAGGGGAAGTTTGAAGCCGACTTCGAACCGTTGACTCGTCAAATAAGCGAGTTGCTTCGCATCATCGCGCTTGCCAAAGAAGAGGCCTGGGCTGATGAGAAGTCCTCAATTCCAGTCACAGGACCCAAATCAATTATTAGCCTGCTGCGGACTCACCTTGTTCCAGAGTCACCTTTGTCGGGCGCGTTGCGTCTCGGTCGTGCAGAAAAGCACAGAACTCAGCTAGCGCTGACGCATCTGCTCGGTATTGCCACTCGCTGGGGCTGCTTGAAAGAAGAAGGTGATGAACGCACAGGAAAAGGCTACAAACTAATCAGCACTAGGATTCCGGATCGCAGACCCTTGAAAATCTCGCAGTCAGCTCTGGCTACTCACTTGGGCTTTGAGGAGCTTCCAGGCAAGGACTATTCGAAGCAACTCACCAGGATCATTCAGGACACGCCGGGTTACGAGAATATGACCATGAAAGATTTTATGAACCTCATCGAGGAGCGGCCCTTGCCGGCACATCTGCAATGGCTGGGCTGGCAATTCGTAGACGAGTTCTGGGGATACAAGTCGGAGCGTCGCCTTCCTTTTGAAGCGCTGCCGCTATGTCTTTCAGAAGTCCCCGCCAGCGATGGCGGCCAACTGAATATGTTGGCGTGGGCCCGCGAATTACGTCGCAGTCATGAGAGTGTAATGCAGGTTCATTCGATCATAATGCCGGCACAGCAGAGCTTTCAGGGACAGTTCTGCGATATCGCATGCTGGCATCGTTCCGCTGATGAAATTGGTGGAGACTATTGCAGTGTGAGATCGAATGCTGCCGGGCAACAGCGTGTGTCCGTCTTTGACGTGTGTGGGAAAGGAATAGCGGCAGCTCTGATCGTGCAGGAGATTCACGCTATCACCACGTTGCTTGCAGAACAGAATCTGTCGACGATCGAAATCTGCCGGCAATTGGATGAACGACTCGGAGCGAGAGTAGCAGCAAAGGCCCAAGCTGAACCCAGCTCGCGTTGGGCCACCGGTGTTTCAGCTGTCATCGACCCAGAGCTGAAGACTTTCACCTACACTAACGCGGGCCATCCATCTCCCTTACTAGTCCGGAAGGACGGATCGTTTCAAACCCTGGACTCACAGTCGCGTGGCCTTGGAATAATGCCGGGAGCCCGCTATTACAGTAACGCGATACAGCTACAATCAGGAGACCGGTTAGTAATCTTTACGGACGGGCTTACAGAGACGCCCGAAGACAGCCTACTCCAAGTCGTTAGGATGAATATTATGTTGGGTGCTGAAGACCTTACTTCCATCATCGTTAGCAGCATGACCTCTGAAGGCAAACCGTCTGACGATACCACGATCATAGTGATTGCCGTTCATTAACGACAACCGTTTGCGTCGGCTCACTTTCTATGACGGTTTAAGATGACGCGGGCGGGCAGTAGCTGGGCCATTCTCACTTATCTCAACCGAGAGGTTCACCACACTTCCTTGTGACATAACACAAAAGAGGTATGCAAAGTTAACTGCATCGCCGGATTCGTGTCCTCCGATCCCGTGGTATTTAGTTACGCAGGAGGAGACTCACACTGCAAAGATTTTTTTCTGCGTTCCCTGGTGGCTTGCCAGGCGTTGGCCTGCTGCTGCTGCGAGGGTTTATTGCTCTCATCCTCATAGATCAATGCCTGGCTTACATCAGGTCGGGAAGTCTTGATCTGCTTGCCTGGTTAGCGGTGACTTTTGTCATCGTTAGCGGAATCTGCTTGTTGATCGGATTCCTGACACCGATCATCGCTGTCTTCGCCGGAGTTAGCGCGATTGCCTTCATGATTTCCACCCTGCCTTTCAACCACACCGTAATCGACGTGATCATATTAGCGGCTGCACTTGCCTTACTTGGACCAGGCGCATTTTCAGTAGACGCCTGCCTCTTCGGACGTCGAGAGATTCTTATCGCTGGCAAGGGACACAAACTGCGCAAAGAGATTTGAATGTCGATGCGTTATTATTGCGAGTAATCACTGCTCAGAGGAGGCGCCTATGGAGACGGGTTTTTCCCATATCGCAGGAATGTTCAAAGTCAATACAGACATCATCAACAAAGCCATCGCCGACATCAGTCCGGAACATTGGTTCCAAAAACCCGGCGATAATTCAAATCATCTGATGTTTATCCTCGGACACCTGGTGGTTCACCGCGGGAAAACTCTTAAAACTCTGGGTGTGAATTGGGACAACCCATGGGCCCAGCTTTTTGCGCGTGGTGCTGAGCGCGTCGCTGACGCGGAATATCCTTCGATCGATGAAATGCGCGCCGCGTGGAATCAGGTATCCGCCGAACTCGCGGGAACTCTGAAACAGCCCAACCCGGATGTCTTGGCGCAGGATGCACCTAAAGGTCCGCCAACTTTCGATGGCAAGATTAGTGGGACCATCGCTTTCTTTGCTTTTCACGACACCTATCACGTCGGCCAGGTTAGTTACCTCAGAAAATGGCTCGGGTACGGTCAAACCGTCGGCTAAAAATCTGAAACGAGATGGGCCACCAGAGGCACAAATGATTAGGATGACTACTGACATGGTCTTCCATATCGTTTTTGTGCCTTTTTGTGGCTACTTTTGCGGCGGGTTGAACTTTGTATCGTCCAGTGGAACGTTCTGCTTTATCTCGTCGATCTTGCGGCCCCAGGTGCGGCCGGGCATGGACCAGTGAATTAGAAAAGGTTGTTTGATTCCGCCAACGTCTCGATAGTCCTCGTAATCTGTTTGCAGTGGAAGTTTACCTAACAAAGTTTCGCTCTCCGTGTAGCGCCGGACGAGAAGCCCCGTTCGCACGTCAAAGAAAAGCTCGTAGCGATCGAGGATCTGTTTCACTGAAGGCAGCGGTGCGGGTGAAGGCGAAGGTGAACTCGGCGCCCAAAGATTCTGGCCCACAAGCGGAACGGAAACGGGAGCGGGCTTGCCGCGGTGACAGGTGTAACAGCTAACCGCGCCTTGCCCGTTAAAGTTTCCCTTGTTGATGTTAAAGACCATTTGAATCATTCGCCGGGCAGCCAGTTTGGTTGGCTTCTCGTCTTTATCAAACTGGTTTGCGACGTGGCAGTAGTTGCATCTCACGCCCAACGAGCCGGAGATGAACGCCATCGTTGGCTCCAATTGTGTAGCCGGTAGTCCTTTAAAGATCTGTATGTTCTTGAATCTTTGTTCGGCAGTTTGTTGTTGAGCGCGTGAGGTTGAGACGGCGATCACCGCCACAATAAGAATAAAAGCAAACAGTCGCATGAAGTGGTTAGCCTTTCGGATTTAACTTTGCGCCCTTGCGAGCCTTCGCGTCTTTGCGGGAAACTTTTCGCGCAAAGGCGCAAAGGGTCGCAAAGGCGCAAAGGCGAATCAAATCTTCCTCGCGTGCAGCGGGTCAGACGGATCGGCATTCGGAACTCGCATCACGAAGTCCAGGTAATCAACCTTCCCTTCCTCATCTCGACAGAACCTAACTTCGCCGTAGAACTGCTTAACAAAGAAACTAGTCTCCGTCGTCGGGAACAACTCAACTTTTTGCCCCACGCATTCAGCCGTCAGCCGCCCTGCTTCATTGCAAACGACGATCTCCAGATCAGGACGAGCATCATCACGATAATGGCCCACAAACTCGTCGTAACTCTGCGAATCAATAGCAACGACTTCTCTTAAACACTTCTCCAGCGTCACGTTCTCAAACATAACTTCAAACCCAAGCTTCTCGTTGAGCGCGCGAATAGCTGACTGCTCGGGCTTGTTGAAGGTTTGAATGATCTGGTAACCGTTTGATTGAGCGTAGATAATTCCGGCGGCTTTCAGCGCCGTTGCTAATCCACGGCGCCGGTATCCACGCTTAACGCCGGTGAAACCTTGAGTTAGTGCACCAGGCATAGCTTCAAACAGGCTGACATCAGAAACTCCAACATACTCTTCACCGCGCTTCGCGATGAACAACGCATCCGGCAGCACGTACTTCATTTCCAGCCACATCAAAGCCTCGCGCGCGTTGTATGCCGGTGGCGCAAAGGAACCACGGCCTGGAGCGTCCTCGCTGAGTAGTGTCGTGAGTTCGTAAAGCTTCTCAACGCATCGCGGATCTCGCACACGTTCCTCTGCAAACGTGGAAATTGAAATCCCCTCCGGTTCAGGCAACTGCGGAACACTCGCGGTGGCGAGGTTGAGACGCAAATCGAGCACTCGCGACGTCTCTTCGAATCCACGACTCTCGAGCAGGTTCACGAGCTCGATCTCAGACGCATACTGCCGGCACGAGACAGTGATCGCCTTCGCTTCGGTCAAATCATCCATGAGTCGATCGAGCAACAGGTGTCCGACACCCTTCTCAAGCCACCGGGGACTTCTCCAATTACTAAGAGCCACAATCGGGCTCGAACCTTACCAGGAAAATTAGGCACACGGAGTCCCAAGTTTAATAAACTGTTTGTGCTTTTTGTGCTTCTTTGTGGCTACCTGGAATATTGATCGGCACCCAAAAAGTGCAGCGACACGTATGGTTCGTCGCCGATCACCCAACTGTCGTGCGGAGTGGCTGGAATATAAAACAACTGTCCCGGCGTAAGCTCGACGATCTCTCCACCGGACATCACGGCCACGGCGCGACCTGAGATCACTGAA
>JAICGZ010000047.1 GCA_025922875.1 Pyrinomonadaceae bacterium
CAACCCTGGGAACGAAACATAAAAATGAATAGCAAACGCTGAAAGCGTTAGGCATGTGCGGCGCTAACCCTTTCAGGGTTGATTACAGCAGGAATTGCTATCCCAGGGTTGTCGCTGCGCTCCAACCCTGGGAACGAAACATAAAACGAATAGCAAACGCTGAAAGCGTTAGGCATGTGCGGCGCTAACCCTTTCAGGGTTGGTTACAGCAGGAATTGCTATCCCAGGGTTGTCGCTGCGCTCCAACCCTGGGCTAAGGTTAGCGAACGCCTTCGGCGTATTTGGCGCGTGTTGATTTAACTCTGACAGCGCCCGGCAAGGATCACGACGTTGAGCAATCAGAGAAACCTTAAAACCTGGCGAGTGTTGATAGACGCTATCGACAGCGAGTTGCTTTACCTGCTTAACCGCCGGGCCGAGTTGGCCATCGAAGCCGGAAGAGCAAAGCAAAGCGCTGGTCTGCCGATATGCGATAGCGAGCGTGAACGCGACGTCATCGCGCGCATGTGCGATGCCAACACAGGCCCGCTTAATAATGCTGCGGTAGCGAAGACTTTCCGGCGCATCATTCGTGAAACTCGCCTGACCGAAATGCACTTCGGCCAATCTGAATGCTCACACGAGCGAATAAACATTCAAAGCAGTGGACCAGTTTGAATTGTGCACCTCCCTGGAGTGCGGCGGCCTGGCGTCGCTTTGGCCTCGATGACGCAAGATCGGAACAAAGCGGCGCCAGGCCGCCGCACTCCAGGGAGTGTGGGAGATTTTTGTTGCGTTAGTGGGCTTGTTGAGCGATAGTTATCGCAAATCACAACTCAACAAACACTTGGCTCAAGGAATGAAAAATCTTGAAGGAAAAGTTGCGGTCGTTGCGGGTGCAACGCGCGGCGCCGGACGAGGTATTGCGTGCGCCTTGGGAGAAGCAGGAGCGATCGTTTATTGCACCGGACGCAGCGTGCGCGGAAAGCCTGCGACGGGAAGCCGGCCTGAAACGATCGAAGAGACCGCCGAAATGGTGACGTCGTATGGGGGGCAGGGAATTGCAGTTAGGGTAGACCACACGCAAGAGAAAGAAGTGGAAAGTCTTTTCCAGCGGATAGCTGACGAACAGGATGGTCGACTTGATGTTGTAGTAAACGACATTTGGGGTGGCGAAGACTTGACGGAATTCGGCCCGCCGTTTTGGGAACTTCCGCTCGACAAAGGTTTCCTGATGCTGGAGCGCGCCGTTCACACCCACATTATTACCAGTTACTACGCCGCGCCTTTGATGGTTGAACGACAAAAAGGATTGATCGTCGAGGTCACCGATGGCAACAACTTTGGATATCGCGGCAACCTTTTTGTCGATCTTGTAAAAACATCTGTTATCCGGCTCGCCTATGCGATGGCTACTGAATTGCGAAAGTACAACGTGAGCGCGATCGCGGTCACGCCCGGTTTCATGCGCTCGGAGGCGATTCTTGAAGGTTTCGGAGTGACTGAAGCAAATTGGCGCGAAGCAGTAGATCACGACCCGCACTTCATCGCGTCGGAAACTCCGCTCTATGTCGGACGTGGAATAGCGGCACTGGCTTCAGACGCCAATGTATCCGCGAAGTCCGGGAGAGTCTTCGGCTCCTGGGAACTGGCCCGAGAGTATGACCTCGTGGATGCTGACGGACGCCGCCCCGATTGGGACGCGTATATGAAGGAAATCGGCTTTCCTAACTACGAGCGTCTCAAAAGATGTGACGAAGAGTTTTATTCCTACTGGGTGGGATTGTTTGATGAGGTATGAGTCTTGTTAATCCTGATCATCATGTAAATCCTGTCTAAGTGATCGTCATTTCCTCTTACTCCCGCTAACAACTTAACAACATCGAAAGGTACGGCCATGGCATTTCCGGACACTTTTGACAGCTCTAGATCCCTGTCTGCAACGTATCCACGCGTCGACTCGCGCCACGTCACGCTTGTCATTCTCTTACTGTTGGTCCTGATTGCCGCGGGCTCGATCTATTTTCAAAACAGGCTTCCCGCCGTTGTGCCGGCCACTGCACCACCCTCGGAGTTCTCAGCCGCAAGAGCTTTTGCACAACTCCGCGCCATCAGCGCAGAGCCTCATCCAATCGGCTCGCAAGCTCATATCAATCTCAGGGATTACCTCGTAAGTGAGCTGTCGAAACTCGGACTGACTCCATCGCGACAACAATCGACGGCAGTAAATGTGAAACGCGCTGCCCCGTTTGCGGCCGGCAATGTTGAGAACATTCTGGTGAGGATACCCGGCACTGCAAACAGCCGTGCAGTGCTGCTGGTATCGCACTACGACTCAGTGCCTACAAGCTTCGGCGCCGGCGATGACGGTGCCGGCGTGGCGACGCTGCTGGAAACAGCGCGAGCCATCAAGTCTGGGCCACCCCTGAAGAACGACGTGATCTTGTTGTTCACAGACGGTGAGGAAGTCGGCCTGCTTGGAGCGAGAGCATTTGTAAACGAGCATCCATGGTCCAAAGACGTCGGTCTCTTTTTGAATTTCGAAGCACGTGGTAATGGCGGGCCAGTGTTTATGTTCGAGACCACCAACGGGAACGGCGATCTGATCCGGCAATTTGAGAAGAGTTCTCCAGTTCCGCGAGCAAGTTCTTTCTTCCGCGAAATCTACAAGCTGCTGCCTAACGATACAGACTTCACTGTATTGAAGGCGTTGGATGCGCAAGGCATGAACTTCGCCTTTCTGAGCGGCATCAATCATTATCATACGTCGCTCGATCGTCCTGAAGAGCTTGATCTGCGGACGTTGCAACAACAAGGTTCGCACGCGCTGAATCTCACGCAGCATTTCGGCAACCTCGATCTTAAAAACATGCGAGACAATGATGTCGTGTACTTCGACGTCATCGGTCAAGTGCTTTTCACTTACTCGAAGTTTTGGATCCTCCCGTTGTTAGCACTGACGACTTTACTCTTCGCGTTTGTTGTCGTCCGAGGCATTGTCACGAAGGAGTTGCGAGTTAAAGGAATGCTGATCGGCGTGGTTGCCCTTGTAGGCGGGATAATCTTTTCAGCAGGCATCTGCTGGGTCATATGGTTTTTAACTCAGACGCTTTTCCGATCCGTTCCCTGGAGCGAACCATATCACAGCAACCCTCTTCGGCTGGGATTTGTGTTACTGACGTTCGCGGCGATGTCACTGATCTACTTGCTGCTGCGAAACAAGGTCAATGCACTAAGTTTAATGGTCGGGGCTTGTTTTGTATGGTTACTGCTGTCGATCGCGACTTCAGTGGCTATTCCAGGCGGTAGCTATCTGTTTACGATCCCGCTTTTGTTGACGTGCGTTGGCCTCTCGTTCGTTTTAGTTTCGAAGGCCCGGCGCGAATTTAAAACTTACCTCCTGATACTCTTCACCGGAGTTCCAGTGATTGTTCTCTGGTCGCCACTCGTCTACAACCTCTTCGTGGCTTTAACCGTAAACGGGGTTTCGATGGTAGTTACCTTCGTAGTGCTTCCGCTGGGGTTACTGCTTCCTTTAATCGTGTCTGCGATATCTGCAAGGAGATGGATGGTTCCCGCAGCGCTTGCTTGCGTAAGCCTTGTTCTACTGTTAGGCAGCATTCTTGTTTCCGGATTCGATCAGCAACATCCGAAAGCTAACAACATCTTCTATGCCTTGAACGCAGACACGGGCAAGGCGATGTTTGCCAGCTCAGATCAGGCGGCGGATGAATGGACCAGCCAGTTCTTATCGACCGGTATCGAGCGGGGAACAATGAAGGAGTTCTTTCCACGAAACAACAGAATCTTCATTAAAAGTCAGGCTACGGCTGCTGCATTGGCGACGCCTGAGGCCACGTTGATTAGCGACTCACGTGAGAATGGAATGCGAACCGTCACGCTCCATCTCGCTTCTCAGCGGAATGCTCCAGTGCTCGCCATCTATACCGAGGGTGATACTGAGATCCTCGACGCGTCGATAGACGGGAAACAGGTGATGCCCGCTGGCAAAGGAAGTGTGCCAATGCGCGACTGGGCCATACAATTTCATGGCCTACCTGAAAGAGGTGTTGACCTGGTGCTAAAAACGAAGAGCGAAGCACCGTATAAAGTACTGCTTGTCGATCGTTCATACGGCCTGGTTGATACAGGTAACGCTATGGTGTCGAGGGCGTCTCACATAATCTCGTCGCCTCATCCCACCTCAGATGCAAGTTTCGTCGCGAAATCGTTTGATTTTTAAGCCGCGCTCTAACGCAGGAGATTTGCAATGCAGGCTACGTGTGAAGAAATACGGGAATCACCGCGCTCGGGTTGGCTGGCGCGTTGGGGAGAAAAACCGACAGCAACCATCAGGCTTTTCTGCTTTCCTTTTGCAGGAGGCTCCACGTACACATATCGCACCTGGCAGGGACTGCTGCCGGAGTCGATTGACGTGGCGCCCGTTCAACTGCCGGGGCGAGGGGAGCGTTTATCAGAGCCGCCGTTTGATCGTTTGCCGGAGATGGTTGAAGCGCTGGCGTGCGAACTCACGCCTTACTTCGACAAGTCTTTTGCGTTTTTCGGTCATAGCATGGGAGCGCTGATCGCTTTCGAGCTTACGCGTTGGTTGCGCAAGCATAATAAGACCATGCCCTCGCATCTATTCGTTTCAGGGCGTCGAGCACCGCAGGTGCCGGAATCGATAGCGCCTACCTGGAATCTACCGGAGCCGGAATTCATTGAGCGTGTGCGGCAGTTGAATGGCACGCCAAAGGAGGTTCTGGACCATCCGGAGTTGATGCAGGTCGTGATTCCTCTCCTGCGCGCTGACTTTGCTGTGTGTGAAACTTATGAATACCAGGCTGGACCACCATTGGAATGTCCGCTCACGGTTTTTGGTGGAGTTGGAGACATAGAGGCTCCGTACGAAGACCTGATGCCGTGGCAAGAACAAACGAGTGCGGCATGTAAGCTTCACACTCTGCCTGGTGATCATTTCTTCATCCAAACCGCGCCTGTAGAAATCGCCCAAATCATCGCAGACGAGCTGGAAAGTTATTTTGGTTGATGAACTGCGGCTTCGCCGCCCGATGTGAGTAGCGGCTTCGCCGCCCGATGTGAGGCGGGGCTCTGCCCCGCCGTTAAGATTGCTTTAGGACATTGGGCTACGCCCTTGGTCCGGGCTCTGCCCCCAGGTGTTTAAGGGCAAACCCGAACGACGGGCACAGCCCGAAAAACATTAAGATAGAAACGGCGGGGCAGAGCCCCGCCTCACATCAGGCGGCGAAGCCGCAGCTCGTCAACCAAAGGACCTTTTCGGTAACGCTACTTTAACTTTATCTTTTGATTCGTAATAGGTTTTATCTAAAGCCACCGGCAACGGTGGCTTTTCTAATGTGCAGAGCATGTGGAGCGCGAGCTGCAAAGCCATCCACAGATTACACAGATTCCTTTAAAATATCTGTGTAATCTGTGGATGGCTTTCAGTTTGCCTCATGTACAGGCGAGTCTCGCGTACACTGGAATCATACGAGCGCCTGGGAAGAGGAAGTATGGGTAGATATTTCGTTGGATTTGTACTTGGTTTAATGCTCCTGGCGTCACCCGCCTGTACGGATCAGTTTTATTCCGAGGTAACGGACACACAGAGGTCCGAGGAGGAATTTGCTGCGCGGCGACGGAAACTCGTTGAAGGTTTAAAGTCGCGAGGACTGAAAACTAAAACCGTTCTCGACGCGTTGCTAAAAGTTCCTCGTCATAAGTTTGTACCGGCCTCGCACCGAAATCTGGCCTACGAGGATCGCGCGCTGCCTATAGCGCATGAACAGACGATTTCGCAGCCTTATATTGTCGGCTACATGACCGAAGCCGCGGATATCGCGCCGGGTGACCGGGTTTTGGAAATCGGAACCGGCTCCGGATATCAGGCGGCGGTGCTTGGTGAGTTGGCGAAAGAGGTCTACTCAATTGAGATCGTTCCGCCTCTGGCCGATACTGCTCGGAATCTGTTGCGTGAACTAGGCTATAAGAACGTGCAGGTTAAAACCGGGAATGGCTACCTGGGTTGGCCTGAGCATGCTCCGTTTGATGCGATCATAGTCACAGCGGCGCCAGACGAGGTACCACAAGCTCTCGTTGATCAATTGGCCGTAGGAGGCACGATGGTTGTACCCGTTGGTTCCGGGTATCAGCAGATGGTGATAATCACAAGGAATGAATCAGGTGTGGTCGAGCGCCGTACGATTTCGGTGGCGTTTGTTCCCATGGTCGGTAAGCCGACGCCAACGCCTTAAGTTCTGCTTCATGTAGTTCAAGAGTTCAAGCTTTAGCTTGCTGCGGTTACAATCGTCGCCATGCCCCATTACATCGATCTAGCCACCTGGCCGCGGCGCGAGGTGTTTGAGTTTTACCTTCCTTTCGATAAGCCGTACTTCAACGTTTGCACACGCCTCGACATCACAAATCTACTAAAAGAGCTGCGCAAACGTGAACGTTCAAGTGTTGCGTTGACGTACCACTATCTTGCTCTCCGGGCAGCAAATGAGATCGAGCCGTTTCGTTATCGTTTGCGGCAGGGCAAAGTGCTGGTCCATGACGTGATCAACGGCGGGACCACGATGATCCTGCCGAATGAGACGTTCACCCTTGTCTACTTCGACTACGCTGAGAGCTTCACCAAATTCATGGAAGGCGCAACGCGAGCTGTCGAGGAAGTACGATCCGGCAATTGGGGATTCAGGCCTAAACACGAAGACGACGCACGCCTCCACTGCACAACGCTTCCATGGATATCGTTCACCAGTTTCTCGCACGCGCGAAGGTGGGGACGCGAGGACTCAGTGCCCAAGATCTCTTTTGGTAAGTTCATGCAAGAGAACGAACGCACGCTGATGCCATTCTCCGTTGAGGTGCATCACTCATTGATGGACGGCCTGCACGTCGGACGTTACATCGCACGCATTGAAGAGATGCTCGCGCAACCCGAAACCTTCCTCGACTAATGCGCAGACTCGTCGTCGTTCTCCTACTCCTGATCATTCTCGGTGGTTCAGCCGTCTTCATCGTGTTTCGGTTGAGGCCCAAGCCTCTACCGACGCCACTCGGTTGGAAGGCGCACGTATCCACACTCGCAGGCGACGGCTCGCCGGCATTCCGCGATGGAACGCAGCCGGCGTTTTCAGATCCGTTTGGTGTTGCGGTTGCGATCGACGGAACGATCTATGTCGCCGATGCGGGTGAGAGTAATCGCATTCGAAAGATCGCGCCTGACGGAACTGTCACAACGCTGGCCGGAGGTAACGAAGGGTTTTCCGATGGCGTTGGCGCGGCGGCTTCTTTCAACACGCCTTCGGCACTGGCTCTCGCGTCCGACGGCAATCTCTTTGTTGCTGACACCGCAAACAATCGCATTCGTAAGATCACTCCGGAAGGTCAGGTCTCTACAGTCGCCGGCGACGGCGCCGCGGGTTACGTCGATGGACCAGCAGCGCAAGCACAGTTCAATGGTCCGATGGGGGTCGCCGTCGATGCGCGTGGCAACATCTACGTAGCCGACACTTACAACGATCGCATTCGCATGATCGCGACTGACGGGCAAGTTAGCACCATTGCAGGCGTTGGGACCCCCGGATATGCAGATGACGATCGCACGAGCGCGCTGTTCGATACGCCGAGCGGTATAGCAGTGGCAACTGACGGCAGCATCATCGTTTCCGATACCGGCAATGATCGTTTGCGGAAGATCAGTCCGGAAGGCAACGTCACGACTCTACCGGTGAACGAGGAACTTTCTAACCCGGTTGGCCTCGCGCTTTCACACGATAACTTCATCTACGTTACTGAACTCGATCGCTCGCGAGTTGTTCAGATCGCTCCCGACGGGACTTTACGCGAGATCGCCAGCGGCTTTAATCAACCAACAGGTATCGCGATCAACCCGCGCAGCGATCGGCCCGCGGAACTCTACATCGCAGACAGCGGCAACTACCTTCTGCGTAAGCTGGATCAGACAGTTGTGTCAGCTACAGCGAAAACAGTCGATCCTCTCCCACGACTCACTACCGAGACCCTCGGCCAAGAGTCGCTGTTATGGCCGCTCGATCCGCAGCAGAGCCCGCATGAAGTTGTTGCAACCATCGGCGAAGTACGCGGCAGTTTCGACTCTACCGACAGCCGTCACCACCTGCACAGCGGACTGGATATCTTCGGCGCTTACGGCGACATTGTTCGTGCGGTGCGCTCTGAGAAGGTTACGAGTCCACTCCCAAACTGGGGCTTTGGCTCCCTCAACGAAGGAATGCGCGTGGGAGTTGTTTCCTACATTCATATTCACGTCGGTCGCGATAAAGATGGCAAGATGTTTGACGATCGTCGCTTTGTTCAAGTAAACGATGCGCGCGTCCGTATCAAACGCGGCGAACGCTTCCGCCCTGGTGATGCTGTCGGCACGGTTAACCGGATGTACCACGTACACATGAACATCGGACCGCCACGCGGCGAGATCAATCCGCTGACACTGTCACCCGTGGGCTTCAACGACACCATTCCTCCGATCATCGAGAAGGATGGCATTCAACTGTTTGATGGGGCAGGTACAAGGTTGACTGAAAAACAAGCAGGGCGTTTGCTGGTGAGTGGTCCGGTGCGGATCATCGTGGACGCGTTTGATCGAACAAATATGAATGCGAGTCGCCGGCGGCTTGGTTTGTACGGGATCGGGTATCAGATCCTCAACGCTGATGGTACGCCGGCGCCTGGTTTCGCGGAGCCACGCATCAACATACTGTTCAATCGACTGCCTCCCGATAGAGAAGCGACGAAGATTGCGTATGCAGCGGAGAGCGGAATAACCGTCTACGGCAGCAAGACGACGCGGTTTCTTTATGAAGTTACGAACACTGTTCGGGATGGGCGTTCCGCGACGGGCGTGTGGGACACGACGCAATTGCCGAAAGGAGATTACGTGCTGCGGATCATTGCTACGGATTATTCGGGGAATGAGGCGCAGGAGGGACGCGATCTGATGATCACTCTGCGGTAGTTTTCCCGCAAAGGCGCAAAGAAGCAAAGAGGTCTTGGATCTCCTTTGCATCTTTGCGCCTTTGCGGGAAACTGCTGTTTGTTGCAAGATACACTTTGGCCCAGAAGCAAAAAATGAGTCCTGTACTGCCTCTCGAAGTCTCCGACTACATCAGGCGTGCGCTCGAGGAGGACATCGGATCGGGTGATGTCACGACAGACACGATTGTGCCCGCGGATGCCTCGCTGCGTGGCCGCATCATCGCCAAGCAGGACGGCGTCGTTGCCGGTTTAGAAGTGGCTAGGCACGTGATGCTTGCTTTGGATGAGCGCGTCACATTTGCTGCAATGGTCGCTGACGGATCAAACGTCACTCGCGGTACAGTACTGGCCGAGATTGAAGGCTCCGCGCGAGCCTTACTGACAGGTGAACGCACCGCGCTGAATTTCCTCGGCCGCATGTCAGGAATCGCCACGTTGACGCGGCGGTTTGTCGATGCGGTGAAAACCACAAAGGCGGTTATTCTCGACACGCGCAAGACCGCGCCCGGCCTGCGGATCACCGATAAACTCGCCGTTCGGCTTGGCGGCGGGCAGAATCACCGCACCGGCCTGTTTGACATGGTATTAATAAAGGACAACCACATCGACTTTGCCGGTTCCATAACCGCAGCAGTCGAACGCGTGCGCGCCTCGCAAACGAAGCTCGAGATTGAAGTTGAAACTCGCACGCTCGACAACGTCCGGGAAGCTTTGCGGCTCGGAGTTAAACGAATTCTGCTCGATAATATGTCCGTCGAAATGATGCGCGAGGCAGTTGTGATTTGTGACGGAAAGGCGAAACTCGAAGCATCTGGCAACGTAACGCTCGAAAATGTTCTCGAAGTTGCTTGTACCGGTGTTGACTACATTTCCGTCGGCGCTTTGACACATTCGCCGAAGGTGTTTGATACGAGCCTGGAATTCGTCGCATAAGAGATGATTACTGACACAACAACCGAAGAGATGTACGAGAAGCTGAGCCGGCTCCTGGCTGATACAGTGCCGGACTTCGAACTGCGTCTCAAATCAGAGTTAGCGGCGGAGATCAACCGGCTCAAGCTTGAAAAGAACGCCGTCATACTCGGCCACAACTACATGGAGCCGGCGCTCTTTCATTCGATTCCCGATTTCGTCGGCGACTCGCTCGAGCTCAGCCGCAAAGCCGCGGAAACTGACAAAGACATCATCGTGTTTTGTGGTGTGAAGTTTATGGCCGAGACGGCGAAGATTCTCAATCCGGGCAAGAAGGTGCTCATACCTTCGTTGAAAGCCGGATGTTCGCTCGCGGCAAGTATTACGGCTGAAGACGTGCGCGAACTGAAGAGGAGATTTCCCGGTGTTCCGGTCGTGACTTACATCAATACTTATGCGGACGTAAAAGCGGAGTCTGACATCTGCTGTACGTCGTCGAATGCGGTCAAGGTGGTTGAGTCACTCAAGACTGACAAGGTGATCTTTATTCCAGATGAATACCTCGCCGGCAACGTCGCGCGTGAAACGGGCAAACAGATCATCTTTCCTACGCGCGAGCCTCGGATGCGATTTCCAAACGAACTCGACTACCAGATGATTGGATGGCCGGGGCGCTGTGAAGTGCATGAGAAGTTCAGTGTCGAAGACATTCAGAACGTGAGAAAGCAGTTTCCCGATGTTGTGATCCTGGCGCATCCGGAGTGCAGTCCCGAGGTCGTTGCCGCTTCGGACTACTCCGGCAGCACGACCGCGATGATCAGGTACGTCGAGCAGACAAATGCGCCGCGCTACTTGCTACTTACTGAGTGTTCGATGGGCGACAACGTGGCGGCGGCAAATCCCGATAAGGAGATGCTGCGGCTTTGCAGTGTGCGTTGCCCGCACATGAATCAGATCACGCTCGAAGACACGCTCGAGTCGTTGCAGAAAGAGCAGTTTGAGATCTTTATTGAGGAAGACATCCGCAAAAGAGCGTTGCGATCGGTGCAGCGGATGTTAGAGATTGGTCGGGAAGACTGATCACTGTTGTCTCTAGAGTTCAACCGGCAAAGCCAGTCCAACCTTTAGGTTGTGGCTTCGGTTGCAGCAGCAAGCTGAAGCTTGAACTCTGAACAATGACCCATGGAAAACATTGAGGTCCTAATCATCGGCTGCGGAATTGCCGGTGCAACCGCTGCTCTTCGTCTCGCTCAAAATCCTGAGCGCCAAATCACAATCATCACCAGAGCATCCGACGCTCACGAGTCAAACACTCGTTACGCGCAGGGTGGCATAATCGGACGCGGTCCTGACGATAGTTCCGAGTTGCTGTTTGAAGATATCGTCGCTGCCGGCGCGGGTGTCAGTTCGCCACAAGCCGCGCGCATTCTTGCTGATGAAGGTCCGCAACTGCTGAACGAAGTACTCGAACGAACAGCCGGCGTGGTTTTTGATCACACTGCGGAAGGCACGCCAATTTGGGGACAGGAAGCCGCCCACTCGCGCCGGCGGATTCTTCACGTGGGCGACGCAACTGGTCGCGCGATCATGAAAGGTCTTGTCGCGGCTCTGAACGATCGTCCAAACATTACAATCAAATCAGAAGCGACTGCGGTTGACCTCATTACATTCCCACATCATTCGCGCAACCCACTCGACAACTACCGCGAAATCTCCTGTCACGGATGTTACGTCTTCGATCGCTCGGAGAAAACTGTGCACCGGTATCTCGCGAGCGCCACAATCCTCGCAACAGGTGGTCTGGGGCGAATCTACCGCAACACTACAAATCCCGTCGGCGCACGCGGTGACGGTCTCGCGATGGCCCACCGGGCCGGAGCACGGATCGCCAATGCTGAATACGTGCAGTTTCACCCGACAGCGTTGGCTGCTCCTGGCGCTGAAGGGTTACTGATCAGTGAAGCTGTTCGTGGTGAAGGCGGAGTGTTGTTGACGCCTGAGCTGCGGCCTTTCATGGAGCGCTATTCGCCTCAGTGGAAGGACCTTGCGCCACGCGACGTGGTTGCGCGCGCGATTCACCATGAGATGGAGGCGCAAGGATACTCGTACGTATTGCTCGATATTGCGTCGCACATGCCCACGGACGCGATTCGGGAAAGGTTTCCATTTATTTATGACGAGTGTTTGAAGGTTGGTCTCGACATCTCGCGCGAGCCTGTGCCTGTCGTGCCGGCGGCGCATTATTTCTGCGGCGGCGTGCTGGTCGATGAATGGGCGCGTTCGACGATCCGCAACTTGTATGCTGTCGGCGAGATCAGTTGCACGGGTGTACATGGCGCAAACCGTCTGGCGTCAACATCGCTTTTAGAAGGCTTGGTTTGGGGAAATCGAGCGGCGCTGGAGATTGAAAGAGCAATCAGTGCGGAAACGAATGGACAGAAGCCGAAGTTTGAAGATATTCCTTCCTGGGATGAGAGTGGTTTGAGTGCTGAACCGGATCCCGCCCTGATTCAAGGCGACATGCAGACAATTCAAAACATTATGTGGCACTATGTCGGACTCGTTCGCAGCGCCGATCGTTTGTCGCGAGCGATTCGTGAGTTGCGCCATTTGTGGAACGAGATTGAAACGTTTTACAGGACGACGAAGCTTTCTGACGGGTTGATCGGTTTGCGTAACGCTGTGGAGGTTGCGCTGATCGTGGCCCAGGCAGCGCAGCACAACCGCCAGAGTCGTGGATGTCACTACCGGCAGGATTCGGTTTCAGTGACCGGAGACAGACTGATTTAACCAGGATATGTTCACCACTCTTACACTTTTAGGATTCGGCCTTTTATTCGGCCTGAAACACGCGACCGAAGTCGATCACGTCGTCGCGGTTTCAACGATCGCGAGCCAGCAACGCAATGTTTTGCGTTCTGCACTGGTCGGCGTATTGTGGGGTGCGGGTCACACGGCATCGTTATTGATTGTTGGTGTCGTCGTGTTGTCTTTGCGAATTGCGATTCCGGAGAGTGTCAGTGCCTGGATGGAGTTTGGTGTAGCACTGATGATCATCGGACTTGGCGCTGCTGCGCTGTGGCGCGCGCTGAGGAAGAGAAGTGATCTTCACGTGCACGAGCATAGTCATGACGGCATGTCTCACGTTCACATTCACTTCCACGAATCTGAGACGCGACACGAGGCGGAACGAAAGCACAGCCATGCTGTTTCGGTAGTTGGCGTTAAGCCAGTGTTCATCGGGATGATGCACGGGCTGGCTGGCTCGGGCGCGTTGACGTTACTGGTGCTAACTCAAATCGGTTCGGCGTGGGTGGGCTTTCTTTATCTTGCAATTTTTGGTGTGGGTTCGATTTTCGGAATGCTCTTGATGTCCGGGCTGATAGGATTGCCGTTTGCACTCACGTCGCGCAATTTGTCGAGCTTACATCATCGAATGCAGATGGCGGCGGGAGTGGTGAGTATCGCGTTTGGTTTCTGGTACGCGTATCAGGCCGCTATCTTGTAAATCCTGTCTAAAAATCAACCCAATGGCCGGCGTTTTGCGCCTGCGCTTTCCGGTATAAGTAGTCAGCACACGCCACATCCTCAATCGCCAACCCAAGAGACTTGAAGAGCGTGATCTCGGTTTGAGAAGTACGACCTGACTTCGTTCCGATCAATAACTCACCTATCTCTCCTGCAATATTTTCCGGACCAATGACGCCTTCCTTCGCAGCCAGCAGATAGTCTCCAGATTCATTCAATGCAGACTCGCGCCGATCTACAAAAATCCTTGCCGCAGCCATGGTGGCGCTATCGATCTCACGCGAACTCGGCGAATGCGTTCCGATCGCGTTGATGTGCGCGCCGCCCGAGATCCACTCTTTGTTAATCACAGGCTCAAGAGAGGAAGTGGCTGTGACGATTAAATCCGCAACACGCACTGCTTCTTCATTCGTCTGCACTGCTTCTATCGGAAAAGGAACCTTAGGTTGCATCTCCTCCACGAGTCGCTGTGAATGCTCCATGTTCCTCGCCACGACACGAGCACGTCTGATTGGACGAACGCAGGCGAGCGCTACGAGATGTGTTCGAGCCTGCACGCCCGCTCCAACGATTGCTAACTCGTGTGCGTCTTCCCGGGCAAGTAAACGAGTCGCTACTGCTGACACCGCAGCGGTTCGAATGGCCGTGATCTCGGAAGCATTCATCAGTGCAAGTAGCTCACCAGTGTCGCGACTGAACAACAGCACCGCACCCTGGTGAGCGTCTTTGCCTTGTGATGGGTTCTCCGGAAAGACGCAGATCGACTTCAGTCCGAAGGCGCCTCGCTCGCCGCCGCGATATGCGGACATGAGTCCGAGAAGTCCGCGCGCATTCGGCGGGCGAATTATCGTGCGCAGAGGCTGATGCACTTCGTCGCGAGCAAGCGCCGACAAAGCGTCAGCCATCAGCTCAATACAGTCCGCCATCGGCAGCAGTTCTCGGATCTTTGAACCGTCGAGAATTAGTATCTTCATGGTAGATCGAGCATTTACCCCAAAACGTGAAACACCTCACACGACGCGCACGGAATGGTTAACGTCACGCACACCATTTTTAGCTCAAGTATCGATAAAACTGCAAAAAACCTGCGAATGCGAGGTCTTCGACTATTGGCACACCCATTGCCAAAAGGGGGACACGGAAGGAGAGCAAGGAATGAAAAAGGGATTGTTAAGTATCTTCTGTTTGTTGGCACTAATTTTTACGGCGATTCCGGCTGGAGCGCAAACACGAACGAGACGGTTTGATAACAGGCGTTACGAACAACGCGTCGCTGATACGCGATATCGTAGCGAAGCGTACAGATACAGAGATGGTCGACGCTATCGCGATCGCGATTACTGGGATCGAGACAGATCATTTTGGGATCGGCATCGTGACAAGCTCACGACCGCTGCAGGCGCTGGTGGTGGTGCTGTAATCGGCGGGCTGGTCGGTGGTAAGAAGGGCGCAATCATTGGCGCCGTCGCGGGAGCAGGTGGAGCAGCGCTCTATACCTACAAGCTTCGCGATAAAGACAGGCGACGCTACTAAGCTTGTCAATAACGGTTCGGTCACACATTGAAAGATGAGTGGCCTTGTAAGGGCCCGGATGCGAAGGGGAGAGCGCGTCCGGGTCCTAACATTTTAAACCCACAAAAGGCACAAAAAGCACAATGAAATCTTGTGTGCTTTTGTGCCTCTTTGTGGCTTCTGTTATATAGATAGGTCCGCATTCGCCAGGCTCGTCGGAGACTCTGATGGAATTCCAGAAAAATATTCTCGGTTTGATCGGAAATACGCCTCTAGTGAAACTCAACCGTCTCGCTCGCGACGTAAAAGCACAAGTGTTCGCGAAGATGGAGAATCTCAATCCCGGCTATTCGGTTAAAGACCGGATTGGCGTGGCCATGATCGAGGCGGCTGAACGCGAAGGGATGCTCAAACCAGGCGGGACAGTAATCGAAGCGACTTCCGGCAACACCGGAATAGGTTTAGCGATTGCAGCCGCGGTCAAGGGTTACAAATGCATTTTTGTAATGACTGACAAAGCCTCGGTCGAGAAGTCTCGCTATTTAAAAGCGCTCGGCGCTGACGTCGTCATAACGCCGGTTTCCGCTAAACCAGGAACTCCCGATCATTACGTCTCCACCGCCCAGAGGATCGCAGCAGAAACCCCCAACTCCTTCTACCCTGACCAGTATTCCAATCCTGCAAATCCGGAAGCGCATTACCGTACTACTGGTCCCGAGTTGTGGCGACAGACGGAAGGCAAGATCACTCACTTCGTCGCCGGACTCGGAACGGGTGGGACGATCTCGGGCACAGGCCGGTTTCTTAAAGAAAAGAATCCCGCGATCAGGATCATCGGCGCCGATCCTTACGGTTCGATATTCAAGACTTTCAAAGAGACGGGAAAGATCGTAGAAGCGACGCCTTATCTGGTTGAGGGAATCGGCCAGGAGATCGTGCCGCCTAATGTTCATATCAAGTATGTCGACGAGGTAATCAACGTAACCGATCGCGAATCGTTCGAGATGTCGCGCTTGCTCGGGAGAATGGAAGGACTTTTCTGCGGCGGATCCACGGGTACAAACCTCGCCGCCGCACTGCGCGTCGCGAAGGGGTTGGACGAAGACGCGATCGTAGTTTTCATTGTTTGCGACACGGGCGAGCACTACTTGTCCAAACATCATTCCGATGAGTGGCTGAAAGAGAAGCGCCTGCTGGAGCCGCAAAAGATGACTGCCGGATTGATCAGTGGAACGAAGAAGCCGCAAGCTCCGAAAGCGTTAGTCTCCGTGACGCCGTCGGACACAGTCGGTGAAGCACTGCAAAGGATGGATGAGCTTGGAGTGACTCAAATTCCGGTTTTGGAAGAAGGGCGAGTCGTAGGTTCATTGCGAGAGAATCGATGTCTGGCGAAAGTCGTCCGCAACAGGGAATTGCTGAATTCACCGGTGAGCGAAGTAATGGAGGCGAGTTTCCCGACGGTCGACGTCGATGCGAGTTCGAGTGAGGTGACTCGACGATTGCAAACGAGTCCGGCCGTGCTGGTTGAAGAATATGGACGCATCGTCGGAATCATTACTCGTCACGATGTGCTCGATCTCAAAGTGACGCAGTGAAAGAAGAAAAAGTTTTGGCAGCCAATCGTGCTGCCTTTCACAATTATCACATTTCGGATAAGTACGAAGCCGGCATTGTTTTGACGGGCACCGAAGTAAAGAGTGCCATGGGAGGGCGCGTACAGCTCAAGGAAGCTTACGTATCCGTGCGCGAGGGTGAGGCGTGGTTGTTCAATGCACACATTTCGCCGTATTCTCATGGCAATCGTGAGAACCACGATCCACTGCGAACTCGCAAGCTGCTGCTTCACAAACGTGAAATCACCCGACTGGATGAAGCCACAGCCAGACAGGGAATGACTCTCGTTCCCACACAGCTCTACTTAAAAAACGGCCGGATAAAGATCGAGGTTGGAGTTGCGCGCGGTAAGAAGATGTATGACAAGAGAGAGGCCGAGTTAAAGCGAACAGTAGAAAGAGAAACGCGAGCCCAGCTTAAGGAACGTAATCGATGATGCAGCTTTGCCCGAAGAGTCCTGATCGGACTTCTTCTCTGTGCAATCTCTGTGTGCTCTGTGCCTCTGTGGTTAAGAATCATTCCTGAAAACAACCACAGGAGACACAGGGGACACAGAGGTTGCACAGAGAAACAAGACTTTTCGGGCAAAGCCGATGAAGCAATGCTAATCCCAGATCCAAACCCAGGAGAACCTACTCACCATGCAAGTTGAAGCCAGTCGGGGACCAATTGAAGAGCTTGACGTGCAAGCTTTGGCGGTTGCCGTTTTCAAAAACGAAAAATCCGATGAAGGTTTTGTAAAGAAGCTCGACGAACTCTCCGGAGGACTGGTGCGCTCCGCACTCGAATCGGAAGAGTTTGTAGGTAAAGAAGGAGAAGTCGCGTATTTCCACCTCGTGGGAAACCACAAACTAAAAGCGCGCCGCTTATTTTTGGTAGGGGTGGGCGAACCCGGTGACTACAAAGCCGCACAAGTTTCACAGATGGCCGGCACCGCGGTTCGTTCCTTGCGCAGCAAGAACGTCAAGTCCGTGGCCGTACTTCCTCGAGCTTCAACCGATGCAGCGCAAACAGCATCAGCCGTAGTTGAAGGCGCGTTCATCGCATTATTTGATCCTGATAAATACCGGACTGTAGAAAAAGAAGAGAAAACGATTGACCGTCTGGTCGTCATGATTGAGGGCGCCGAAGAGAAGTCTCTGCAACATGGTGTGAAGGCCGGACAGATCGTGGGTGAGTCAGTGAACTTCACTCGCGACCTCGCGAACGAACCGGGCGCTTACATGACGCCGTCAGACATGGCGGAACGCGCGCGCGAAATTGCCAACGAGTTTGGCTTGAGCGTTGACGTGCTGGACGAAGCACGAATGGAACAGGAAGGCATGGGATCGCTGCTGAGTGTAGCGCGAGGTTCCGATCAACCAGCCAAATTGATCATTCTGAAATACACCCCGACGACGCCCGCTAGCGACAGCAAAGAATTACTCGCGTTTGTCGGTAAAGGGGTGACGTTCGACTCCGGCGGTATTTCACTCAAGCCGGGCGAGAATATGGAGTTGATGAAATACGACATGACTGGTGGTGCGACGGTCATGGGCGCGATGCGAGCGATTGCTCAGTTGAAGCCTCCGATTCCGATTTTGGGTGTTGCGCCTTGTACTGAAAACCTGCCGTCGGGCAAGGCGACAAAGCCTGGCGACGTTGTGAAAGCGATGACCGGCAAGACGATTGAGGTCATCAACACAGACGCTGAAGGGCGACTGATCCTTGCCGACGCGATTGCTTATGCTAAAAAACTCGGCGCTACCACGGTCATCGATATGGCGACTTTGACTGGCGCTGTTTCGGTGGCGCTCGGCGACGTGAACGCTGCCGTCCTGGGAACCGATCAGGCGTTGATCGACGAGATCATTGCTGCGGGCAGGGAAGTGGGCGAGAAGTTCTGGCAGTTACCACTCGACAAGGAGTATTCGAAACAGATCAAGTCAGACATCGCCGACATCAAGAACGTCGGTGGCAGAAAAGCCGGAACGATAACCGCTGCTGCGTTTCTTAAGGAGTTTGCTGATGGGCTCTCGTGGGCGCATCTCGATATCGCGGGTACGGCCTGGGGTGACGAGGCGAAGCCGTATCGATCGAAGGGGCCAACCGGCATCGCCGTGAGAACTCTCCTGCGCATCGTGGAGCGCGCGAGTCAAAGGTAAGTTAGTGTCGTAAGTGGTAGACAGTTGTGTCCTCGACTGTTCACACTTTTGGACGTCACCACCGAACGATCATGCCGGTTTTGTTAGCGTTTTTAAAAAAACGAGAATGGCATGGCGGTTGTACTAGCAAAATCAACCGCCAAAGGGTGCGAGTCGCCTTATGTATATGTCCTCGCCCCCTCGAATGCCGCTCGAGGTTTTTCCCGACCCCCCTTTGGCACCCCCCTCCGCCAAATTCACCATCTCAACAGGTATCAAAACCCGGCTGCAATGCTTGCGCATGGTGTTATACTTTCGGGCGAGTGGACGCGGTGTCCTCAGCTAGCCCTGGCATCCATCGCTGGCTTTCGGAGTTAGACAAGCACAGTGATTGACTACTACAGAATTTTGGGCGTCTCGACCAATGCGTCTCAGACCGAAATCAAATCGGCCTACAGGAAACTTGCGCGCAAAAGTCACCCGGACGTAAATCCGAATACCGAAGCTGCTCGCCAGTTCGCTTTACTATCCAAGGCGTACCACACGCTCAGCGATCCTCAGGAGCGTGCCTACTACGACGATCAATTGAAGGCACAGAAGAACCGCAGTTATTCGATTCTCGACTCGAATAATCCCCACGCGAAGCGCGCCCGCAATTTGGCGGTGCAGGCGAAATGGGATCGTTTGGTTGATGAAGTACTCGAACGCGATCGGCAGGAAAACCGTGAGCGTCAGCGGGCGGTGTTCACCACCGTGTCGTTGTTCCTCTCGACTTTCTTCCTTGCGATGATGCGGCCTCAGTTGTGGAATGTGTTTTCGACAATGGGTCGTGTAATCGTGCTGACGTTGTTCGTGATTGGAGTTTGGCATCTCGCGAATCGCTTGCGTGAATACTTAGCGCATTACACATACAAACCGGACCCGATTCAAGGTTCGATCATCAGCGAGAGTTCTCTACCCGAGCAGCCATTTACTCGTTTCTCAGCGTACACGTTTCTTCTCGTCGGCTGGGCGCTCAGTCTTGGAATAGGTTTGTATATCGGGTGGCACATGCAGGACTTTTTCAGCGACATAACCCTGCTGTTCCGCCATCGCATTGTATCTGTTCAATCGGCCATCATTTTTGATCTGATTTTTTATCCCCCGATTGCCGTGCTGATCGTCGATACGGTTCACGGCCTCGCCTCCAGAATCGACTAGGTACAGGATTGCAGGATTTAGAGGACCACCGGGATAAATCCGGTAAATTCTGGAAAATCGTCTGAATCCTGTGTATAGTTTTCTCCCGCAAAACAGTAAAGGAGCACGAAAATGGCCGACACCGGGAGCAAACGCCAGTTTCTTGCTTTAAAACTCGAAGCACTGAGTGAGTCTGAAGTGGGAGAGGTTTTGGATTACGTCTCACTCATCGAGTCTACGCGGCGATCGAAAACAGCCCCACTGGTGCTGGATGATGAAGTGGTAGCGGCTTTGGCCGATGCTCACGAGAATCGTCGTGCCCGCCAGGCTTTCGAATGGGAAGCAGTTCGCCGCAAGGCGGAGAGGCGAGCCGCCGTTCACATGTGAATGGGCCACAAAGAGGCACAAAAAACAAAAACGAGTAGTGGGCGCTCAAGATTCCTTTCAAGTACATTTTGTGCTTTGTGTGCCTCTTTGTGGCTTTTTCAGGTCCTCGTTGTGGCACAGGAGAGTCGTAACCTCACGCCTCTACAAATCGAAATCGAAAAACAGCAGCAGCGTTTGAGTTCTTCCGATCAGGAAGAACGGCGTGATGCTGTGATGAAACTCGGGAACATGCGCGCCTCCGCCGCATCGAGAGCGGCTCTTCCAGCGCTCAAGGATGTATCGCCGATAATTCGGGCCACGGCTGCAAAAGCAATTGTTTCGATTGGCGCGGATGAGAGTGTCGAGGCCCTGGTTCCGTTACTCAGTGACAAAGACGAATTTGTGCGCCGTGAGACAGCTTACGCGCTCGGCCTCACTCGCAGCCCAAACGCAACCGCACCGTTAATAGAACGATTACTGAACGATAAGGAAGAGGGCGTGCGAGGCGCAGCAGCAGTTGCATTAGGGCAGATTGGTGATGAGGCCGCAGTAGTGCCGCTCGTTGGTACGCTTGCGCCGGAACTGTCAGCGCCTGCGAAATCGAAACGGAAGCGAGAACAAAATGTTTTTGTGCTGCGCGCAGCCGCGTCTGCTCTCGGGCAGATCGGAAGTCGCGCCGGCACGGCGGCCCTCGTCTCAGTGTTGAAAAACGAAAAGCTAGCGGATGACGTGCGACGTGAGGCAGCGCGGTCGCTGGGTTTGATTGGTGATCCCACCGCGGCGCCCGCATTGAAAGAAGCGTCGAACGCAACTGATCCTTATTTATCCGAGATCGCCTTCGAAGCGTTGCGAAAACTAGAGCGCAGATAAACGAATGGACACGGATCAGTTTGATCCGTATCCATTCGTGTTATCCGTGCCACTAGTTTTCGACTTTTTCTCCGCGGCCATGCCCCTTCTTGGCAGCTTTCGAGGCTTGCGGAATCGGCAATCCAACACCACCTGACAAAGTTTCACCTGAATCTTCAGATGAGTTTGCGCCCTGTGCCATCTCGTGAATCAACGCACCGCCGGAGCTCTTAGAGAAGATTAACCGGTTGCGGATGCCGTCGACATCGACGTGCACGAGATCTCCCAATCCGATCTGGCCAGTAGCTACCAGGTTCGAAAGCGGGTAGACGAGGAATCGCTCGACAGCTCGCTTTAGGTGACGTGCGCCGTATTTATAATCCAACCCTTCCTTCATCAGCATGTCCTTCGCCGTATCAGAACATTGAAAGACAAACTTGGTTCCGGCTGACTGCATGATCCGATCTTGAACTGCCTGCAACTCGAGATCGAGGATCTGCCGAAGATGATGTTCCTTCAACGAACGGAAGACTACGACCTTGTCAATGCGGTTCATGAACTCCGGAGAAAACTTGCGCCGCGCAGCTTCGACTGCCGTGCGATAAATCTTCTGGTCCACTTCGGTGTCGTTCGGAGTCTTGGAACCCTTGCCGGGCGCGAACCCGATACCGCCCGATATCAGTTCCGACATCTCACGGGCGCCGAGGTTTGAGGTCATGATGACCATGGCCTTCGAAAAGTCGACCCGGCGATTGTCGCCCAGCGTCAACGTGGCTTTGTCGAGAATACCGAGCAGTAGTTGCCACAAACTATCGGAAGCCTTTTCGATCTCGTCGAACAGCACCAGCGACACTTTCATATCGTCGGTGTGCATGCGATCGAGGTTTTCCTGGGTCAGCATCGGCGAAGTTTCGCGATGACCGAGGTATCCCGGAGGTGAGCCGATCAATTTGGCAATTTCATGTGAGTGCTGAAACTCCGCGCAATCGATTTTGACGACGGCGTTCGGATCGCCATACAGCACCTCAGCGGCCGCTTCGATCACGCGAGTCTTTCCTGAACCTGTCGGTCCTAAAAACAGCATCGTGCCGATTGGGCGGTTCGGCGGATTCATGCCCGCCAAAAAGATTTGATACAGACCGCTCATCCGTCTGACCGCGCGTTCTTGACCCACTATCCGCGAGGTCAACCGCTCCTCAAAATCCTGAGCACGCGGGCTCTTCTGATCGGGATCGAGGAATACTGTGCCTGTGTTGTTCATGTCTCTTGTTGTTTTCACGTCACACTCAGCTAACATCGGCTCGCTCCTTCAGGCCTCAAGACCTTCTGGCCCATGGCCTTGCTTGCAAGGAACGATCCGCACATCAAATTGATGCGGGGGGAAGATGCTAAGGTTCGCCAACTAGATTTTCAGCGGCTGAAACGGCTGGCGACCGGATGCTATATATACAACTCGGACAAAAATGTCACCACAAAATCTCGTGTAAAGCAAGAATCGCTATGTAAAATGAATGAGGAAAGAAACAGGCGTGACATTTCCTGTCAAAGAATGACTGACAATAATTGCACGTTTTCAGCCACCGTAACACGGTTTCGCGCAAAGGCACAAAGACGGCGAAGTTTGATTCTTCTTTGCCGCTTTTGTTTTTGCTTTGCGCTTTGCGGGAAACTTTTCAGTCGTAGTATTCGAGTCCAAGGTGGGTAATTAGATCCTCACCACGCAAGTGCCTCAACGTGTTCTTGAGTTTCATGAGCTGAATAAAAATATCGTGCTCGGGATACAACCCGGGTGCGGTTTGCGGAGATTTGAAGTAGAACGAAAGCCACTCCTGCACGCCCTTCATGCCGGCTCGCTGCGCCAAGTCGAGGAACAAAGCAAGGTCGAGGACAATCGGCGCGGCCAGTATGGAGTCGCGGCAGAGGAAGTCGATTTTGATCTGCATCGGATAGCCAAGCCAGCCGAAGATATCGATGTTGTCCCAGCCTTCCTTGTTATCGCCGCGCGGCGGGTAATAGTTGATCCGCACCACGTGGGAAAAGCCTTTGTACAAACTGGGATAGACTTCCGGTTGAAGTATGTACTCGAGAACTGACAACTTCGATTCTTCCTTGGTCTTGAAAGAATCCGGGTCGTCGAGCACTTCGCCGTCGCGGTTGCCGAGAATGTTTGTGGAATACCAGCCATGCAGTCCCAGCATGCGCGACTTCAATCCCGGTGCGATGATCGTCTTCATCAACGTTTGACCTGTCTTGAAGTCTTTGCCGCAGATCGCGACCTTGTTCTTGTCGGCGAGCGTCATCAGCGCGGGAATGTCCACTGTCAGGTTCGGAGCGCCATTAGCGAATGGAATTCCAGACTTCAATGCAGCGTATGCATAGATCATCGACGGCGCGATCGCTTTATGGTTCTCGCGCATTGCCTTCTCGAACGATTCGATCGTCTTGTGTACCGGATGCCGCTTTAAGAAGATTTCAGTGGATGCAGCCCAAATCATCACGAGTCTCGAGCACTTGTTTTTCCGTTTCCACCCGGCAATCTCATCGATCAGTTGTTGGGCCAACTCAAACTTGTTCTCACCGGTTTTAACGTTCGTTCCACTGAGTCGCTTCACGTAAGTTTGATCAAACACTGCCTTCATTGGCTTGATCTTGCGGAGCGGTTCTTTCAGTTGCGCCAGGAGTTCCTTTTCCAGGACACCTGCGTTCAAAGCCGCGTCGTACGCTGACTCGGGGAAGATGTCCCACGCGCCGAAAACAAGATCCTTGAGTTGTGCCAGTGGAACAAAATCTTTGACGAGGGGCACGCGGTTCTCGGTTCTCTTGCCGAGACGAATCGTGCCCATTTGCGTAAGGCTGCCGATGGGCTGAGCGAAACCTTTTTTGATCGCTTCAACGCCGGCGATGAAAGTGGTGCTGACTGCGCCCAGTCCAACTAGTAGAACTCCTAACTTTCCTTCGGCAGGATTAATCTCAGCTTGTTTATCAACTGGCATCTCGATGGCTCTCCTTTGTGGTGTTGCAGGATGATAGCGGTCGCGAAGCGATTACAACCGACGAATCTTGCTCATTATTGGCGACGCATTGCTTAGCCACAAAAACACAAAACCGTTATTTGTGCTTTTTGTGCTTCTTTGTGGCTGATTACTTTTGTGCTTCTTTGTGGCCAATGAGGCCTTTACGAAATTCCCGTGGCGTGGCGCCGGTCGCGATGCGGAATGCTTTTGTAAAGTGACTGCCGCTTAAGTAGCCGACGCGCGCGCCAATCTCAGCAACGGAAAGATCCGTCTCAGCCAGTAACAACTGAGCGCGTGCAGCGCGAATGCCTGCGAGGTAGTTGTGAGGCGAAGCGCCAGTGAGCTTCTTGAAAAGTCGCGCGAAGTGAAATGGCGAGAGATAAGAAGCGGCGGCGAGTGCCTTCAACGTGAGGTCCTGATCGAGTTGAGTGTGCATCAACTCGACCGAGCGTCGAATGCGACGGTCAACAAGCCCAACGCGCGAAAGCTCAAGCTCTTCAGAGAGGCGCGGTGTTGAATAGTTTCTCAGGAGATGGACCAACGCCTGCTCAACCAGCGCGTGCAGGACTATGTCCTTGCCAGGTTTTTCGCCGGCAAGCTCCGCAACGAATTCCGCCAGCAAGCCATCCAGCTTTCGATCGCCATGCACGTGTTCGCGTGTGAAGGTGACGATCGATTTCGGAGGGATCAATCGCATAGCTGCTGCATGCTGAAGGACCAGCGAAGCTGAGAACGTGAGAAACAGGAGTTCTACCTGACGACCCTTCGTCGTGACGCTGGCATTGGGTTCAAGAACAACTGACTGGGAACTTAAGAGTGTCGTAGGTTGGCCATCGAGCGTGTAATCGACCTGGCCACTGAGAGTGGTGAGCAGTGAATAACCTGAGGTCGCCTGAGTCTGCCACAGAAGTTGTTTTGCTCTGCGGTAATGAACTGAGAAGTCTGGTGAAACGAAGAAACGGTTGAACTGAGCCAGGGGACGAGTCATCGATGAGCCAGCATAGCGGCAGGATTGTTCGTAATCAAAGCATCAACACCGATCGATCTCGCGCGTTCGATCCAAGCGGCGTCATCCACTGTCCAAACCGCGACGCCCCAACCGAGCAGGTTTGCTTTATCAACCAGCTGCTTGCGTGCGAGTCTATGATGAAGCGCGAGCGCCGTTGCTCCAACGGCTATCGCCTGGTTGATCACACGCTCGTTTGATAATACCGAGAGGTTCGAAAGAGACGGTTCAAAAAGCGCAGCCGTTTTGATTTCCGAATCGATGCTGTTCACTACCTTGAGTGCTGCATGATCGAAACACGAAACGACGACTCGCTCCTTCAACGAGTGTTCGTTGATCAGTCTGCAACATGCCTCTGCCAGCGGCGTGTGCTCTGACGCCGAGTCGGATTTCATTTCAAGATGGAGAAACAGATTGTTGGATTCGAAAAGGGTGAGCAACTCTGTGAGGGTGGGAACTGTTTCCGTCGCAAACCTCGGGCTGAACCAACTACCCGCATCGATCTGCTGGAGTTCGGACCACGTCAGATCAGCGACACGACGCTGCAAGCCGCCAGTGCGACGAAGCGTGCTGTCGTGAATGATTACGGGAACGCCGTCGCGCGTGAGACGAACGTCAAACTCGATGCCATCCGCACCCGCCGCAATGGCTTCACGAAAGGCGGCCATAGTGTTTTCCGGCGCGACGGCAGAAGCGCCACGGTGTCCGATGATCAGTGGTGTTTGCACGATTGTTTTCCCGCAAAGACGCAAAGGAGCAAAGAAAGAATATCAACTTTCTTTGCTCCCATGCGTCTTTGCGGGAAATTATTGCTGAACGGGGTTAGTGATGATGCGCTTTAGCTTGATATCAAACGTACCGTAATCCGTTTTGATCCGCCCGCCAACTGGAATGTGCCGCGCGTCGGCGGTGATCCAGATCGAGAACTCACCCTTTTCCTCATCGATCAACCTGTCTGGTCCAAACAGTTCCGGATTCACTCGCAGCACATCGACCCGACCAAGAATCGTCTTCATTCGCTTTTTCTCGACGACCTTCACCGGAATCTTGTAAACGTGGCCCCCGTCTCCGATAAAAACCTCAAAAGTTTTTCCGACTTCGAGCGGCTGCGTGCGAATGAAGTAGATCGCCGACAACACGTCTTGTAACTGGCCTGAGAAATCAGCGATCTTGTGGCGCGGCTCAGCGGATGGATTGTTTGGATCGCGCGAGGTCCAGGTCATCTTGCCCTGCGATCGATCGAACGTCGACTCGGTTGTGCGTACTCGCTTTCCTTGCTCGTCCAGAATTCTCGTTCTTTGAACAGTAAACGAAAGCGGCTCGACTATAGACTCGACGCGTTCGCGAAACTTCAAATTGAATAAACGAGCGAAGAAACCTTTGCTCGCGATATCGGCGCTGAACGTTAACGCATAAGGCTTTGCTTCCTGCGCGTCAGGTGAGACAGGAGTGCGCGTCGCGCGAAACTTCAGATCGGCGACGTCCAGCTTGCGCAGCAGCGCTCGTGAAAATTCAGCTTCGAAGTGAAGCTCCTCGCCGAGTTCAAAATGTCTTGGTCCGGTCTTCGGATCATGCCGTTGCGCATGCGCGAACGGAGCGCTGGCGCCGATGCTGATCGCAAGCGCTAAGAGTGTAATGACGGCAATTGTCTTTAGCGATGTTCGCAAGTTAGAAATAGTAAGTTTTAATTAACAGCAGTCCCCAGGCAACGACTAGCCCGAGTGCCGCCCGGTACTCCCGATACCGAAGATAAAGAGTACCATCGAATTTGTTTGCAGCCGACTCATTTTGGCGAAACGGAGTAATCCGAGGAAAGAACAACGGTACCGATCGCCTGTACGTTTCAAAATCTTCACCAAAGAGCTGGGCCATCGTTGAGGCTTCGACGCGCATCACCGGCAAATAGATGCCCAGAAAGAGGGCGGCAAAAAGCACGCCCAGGAGCAGTCGACCGGAAGCGATCGTGAAACCGAGCCCAAGCAAAAAGCTACCGAAGTAGAGTGGATTGCGCGTGAACGCATATGGACCTGACGTAGCGAGTTGCGCATTTTTTCGGATGTGACCGGCGGCCCAGGCGCGTAGCGCCAAGCCCAACATCGAGACCGATGCGCCGATTAGTAAAGTGATCGGCGTTGGCTTCGCAAAGAAGATGAAGGCTGCGCCGCACAAAAAACCGAGCGGCACCCGCCAACGCTGAATCCACGTTCCACCTCTTCGCATTGATTTTGTATAGGTCATATAGGTCCTATAGGACCTGTTTGATCCTCCGCTCCACAGCCTCCATCACGCGCTCGACTTCAATATCCATGCAGATCCATTTTGAACACGAACGCCGATGGCAGTCCACGCGACAGTCAATATCATTTCGCTCGACGCAAATATCTTTCGCGCGCGGACTTCCGTTGCGCCACCACTCCGTAGGTCCAAACAACCCAACGATCGGTGTACCAGCCGCGACTGCAATATGCGTCGGACCGGTATCGCCTCCGACGTAAACGCGTGCGCCCCGCGCAAGCGAATAAAAACCTTTCAAAGAGAGATTCACTGGCAGAGCCTTGCGAGAGACTGACGAACGGCGAACAGTTTCCGCAAGCTCGAACTCGCCGGGTCCATAACTAACTAAAGAAGCAATACCATAATTCGCCCAGAGCAAGTCCGCCAGTTTGCCGAAACGTTCGGCGCTCCAGAGTTTCGTCGGCCAGCCGCCGCCTGGATTCAAAATCGCATACTTACCACCAGCCTCCGCCGACGCCTCTCGCGCTTCGGCTTCTGCTTCAGGTGTAACGCTAATTGGAAATGAAAGGACATCCGGTACGGGAATGTCCAAAGCTCCTTGAAGCAGAAGCAGTGACTTGCGGATCACGTGGGTTTCTTTCGGTACGGCAATTGTCTTCGACAGGAAAAGCGCACTGGCAGGTTCGCGCAGTCCGGCGCGCGAATACCCAAAAACACGTCGCGCGCCCGATAGGCGCGCTATGGAAGCAGATTTGAGAAGTCCCTGGAAGTCTAAAGCGACATCGAAGGCTGAGGCGCGTAACCGACGTAACTGCTGGCGCGGTGCCCGCAGCGTCTCCCCAGACATCAGCCCGCGCCTCAACGCCTTCGTGTCGACTTCGATGAGGCGATCCA
>JAICGZ010000048.1 GCA_025922875.1 Pyrinomonadaceae bacterium
GAGTGAATCGGGCGCGCTTGTTTACCCGTTGTATGTGCCTTCAGGATTGATACCCGAGTCCAGTGTGCCGAAACCGGAGATTACGATCGATCCATTGCGTACGCGTTATCTGACATTGACGACGCGCGCGGAAGAGGAAGGACGCAAACTCGCTGCTGCTTCCGGCGGGATCTATTACCCGATTCGCCGGCTCGATGATTTGCAGAAGGCCTATGACGATGTAGTCGCGCAGTTGCGTTCGGCGTATACGATTACTTACGCGTCGAATTCAGTTTCGGCTTCGCCGCGTGTGCGCGTGCGAACGAATCGCGACGGTGCTTCGGTGAGATTGAGTCCCGTGGTGGAACTCACCACGCCGTAGCATCCTGTAATCCTGGAAAATCTTGTAAAGCCTGTCTGAATGTTCTGTTAATCCTGTGAACCAACCCCTCTTCAACGCGCTTTTCGATGAAACCGAACGAAAGCCTCTAACTGTCGCCCAGCTAACCAACTCAATCAGAATCGCGCTCGAATCACGCTTCATGTCGGTTTGGGTCGAAGGCGAAATCTCAAACTTCAAAGACCACTCATCCGGTCACTGGTACTTCACGCTTAAGGACGAGCACGCACAACTCCGCGCCAAGTGCTTTCGCTCAACAAACACTCGCATCCGGTTTCGTCCTGCAAATGGTCTGAAGGTTCGCGCGCGCGGCAAACTCTCGGTCTACGCACCGCGCGGTGAATATGAGCTCGTGGTCGATGCCCTCGATCCAGTCGGCGCCGGTGCTCTGCAAATCGCCTTCCAACAACTCCGCGATCGTTTGCAGAAAGAAGGACTGTTTGCGAAGGAACTGAAACGGCCGCTGCCCGTGTTTCCGCGTCGCGTCGGCATCGTGACTTCACCTACCGGCGCCGCCATCCGCGACATTCTCAACGTGATCTCGCGCCGCACGCGAACAGTTCACGTTCTGTTTTCACCGGCGCGTGTCCAAGGCGAGTCGGCAGGTCCGGACATCGCGCGCGCCATCTGGTTTATCAATCAATATCACGAACGCGCCTTGCGCGAAGGGCGCACGGCGGATCTCGTTGACGTGCTCATCGTTGGACGCGGCGGCGGTTCGACAGAAGATCTCTGGGCGTTCAACCAGGAAGAAGTCGCGCGCGCGATTCGCAAGTCTGCGATTCCGGTAATTTCAGCAGTTGGTCACGAGACTGACTTCACAATCGCAGACTTCGTTGCCGACTTTCGCGCTCCGACCCCTTCCGCGGCTGCCGAGATCGTCGCCGCACATGAAGATCAGCTCTGTTCGGCGCTCGAGAATCTTGGCCGGCAACTGGTGCGATTGACGCGTTTCAAAATCGTCGACCTTCGATCGCGCGTTCAGGAACAGGCGTTGTCGCACGCCTTTGACGAAGTTAAATCGCAATTGAATGCCGCGCGGGTGCGATTCGATGCGGCCTCATCAGCCTGCGACGGCGCGATGGAAACAAAACTTCAGCAGGCACGAGAACGCCTCGCCCTCGCGGCCGCTTCGCTTGACGCCCTGTCGCCGCTTGGAGTATTGCAACGAGGTTACGCGATCGCTCAGGATGCGTCAGGTAAATTGGTACGCGATGCGACGTCCGTAGCGCCAGGCGATGAATTGAGTGTGCGGCTGGCAAAAGGAAAACTGGGGACGCGGATTGAACGGATCGAAGCCACGGATTAACGCGGATCAGCAATGCGGCAGCGAATCGTAATCAATCTCGATGCAGCGAAGGCGGAAGGAACAAGGCCTGTTCACAAACGTCGACGGTGGCCGCGTGTGCTGGGAATTCTGGGCGGGCTCGTCGTGGTTGTCCTTTTGATCGTGGCCGTGGCTGGATTTCTTTGGTGGCGGCATTATCAATCGACTCCCGCTTACACGCTCACGCTGCTGATCGACGCCGCGCAGCGAAATGACGCGGCGGAGTTTCAGAAGCGAATCGACGACGATGAGATCGCCAAAAACATGGTCGCCAGTGTCAGTCAGAAAGCTGCCGGTCGTTACGGTTTCGCACTCAACAGCTCAGTGCAGGGACAGATCGACGCCACCGTGCCGTCGCTGCTGCCGCGTCTGAAGCACACTATTCATGACGAAGTCGTGAAGCAGATTAAGGAGTTTGCTGCGAAGTCTGAACCGAAGCCATTCATCTTTCTGGTCGTTGCTGTTCCGTCTTTGATGACGGTAACGACCGAGGGAGACACTGCTAAAGCAACGACTAAGATCAGCGACCGCACCATAGAGCTAGGGTTGAGACGCGATGCGGATCGTTGGAAGGTTATCGATTTCAAAGATGACGTTGTGGTCCAACGTGTCGTCGATAATGTAATGAAGGAGTTGCCGGCGATTGGGACAGTTGACCCGAATAGTCCATTGCTCAAGAAGTCACCGCGCGGGAGGCCGCGCCGTCGCAGATAACGAGGCTGTCAAATGAATAATGGTCAGGAACAGGTAAGGACGTTTGAAGCTTCGCTCGAAGCTCTGGAACGCATCGTCCACCAGTTGGAAGACGGCGACTTGCCGCTCGATAAGAGTCTCGAGTTGTTTGAACAAGGGATTCGACTCTCGCGCGAATGCCAGGAGCGGCTGAGCCAGGCCGAACGGCGAATAGAGATCTTGTTGCGCGACAATCAGGGACGTGCCACAGCAGTTCCTTTCAAAGAACCGGCAAATGAAACACCAGAACGCGAAAACGAAAATGGGTTCTGACGTTTTCATCCAGAATACGCTTGAATTAGAGAGTCTGTTGGCTGGGAGCCGCGCGTTGGTGGAAGTCGAGCTCAACAGCCTTCTGCCTTCGACTGCCACGGCGCCGGAAAAGATCCATCAGGCGATTCGCTGGAGCGTGTTTGCCGGCGGCAAGCGCTTTCGACCTTCGTTGTTGTTAGCGACGGGGCAGGCGTTCGGCGCAGCTATCAACTCGTTGGTTCGTACCGCGTGCGCGTTTGAGATGGTCCATACCTACTCGCTCATTCACGACGATCTGCCGGCGATGGATGATGACGACCTGCGACGCGGTAGACCAACGTGCCACGTGCGCTTCGATGAAGCCACCGCAATCCTCGCTGGCGATGCACTACAAACTCTCGCCTTCCAAACTATTGCCGAGGACGATCGACTCAAAGCCGAAACGCGCATTGCTCTCATCACGGAGTTGTCGCGTGCGGCGGGCACACCGGAGGGAATGGTGGGCGGTCAAGCGCTCGATATGGAGGCTGAGACACGCCAGGTCAACGGTGCTCAACTCGAGGAAATTCACCGGCTCAAGACTGGAGCATTGATCGTTGCTGCGGCGCGTTCTGGTGCGATTATTGGAGAGGCCAGTGAGAAGGAGCTCGCGGCGATAACGAGTTACGCTTCACAGGTCGGGTTGTTGTTTCAGATCACCGACGATTTCCTGGATGTCACGGCGACGGCGGAAGATCTTGGGAAGACACCCGGGAAAGATGCACAATCAAATAAGGCCACTTATCCGGGGTTGTTTGGAATGGACGAAACACGAGCCGCGGCGGCTAAGGCGCATCGGGATGCGTGCGCCGCTTTAAATCAGATCAAAAGACCTACTGATATCCTCCGCCGGATCGCCGACTTCATCCTGCACCGCACAGGCTGAGGTAAATCCTAACCACGAATGACACGGATAGATCCGGATTAAATCCGTGTCATCCGTGGTTAATATTATTCGTAAGCGAGCGCCTCGCGGACGGTAACGCGCGACGCCCTCCAGGCGGGCAGAAAACTCGCCGCCGCGCTCAAGCCGATCGAGACGGCGATCCAGATCAGAAGTCCCACCGGTTCGAAAACAAAATCCAACCCGCTTTTGAACATAATCTTGACCATAAAGTCGCCAATCGCTTTGCTGATGGGCCAGGCCAAGATCGCGGCGATGGTCCAGCTCAACACACCAATCACGACTCCCTCCGCCACGATCATCAACCAGATAATTCTCGGCGTTGCGCCCAGCGCTCGCATCACTCCCATCTCGCGCCGACGTTCAAAGACGTTGAGACTCATCGTCGTCATTAGTCCCAGGCCCCCGACACCGCCAATGATCGACGACATCACGATCAGAAACACGTAAATCATCAACATGTGCTGGTCAAAAGCAAACCGCGTATCAGCCGTGCTAACACTACTACGCGCGCGCACTCCCTCCTGCTCCAGATTGCGATCGAGATCGGCTTTTACCAGGCTTACTGCGTCTGGATCGGACTTGTCGAGCGCGAGTCGCAGGTTGTTAACCATTCCCGAGTGCGGAATGTAGGCGACCGCGGGCGAGAACGCTTCTCTGGCAACACCAACCACGCGCCACGTCGTTTCAGCGTTGCCCATACGTAACATAACAGTCTCGCCGGCGCGCATCTTTGGTTCCCGACTGGCCAGAGCGTTATTGACAACGATCGTATCGGTATCTCCGGGCGCAAGGCTTCGTCCCTCGATGATGTCGAATTCCTGAAGTTGCGAGTCAGGCGGTAACGCGACGACGTTGAAACGCCGAGCTTCGAGCGACGCTTCAGTCGCAAACCATCCTTCAGCTTTACTAATGCCCTGCGTGTTGTTAATCGCCCGTTGGATCTTCTCCATTTCGTAAGAGTTCACGAACGAGACGGTGAGATCAAATTTTCTTGCGCCAAAGAGTTGGTCCAGCGTGTTGATCATCGACGCGCGGACATTCAACGCCGAAAGAAAGAAGAGACCACCCGCCGCGAGTGTTAAGAGCGTCAGCGCCAGCCGAGCGCGCCGCCGAAAACTATTGCGTATCGCAAAGGCTATCAAGCTAAACGTTCCACCAATGCGCGTCAGCGCGCGATCAAACGCACTCGCGCCGAAGGTTGTTTGCGACAGACCAAAATCCGAGAGTGCGACTCGGACCGGCGCTCTCGTGCCGCTCCAAACCGGATAAGCAGCAGCGATTAGCGGCGCCGCAACCCCAATCACAGCGACCAACAGGTACACCCACAACGGAACGGCAAAACTGTTGATGTCGAAATTAAGAAACATCGCCATGTAGCGGCACAACGCACGACTGCCGAGTATCCCTAATGGCACCGAGACAATGACCGCGGCGATTCCCAGGAATAGCGCCTGCCCAAAATAGATCCTCGCGATCTGCCACCGCGTTCCGCCAATCGCTTTCATCACGCCGATCTGCCGCACCTGCGACGCCATCATCGCGGTAAGCAAGTTAATGACGAGAATCCCGCTCAGCACGAGAACAAACAGGCCGAAACTCGACATCGCCAGAAGCAGGATGCCGGTCAAATCCGAATGAGGATGTTTGCCCGGAGTTGGTATGTCGGTGCGACGAACCTCATGTCCGCGACTCTTTATCACCTCTTCGACATCAGCCACGACGCGCCTGATGTGGTCCTTGTCAAACCTGTTTTCCGCAACGAGGATATTCAGTTGATTCAGATAAGGGTCTTCGCCTAGTTGGGCGAGGGTAGCGAGGTTGATGTAACCATAAACAATGTTCTCCATGCGCGCCTGCGCCTGGCCCACGTCGTGAACGCTGCCGCTAATCACCAGCGGCTGTTCGACGCCATTTGCCGTCTTGATGATGACGGCGTCGCCAATACTCGCTTTGGCAACCTGGAACGCATCGCGCTCGATCAGGATCTCGCCGGTCGCCGGCGGCCACGCGCCCTTCTCAGGAACAAGCTTGCTGACGCGAATGTTGCCGTAATCGTTAACGACAAACAGCATCACGTTACGCCACTGCACTGGTCCAGACTTGAGCTGGCCGCTGATCGTTCGTCGCGGTTCAGCGTCGCTTACTTCCGGGTTTTGCAAAATGGCGTTGACCAGATCGTCATCGATTGAATCAACGCGTATTACCGCCGAAGCGGGATTAGTAGCGAGATAACCTCGATCAAGTTCACGCGTAAGGATTGCGTAGGAAGAAAGCACCGCGGCGAATGCCGAGATGCCGAGCGCGATGGCGAGGACAACGAGCGCCGTGCGTGCGCGCTCGTGCCAGAAATCCCGAATAGCTTTGCGCCAGAGTGTGGTCACACGGATTACACGGATGATGGACGGATTTTGCCGTCGGAAATTTCGATCCTGCGATCGATTACACGCGCGATGTCTGCTTCGTGAGTAGCGATGACCACCGTCGTACCTTGATTGGCCATGTCGCGAAAGAGATCGAGAATGGCCGTTGCTGTAACCGAGTCAAGGTTGCCGGTGGGTTCGTCCGCGAGCACCAGTGATGGTTCGTTCGCGAGTGCTCGTGCAATCGCGACACGCTGTTGCTCGCCGCCCGAGAGTGTGGCGGGCAATTTATCAGCGTGCGCACCGACAGCAACGCGCTCCAGCAATGCAAGCGCGCGTTTGCGCCGTTCCCGGAAGGGAAAGCTTTTCGAAAAATCCATCGGGAGCATCACGTTTTCAGCGGCTGTCAGCGTCGGCAATAGCTGGAAGAACTGAAACACGAAGCCAACGTTTCGACCGCGCCAAACTGCAAGCTTGTTTTCCGACAGACCGTGAATCGCTGTACCGGCAACGCCGACTGAACCGGACGACGGGCGGTCAATACCGGCAACCATGTTGAGGAGCGTCGATTTTCCGCTGCCGGATTTGCCAACCACACCGACAAACTCGCCCCTGTCGATTTCGAGATCGATATCCCTCAATGCGGAAAACTTGCCTGCGGGCGTTTCGTAACTTTTTGAGACCTGGTGTAATGAGATCATAAGGCATGAGTATTTTCAGATCAGAACACTTGTGTCCAGCGCTATGATGTCCATCGAGGTCGTAATCGAACAAAGAGGCAGCTAATGTCCAACAACGAGCAGTTGCATCTTCCCGCATCAAAGAAGACGGATGCTCGCGTCCGGCGCACACGCGACGCGCTGGGCGATGCGCTGATAGCGCTGATGCAGGAGAAGCCGTTTGAGACAATCACGGTCCAGGACGTTTTGGACCGCGCGCACGTCAGTCGCTCAACTTTTTACTCGCACTACAGTGACAAGGACGATCTGCTGATGAGCGACACCGAGGAGTTTTTCGAATCCGTCGCGATGGCGCTCTCAGTGCGTGGCGACAAGTCGGATCGCGTGTTTCCAGTGAAGGAGTTTTTTGCACACCTGGTTGACGCGCAGCAGTTCTTCAAAGCCCTGATGAAATCCGGCAAGTTTCACGACAACATGGAACTCGCGCGCGGGCATTTCGCACGAGGCATCGAACGCCGGCTCTCTGAATTACCTCGCGGGCAGGCAATCCCTGCAAACGAACGCGCCGCCATCGCTTTCGCTCATGCTGGCGCTTTACTGTCGTTAGTGACGTGGTGGGTTGATCGAGGGATGCGTGAGCCGCCCGCTGAGATGGACGAACTCTTTCATCGCATGGTCTGGAAGGGAGTATCCACAGAATCTGCGTAATCTAATTTTTCTCACGCAAAGGCGCAAAGAAAACCCTGGAAACGCGGTAGCGCTTTGCGCCTTTGCGCGAGAGTTCTTTCTTTGTGGCTAAGTTTCGCGGCTATTGGGGCAGTAACTTGCTCGAATCGTCGCTCTTCTTCACGTAGATATCGCCACGCATTGTCATCTCGGCCTTCTCGGCAAGAGTCCTCAGAACCGATTCAAGCATTTGTTTGTTCTCAAGCTTGAAGCTCGTGATGCCCGTGACCTTTGAGTCGGGGTCGCTGTACTGCAACGTGAGATAGCGAACCTTCGTCTTGATGAAGTGCGCCGGCAGCGCATAGATCACCGGTATATGACTGGCGACTGTTGCGGCCGCTGGACGGCGTTTTTGCGTATCGGCGAAAGCGGAAGCGATCGCGTCGTAAGGTATCGAGATCTCTTTCGGCGGCTTCTTGTCTTTGAAGAGCAAGCGCTTGTTCTCGTCATCGAAAGTCAACGTGCCTTCCATCGTCTTCGTATAGCCAAACACGCCACCTTCATATTTGGCTTTGACGGTCTTCGGCGCGGGTGCAGGCGCCGGAGTTTTAACCTGCGGCTCCGGATCTATCGAACGCGGGCGTTGCGCAAAGGCGCCCGTTGCTAAAACTCCGAGCAGGAGCAGAGCGAAAATGGTTTTCATGAGAGATTCTCCTTATGCCGCAAAAACTTAGACGGGATTTACAGGATTTTGTTCTACTTAGCGAACGGCTTCACGCGTTCGATCGACTCTTTGAAATCCGGATCGTTGGGGGCGAGGGACGCGCCCTTCTGATAAGCAGCCAGCGCCTTCGCATATTGCTTACTTACTTCAAACGCATAACCGAGCTCGCGATAAACGTTCACATCGTCAGGCGACTTCTTCGCGGCCGTTTCGAGCGCGGCAATGGCCTTCGTGAAATTAGTTGCACGTGAATGCGCGACACCCAAAAGGTAGAAGGTAACGCCTGTTGCGTCTGAAGCAGCCGTCGCACGCTCGAGTGCGGCAGCCGCGCGCGGGTACTGTTTCGAACCGATCAAAGCCTGGCCGAAGAGTGTAACAGCTTCGGCGTCCGTGCGAAGTTTAATCAACCCTTCTCCTGCACGAACCGCGTTCAGGTAATCAGCTTCAGCTTTAGCAGGATCAGAACTCATCGCGGCGCGGCGCAGGTAAGCCGAAGTCAAAAGGGTCCACGCGCCTGTAAGTCGCGCATCGTTTACCGTCGCTCGATTCAGGGTTGTGATTGCTCCGTCAAGATCGTTCTTCGAGAGTGCGATTTGAGCGAGGTAGAAGAGCGACAACGAATCTTTGGGATTCAGCTTGACCACTTGGTTGAAGCTCTTTTCCGCATCCGCGATCTTGCCCGTTTTGTACTCTGAGATTCCGCGGTAGTAGATCATCAACGCATCGGGCTTACTCGCATCGCGGTTGGTCGCCGCAATTAGAAGCGGCAACGCTTCCTGATACTTTTCCGACAGCACGTATGCTTGTCCCAGTGCGCTTTCCGTATTTGGATCCTCCTGCTTCGCACGCCGCTGCAACTCAACGGCTTTCTCCAGGTCCTTTGCAGCTTCCGCGTATTGCTTCAAGTTCAACTCGGCAAACCCGGCAATCTTCCAGGCTTCCGGATCGTTCGGATGCGAAACCGTAAGCTCCTTGGCTGCCTTCGCGGCGGCCGCAAACTGTTTCTGTTCCAGCAAAAGATACGCTTGCTTTGTGTCTGCAGTACCGACGGTGTTAACCACGGGTCTGACCGGCTGCACGTCCAATAACGAGTCGCTTGAGCTCGTTCTTCGTGCTGTCGGAGACGGGGCCGGTTCGGGCCTGAGAAGCGGGTCAGAAGCGGGTGTTGTAGTTGTCGTTTTTTGGGTTGTTTTGCCCGTGCGCCTCGGCCGTGTTGACTGGGCGTGAATGACGGCAGTTGTAAGCAGAAAGATAGCACCGACGCTGAAAAATCGTTGAACAAGCATAACTCTACACATAATGCGCATGATTGTATGCGGGAGAGGGTTGGTTTGAAAGCTCAGACTACAGGTTTTGCGACCAACCTGTCGGATGCGGGAATAGCGCCCTGCGTTGCGCCATTAAAGTTTCCCGCAAAGGCGCAAAGAGGCAAAGGAGATCTGCCCTCTTTGCATGTTTGCGCCTTTGCGGGAAAAAACTCAGAAGTTCAGTTTCAACCCGAATTGGAACTGCCGCGGGTCGAAGGCGGCCGTTGGGCGGCTGTAGTACCGGCCGTTGCCCGCGCGCTGGTTGAACGCCCGCACATCGTCGATAAACGGTGACGCCGCGGCTTCGTTGAAGCGATTGAAAAGATTGAACCCTTCCGCAATCAATTCCAATTTGAGTCGCTCACCGATCGGCACCAGTTTCGACACCCGCAGATCCAGCGACATGTAGCGATGTGTCAGACCGAAGTTGCGTGCCAGACTTCCACTCGTAAACATGCCTCCAGTGATCAACCCCACGCAGCCCGCGGTGCCCGGAACGCAGAGTGTTCCATCAGGAAGCACCGCCGGCCGATCGGTCTGGTTCGACTGATCGTTGTTCGTGTCCTGGTTGCTGAGAATGTTGAATGGACGTCCGGACGACACTTCAAAGATTGGAGCAATGTTGAAGTTCGATAGTGCGCGATGGAACCCACCGGCGGAAGCCCAACTATTCGGCGACGCGATCAGCGCGCTGAAAACAAAGCGATGACGCTGGTCAAACAACGAGTCAGAACGCTCAGCACCGAAGTTGCGATTGTCCTGCGGCAGCAAGAGCGTTTGCAGGTCGGACGAATCGTCGATGGAATGTGACCACGTGTACGAAGCCAGGAACTGGAGGTTATTCGAGAAGCGTTTCTTCAGATCCACATTCAACGCATTGTAAGTCGAATTGCCGTCCGAAGTCTGCGCGTTGATCGAACCGAAAGGAGAAATCACTCCGGGAGTTCGCAACGATCCGGTGAGCGCGCTATTCAACACCGCCGGAGTTACGAGACCGCCCGAGAGCGCCTGGGCCAGGAAATAGTTTGGCGCACTTGGACGGAAGAAGTTGGCGACACCGGCATTGACGATGCGGCTGCCGAGATTTGTTAGCGGCGCCGCGATCATGCCCGGGATGATGATCGCAAACGTTTGGCCCGCATTCGGAAATGCCGGTGCGCCGGTTGGCGTCGCCAACGTAAAGCACTGGAGCGGCACGCCACCGGGACACGGAACGCCCGCGGTCGGAATCGAGAATGCGACGGCTTCCGTCGTGCTGACTGGATTGCGACCGGCGAGCCGGAAGAAGTTTTGAATCTGAAGATCGGTACGCGGTGCGTTGATGTCGAGCGGGTGCGGCAGGTGATGCGCGCCGACAAAGATATAACTTCCCGAAAGAGTCATGTCCTTTGTCAGCTCGCGCTCGATCGTGAAGTTGCCCTGATTGGCGTATGCGTACTCAAAGTTCTTCTGCACGTGCAGCGTGAACGGTAGAACCGGTCCAAAGCCCGGGAACGTTTGATCGTTGAATCTCTGCCGTCCGAATTGATACTGCGCGCCCGCGGCAACGCCCGGAGTGACGACGCCGGCAGGGCAAATCGGCGTTACCGGACCACCCGGCACGCAGACGGTTCCCTGGAACACCTGCACCGCGTTCAGCAGCGCCGTTGGCGACGGACTGCCCGGCGTCAGGATGCCCTGCTGTTGCTGCACTGCGTCGGCGATGTCGGAGTTGAACGAGATCGCCAGCAACGGATGGTCGTAGAAGATTCCGAACGCAGCGCGAATAGATGTCTTTCCGTCGCTCCACGGATCCCACGCAACCGCCAGGCGCGGCGCCCAGTTGTTCTTGTCACGCGGGAAGCCTTGCTGCACGCCCATCGCGTCCTGTGCGGCCAGAACATCGCTGGCGGAGAGCGAAATCCCCGACAACGGATCGCGTAGCGGAAGTGTTGGAATCTGTTCAGTCAGCTCATAGTCGTAACGAATACCGTAGTTCAACGTTAGGTTGGGGCGCACCTTCCAGGAGTCCTGCGCAAAGAACGCCATCGGTTTGTTGCTGATACTGCTGACCGGATTACCAAAGCCCTGGATGAAATTGGACGGAAAACCGAGCCCGTACTGCTGCACCGGAGTAAAGTCCGGAGCGCCTGCAAACGCCGGATTGAGCAGGCCCGCCGCCAGTCCGCCAAAGTTGAAGAGACCCGCGAAATTCAATTCGAAGATCGCCTCCGGTATGTTTATAAAAGCAATGTCGCCGCCAAACTTGAAGTTATGGTTTCCGGAGACGACGTTTACATTATCGGTAAACTCGAATCGACTCTCACTGCGCAGCACTGGGGAAAAGAGTTCGCGACCGCCGAACGCAGTGCCTGAAATGTTGAATGCGACGGCCTCGCCGTTTTGCGATCTGAAAGTCGCGCGACGCAAGCCGAAGTTGAAGCGTCCTTCGTTGACGACCTGGCTGGAAAGCGTCGACGTCAGCGTGGTGACTGCCGAAACGTCTCGCAGTGTTTGAATACCCGTGCGCGTGACATCGTTCTGGCCCAGCGACTGATTTTGTGATTCAACCTGGATACCGCTGATCTCGCTCGGGTTGTAGCCAAATCTGAAAGTGAACTGATGTTCCGAAGTGATCAGATGGTCCAAACGGAAAGAATTGAACGTCGTTCGGTCGGTAACCGGAAAGACCCTCTGCAGATTGTTCAACGGTCTGAAAGCAATGAACTCGCCGGCGGCGTTGGTTGTGCCGCTTGGCACCGGCGCGCCTGAAAGAATGAAACGTGGTCCAATCGCGCCCGGAAGAATCGGGCTGATTGCCGGGCACAAACTGCCGTCGTTTGGCGACAGGAGTGGATTGCTGCCGGTCAAAGCGGTAGTTCCGCCGCTTGAAGCGAAGAAACCGTAAGCGCGCGCGCCGCAAACGGTGGTTGGCGTACCAGCCGCAACCAGGCTGTTGATGAACGCAGCCTGCGCCGGCGTGATGTTATTGAACGTGCGCGCAATCGGATTGAGTCCCGGAATCACGGGGATCGTGGCTGAGGCAGTCAGACCCTGCGCCACATTGCTCGTAAAGAAGCCCGACTCGTTTCGCCGGCGCTGCTCGAAAGCAAAGAAAAAGAACGTCCGATCCGGATTGAATGGACCACCGAGAGTGAATCCATACTGAGCGCGAGTAAACGGCGGGTCTTCGATCGGCGCGAAAGCGTTGCGCGCCTGAAAACTCCGGTGACGCAAAAACCCAAACATGTTTCCGTTCAAGTCTCTGGTGCCCGACTTGGTGACGACATTGACCACGCCGCCCGCCGATCGTCCAAACTCAGCCGCAAATGAATTCGAGACGACCTGAAACTCCTGCACTGCTTCCTGGCTGACCGTGGAACGCGATGCGTTCACGGAGTTGTCGGTATTGTCGGCGCCATCGACCTGGACCAGATTGGAGCGTCCTCGCTGGCCGCCAAAGTTCAGGCCGGTGGTGGGCGCTGGTCCAATAGGTCGCCCGTTGTCGCGACCTACAGTGGAGGTGAGTTTCGCAAACTCGATGTAGTTTCGTTCGTTAATGGGGAGGTTGTTGATTCGCTGCTGATCGATGGTGGTTGAGACAGCGGTCTTTGACGTTTCCACTATTTCCGACGTCGCATCAGAAATGGTGACGCTCTCAGTAATCTGACCCGGCTCGAGAGTCGCATTGATCTCGGCGGCTTGACCGACAGTGACGGTGACTTTCGTCAACACTGACTTCTTGAAGTTTGGCGCCTCGACGGTCAACTCGTAATCGCCCGGCGGCACGTTGACGATGCGGTAGAAACCTTCCTCGTTGGTGGTCACGGTGCGTGAAAGGTTCGTGGCCGCGTTGCGGGCGGTCACGGTAGCGTTAGCCACAACCGCGCCGGTCGCGTCTTTCACCGTGCCTTGTATGTCGGCGGCGTTTGCCTGTGCCTGGCCGTAAGCTGCGCCTGTGCACAGAAGTAGGACCGTTAGCAAAGCAGGGATTTGAAATGATCCGACAAGCCGGGACTTTAACGATAGAAACATCGTCATTTTCTCCTTACGTCGTTGTGATGTGCCCTGAGTATTAACGATGATAGAGAGACCTGTACTGGCTCAGCCTTTTTACTCTAAAAGAGTCAACGTGGCAAGCAATTCTCCGGTTTGAGGGCCTTTTAAGATTGCCCCTGCCGACAGTTAAAGCTTGAAACTTAAACCGGGGGAACGCGTGGCGCGCACGATGCGATTTCGAAACCGTTCGCTCGCGCTACAGATCGCGATGCCCAGGCCGGCCAGACGCGGTTTGAAAGCCGCTCGCCGCAACAACCCGGAAATCCGCAGGCGTGAATCAAACTTTCGTACGTACTCGGCTTCGTATTCCGCTCCCACCGCAGTGATCGCCGGTGTGTCCCGATGGCGGAGGATTACGTGGGCCGCCAGTTCACCACTCTCGAACGCCATCAACATGCCGCTGCCTGTAAAAGGATCGATAAACGCGGCTGAATCGCCAATCGCGAGTAAGCCGCGGGTTGGGCTGGGGCGCTGCCGGCCGAAACGTTCCCACGAAGCGCTCAGCCATTCTGAGGCGGGTTGCGCGTGTGCGAGTGTGTAGGCTGCTCGCTGGTTCTTCATCACCAGCTCGCGCATAACGATTTCCGGATCGGAGTGATGGCGTTTGACCTGTTCCGCCGAGATGATGAAACAAAGGTTACTGACCTCGCCTTCGATCGTGCTGAGCCCGCCATAACCTTCAGGGTAGAAATAGATCTCACACGCGTGTGGCGCGACACGTGTGTTTCTCAAATGTACTTTGAAGGCGATGAGTTTTGCGCGCGAGCCGCGTGCGTCGTCGTTGAGTTTCCGGGTGAGGATGCGTGCGCGACCGGTGGCGTCGATAGTTAAAGGAGCGCGGTACTCTTGCTCGCGCACTCTTACGCCGAGCACGTCGTTTTGCTCGCGTATTGGTTCACTGACACTCGCGCCTTCCAATATGGTGACGCCGCATTCCTGTGCTCTACGCAGGAGTACTTCGTCCATGACTGCGCGGCTCAAACCGAGTGCGGCGGGTCCGCCAAACCAACTGCTCGGAATCGTGACGTGATGACCGCGAGACGAGTAGAAGACCGTTTCGACTAGCGCGGTTGGACCAGCGGCGGTCATTGCTTGCACGACGCCGAGGTTCTGAAAGTGCCGCTGGCATTCAGGAGAAATAAACTCACCGCACAATTTCGGGCGTGGGAATTTTTTCTGCTCGACGAGCAGCACGCGAACCCCCTTGCGCGCCAGATGGATCGCGGCACTGCTTCCCGCCGGCCCCGCACCGGCGATGATCACGTCGAATGTCATAATCAATTAGCCACCAAGAAGCACAAAAGGCACAAATTGACCAAAATTCATTTTGTGCATTTGGCGCCTTTTGTGGCAATCCTCAGTTTTTATGCGGCCTGTGTGGCGCGAGCCAATTCGGAATCCTGCAAGTGCATTGTCGCGCGGGCGGCGGTGCTTAAGACCAGGCGATATGGAAGGTGACGTTCGATCCGGATATCGCGCAGTCCGGCGCGTTGGGCCAACTCAAGCAACTCGTCCGCTTTGAAACTGCGAAGTATCGATAGCGCGCCATCGTGTCGCAGCAAACGATTCTTCAAAACCAGCTTTCCTGCGGTCGTGTAAAGAAAATAGGGGATTGGATGACGGTGTAGATCGATAACAAATATGCGGCGCCTCGCGACGCGGCTCATCTCGCGAAGAATCTGAACCACCTGCTCCTCAACGAAGTGGTGCGTGAAGAGCGAGCATATCACGTAATCAAACTCGGAGTCGGAAAACGGCAGCGCCAAAGCATCGCCACGCACCGAACTGATCTCATGAAAACGGCTCGACTCTTCGATGATCGATTGCGCGGAGCGTTCGTTCAGCTCGAGACCTACCGCACGCAGACCACGGTTAGTTTGTCTCGCCCATGCCGCCGTAACGCGCAAGAGCTCTCCTGAACCTGCGCCAACGTCAAGCACTGAAAAGTTTCTCAATTTTTGCGCTTCGATTTCGCGAAGGAGCGTGGCCTTCAAGCTATGCGCGTCGCCCATCCAACGATTGACGAACTGCAATTCGCCGATACAGCCTTCATACTCTTCCGGCGTGTAGTTTCCGGTGTCGATGTGTTCGAGCTCGTAGCTGCGTCGCTTGAATTTATCGAACATGTTGGACCACTGATTTAACGACCAGCCTTTTGGACCACCAGCGCACTGTTCTTCGAACCGAAGCCGATGCAGTTGCAAAGCGCAATCCGCACGCTCGCTTCACGTGCTTCATTGGGGACGTAGTCGAGATCACAATCAGGGTCAGGTTCGTCGAGATTAATCGTCGGAGGGATCTTGTTCGTATGCATTGCGCAAAGCGCGGCTCCTAACCCCGCCGCGCCACTCGCGCCTTGCGGATGGCCGATCTGCGATTTGGTCGCGGACATCGGTATGCGCGCGGCCTGGCCGTTGAACGCGAGCTTCAATGCACTGGTCTCGATGCGATCGTTGAGAACGGTCGAGGTGCCGTGCAGATTAACGTAATCAACGTCCTTTGCTTCACAGCCGGCATCCTCGAGCGCGAGGCGCATGGCGCGCGCCGGTTCATCACCATCCGCGGCGAGGCGAACGCGATGATAAGCATCGCAGGTTGCGCCATAACCGGTTATCTCTGCATAGATGCGCGCGCCTCGATTGACTGCGTGATTGAGTTCTTCAAGCACGTAGATCCACGCGCCCTCGCCGAGCACGATTCCCGATCGGTTTCGTGAGAAGGGCCGTGAAGCGCGATGAGGCTCATCGTTCCAGTCGCTGGTCAACACGGTCATGAGATTGAACGCTGCCAAAATGCCAGGGGCAATCGGCGCATCCACACCACCGGAAAGCATCAACTCCTGGCGTCCGAGTGCGATGTGCTGGGCCGCATAAGCAATCGCATCAGTGGAACTAGTGCAACCCGTTGAAACGATGTGCGACAAACCGCGCAGGCCAAACGCCATCGACAGTTCGCTCGACAATCCACCGTGCGTTGACGCCGGAATCGTGTAGACACTCGCTTTACTGGTTGGTCCAACATACCAGTATTCGTATTGCTGTTCAGTGAATGCGAGACCGCCGCCGCCGGTTCCGAGCTCGACACCGATCGCGCGACGTTCGTCTAAAGAAAGATCGTTGGGAAATAGCCGCGCGTCTTCAAGCGCTTCGCGCGCAGCGGCGAGTGCGAGCGGGACCGTGCGAGGAACGTGTTTGCGATCTTTTGGATTGAGTTGCGACTGCCAATCGAACGAAGGAACTTCCGCCGCGATCTGGACAGGAAAACTGGAAGGATCGAAAGCTTCGATCCTGCGGATACCGCTCTGACCGTTTATGAGTCCATTCCAAAACGCGTCGCGTCCGATTCCCAGGGGGGTTACACACCCCATTCCAGTGATGACTACCCGGCGTGGACGCGTCAACGCTTTGAACATAATTAGTGGGCCACAGATTTACACGAATTGACACGGATCATAATTGATCTGTGTTAATCCGTGAAATCCGTGGCTAAACTACACCTTTTGACCGCACTCGCTGCAGAACTTCGCGCCGGGACTCAATTCCGCCTGGCAATTAGCGCAAGTGGCCTTCCCCAATTTTGTGCCACACTCGGTACAAAACTTAGTGTTAGAAGCGTTTTGCGTACCGCACTGCGGACAAGCAACTCCTCCGGTTTGTCCTCCTGTTTGTTGAGTTCCTCCGCCTTCTCTCGACTGCTTCATCGCGTCGCTCATCGCACCGGCCATCGCATTTCCCAATGCGAACCCGGCACCCAGTCCGACTCCGGTGCCTGCGCCGCCTCCGGGATTCTGCGCGGCATCGCGCATCGCGTCCGCAGCCTGGAATTGCGCGTAACGTCCCGCGTCACCAATAACACCCATCGACGTTCGCCTGTCCATCGCCGCTTCGACTTCCTGCGGCAACGAGATGTTCTCGATAATGAACTTCGTTAACTCCAGGCCAAACGTCTTGAACTCGTCATTCAGCTTGACGCGTGTGAACTTGCTCAGCTCGTCGTAGTTTGAAGCGAGATCGAGCGCGGCGATCTTTGATTCGCCCAGAGCATCGCTGAAGCCGCCGACCAACGTTCGTTTCAGTTGTCCTTCGATGTCTTCAGTGATGAAGTGCGCATTCGTTCCAGCGACTTCCTTGATGAACGCCTGCGGATCGACGACGCGGATGGAGTAGATCCCGAACGCCCGCAAACGGACCATACCGAAATCGGTGTCGCGCATCATCACCGGATTGGGTGTTCCCCATTTGAGATCCGTGAACTGTCTTGTGTTGACGAAGTAGACCTCGGCTTTGAATGGTGAGTTGAACCCGTATTTCCAGGCACCCAACTTCGACAGGATCGGCGTGTTGCCGCCGTCGATGGTGTAACGGCCCGGTGGAAACTGATCGGCGATCTGGCCCTCGTGCACGAAAACCGCGGCCTGCGATTCGCGCACGATTAGCTGCGCTCCGTTTTTGATTTCCTGGTCTTTAACCGGAAAGCGGTACAGGAGTGTGTTATGTGAATCATCGAGCCATTCAATTACTTCGATGAACTGTGAACTCGGGCTGAGTCGATCAAGTATTCCCATTTTGTGCCTCACTCTAGCAGGATAAAAACCGTGAGAGATTATCTCCCGCAAAGGCGCAAAGACGCAAAGGGCCTTTTGGTCTTAACTTTTCCGCTTTGCACCCAGGCGGGAAATGACGATTAGTGCAGCAAATCCGCCTACCATATCGATGAGACTGTCCCACACGGACGGCGTGCGCGTGGGAACAAAGCTCTGGTGATATTCATCGATCAAGGCAAAGACGACAATGAGGGCCGCGGAAATCAAAAACCAATGGTTCCGGACAGCAGGGCGCGGCGAAGTACGAAACGCACGCGCCGCGAGGAATCCAAGGATGGCGTATTCCGTGAAATGTGCGAGCTTCCTCGTAACGAAGTGCACCATCATCAGAGTTTCCTGACTCGTATTTGGAAATAACCAGAGTACTAGCGGACCGATGATGCGCGAGGTATTTCCTGCCGCGAAGTTGTCAGACGAGGCGTAGGAGATAAATGCAAGCCAGGCAATAAGAGGAAGATAGCGACTAAGGAACCTGGCCACAATTTGTTTTGTGCCTTTTGTGCCTTTTGTGGCGAAGATCAAAGCGCGGCGGCGCCTGAAACGACTTCGATAATCTCGTTTGTGATCGCTGCCTGCCGGATGCGGTTCATGTTGAGCGTCAAACTGTCGATCAACTCGCTCGCATTCTTCGAAGCCGAATCCATCGCCGTCATGCGCGCACCGTGTTCCGACGCCACTGACTCGAGCAACGCGCGGAAGATTTGCGTCTCGACCAGCCGCGGCAGGAGCCGGCTGAACATCTCCGCGGGTGGTTGTTCATAAATGTAGTCAACCAGACTCTGCGGCGACTTGGCATCCGGTTCTTCTGCTTTAGCCCGCGAGACCGGGAGTAACTGTTCCAGGACCACGCGCTGCGAAAGTACAGACTTGAACTCATTGTAGATAAGGAAGACTTTATCGATACCGGTATCTTCCGTGTAGACCTTGATGATGGAGCGCGCCACTTCGAGTGCTTCAGAAAACTCGACGCGGCCTTTTCCTGTCAGTCCAAGATACTCGCCGGCGATAACTGCGTGTCTATTGCGGAAGAAATCGCGACCCTTGCGACCGATGGCCATCAGCTCGATAGTCTTGTCCGAGTTCTCTCTCATGAACGACTGCGCGGCTTTTGTAAGGTTGGTGTTGAAAGCGCCACACAGACCTTTGTCGGCAGTTATGAGGACGAGTAGATAACGCTGGTCGCCGCGGAGATCGAGAAGCGGGTGATGAAAATCTTCATCGGTTCGCTTCGCGAGCTCACTCAGGACCTCGGCCATCTTGTTCGCAAACGGACGCGCGGTTACGACGCGGTCCTGAGCGCGTTTGAGTTTCGCGGCAGACACCATCTTCATGGCTTTGGTGATCTGCTGCGTGTTCTTTACCGACTTAATGCGCCGGCGGATGTCGAGAAGATTCGGCATTGCTTTACTTCGTTACGCTGTCGGCTGAGCGGCCGCGGTCGTCGCCGGCCGTGCGGGAGCGACAGCGAAATCTGCTTCTGTTGAAGATTGCTTGCGCCAATCGTCTTTGAAGTCTTCCAAAACCTGTTTCAGTCCCGCTTTGATTTCGTCGGTCAACGATTTCTTCTGCGCGATGTCGGCGAGTAGACCAGGATGCGAATTCTCCACAAACTTCAGCAGGCTGGTCTCAAAACGTCGAATGTCTTCGATCGCGATGTCGTCCGTGAAACCATTCGTCGCGGCCCAGATTACAAGCACCTGTTTTTCAACGTCCATCGGTTGGTACTGCGGCTGTTTCAGAATTTCGGTGAGCCGCTGTCCGCGCGCCAACTGCGCCTGCGTGGCCTTATCTAAATCCGATCCGAACTGAGCAAAGGCCTGTAGCTCGCGGAATTGGGCCAGGTCGAGACGAAGCGTTCCAGCGACTTGCTTCATCGCTTTGATCTGCGCCGAGCCACCCACACGCGAAACACTGTTACCGACGTTGATGGCGGGCCGGAAGCCACTATTAAAGAGGTCGGCCTCAAGGAAGATCTGCCCGTCGGTGATTGAGATCACGTTCGTGGGAATGTACGCCGAAATATCGCCTGCTTGAGTCTCGATGATCGGCAGACTCGTCAGCGAACCGCCACCTTTAGCCTCGGAAAGCTTCGCGGCTCTTTCAAGCAATCGCGAGTGCAGATAGAAGACATCGCCGGGGTAAGCTTCGCGGCCCGGTGGACGTCGCAGCAACAACGAAATCTCACGATACGCGGCGGCTTGTTTTGAAAGGTCGTCATAAATGGTCAGCGCGTGTCTTCCTTTATCGCGGAAGTACTCACCCATTGCCGCGCCGGAGTAAGGCGCGAGAAACTGCATCGCAGCCGGATCCGAAGCGGTGGCCTTGACCACGATCGTGTAATCCATCGCGCCGAAGTCCTGAAGCGTCTTGACGACCTGCGCCACCGTCGAGGCCTTCTGACCGATCGCGACGTAAATGCAGATTACGTCTTTGCCTTTCTGGTTGATAATCGTGTCGACCGCGACCGCCGTCTTGCCGGTTTGACGATCGCCGATGATCAACTCGCGCTGGCCACGGCCAATCGGCACCATCGCATCGATCGCTTTTAGACCGGTTTGCAGTGGCTCTTTAACGGGCTGCCTGTCGACCACACCCGGAGCGATGCGTTCAACCGGGTAGTAGTGCTCGGTAAGAATTGGACCACCATCGTCAATCGGATTGCCGAGCACATCGACCACACGACCGATGAGCGCGTCGCCGACGGGTACCTGCATGATGCGGCCGGTGCGCTTCACCAGATCGCCTTCCTTGATTTTCTGAAATTCCCCGAATAAGACAGCACCCACCTTGTCTTCTTCAAGGTTTAGTGCCAGACCACTAACATCGTGCGGAAACTCGAGTAGCTCACCGGCCATTACTTTTTCGAGGCCATGAAGTTCGGCAATGCCATCGCCGAGCTTGATGACTGTTCCCACTTCCATAACCGTGACGCCGGTGTCGAAGTTTTCGATCTGTTTGCGGATAATCTCGTTAATTTCGCTGGCTCTTATTGGTTCCATGATTTCCTCTAAACACTTTTACTGACCGGCTAGCCCTTCAGATAACCGTTCCAGGCGGCTTTCAACTGATCCGTCGAAGATGGTCGAGCCGATTTGTGCGACCAAACCGCCGATGATCTTCTCGTTTGTTGTGAAGCTTAAGCGCACCTTTTGACCAGTCGCGGCCGTCAGCGTCTCGTGCAATGTGTTCTTTAATTCTTCGGGAATGGGTCTGGCTGTTGTGACCCTGGCGGCCACCACTCCACCTCGCTCATCCAGCACCTGGCCAAACCGCGCGACTACTTCTCGCAACTGCGAGAGGCGTTGGTTTTTCAGCAAGACACGAAGGAAGCTGGCGGTCGTGCCTCTGACCTGAGTGCGAGAGATCAACTCCTCGAGAACGGTGCGTTTTTGATCGTAAGCGACGGTGGGATTCGCAAAGACTTCTTTCAACTCCGGGTTGGCCTCGATCATCGAAGACCATTGTTCTAATTCGTTTTGAACTTCCCGCTCTTCACGTCGTTCGATGGCCACATCGGCGAGGGCCGCAGCGTAGCGGCGTGCAACAGTCTGCAGACTCAAACCGTGGTCCTCCTCAACTCACCAATGTTCTCCTTAATCAAAAGCGTATCGTCCTCAGGCCTCATCTGACTCCGAACCGACTCTCGCGCCAGCTCAACGCTTCGTGTCGCCAGGTATTGTCGCAGCTCTTTGCGCGCAATCTTGTCGGCGGTTTCCATTTCTCGCATTGCCTGCTGCTTGAGTTTTTCCAGTTCACGATCGGTCGAAGCGGCCAAACGCTGTCGCTCGGCTTCTGCTTCCTTGCGAGCCTGTTCGTGGACCACGCGAACCTCGTCGTCGAGCTTGCTCAACATTAAGTCCGCTTCTGCAACCCGGGCCTGGGCTTGCTCGCGTTCAGTTTTGGCGGCCACTAGCTCCTGCTGGATGGCGCCACGACGTGCTAACAGGGCCTGGCTGATTGGGCGACGCAGCACATAAATGCCCGCAGCCGTGAAAATGGCGAGGTTTATAAACTTCCAAAGCTCGAGGCCTGGGTAGTTGAACCATGATTCGCCTGCCGCAAGTAACAACATATTTCGTAGGTTTATCGACGCAGTATCTGAGAGCTGATCAAATTACTAATGGCGGCTGCCTGCGCCTCGAGTTCTCCCTGTACGGACTGCTGTTGCTGTCGCGTAGTCGCGAGTTGGGCGGCAACCTGCTTTGATAATTGGTCTCGATACTGACGTAGCTTTTCTTCTTTTTGTTTGAGGCCCTCAGCGCGTTCCTTCTCCAGCAGCCGGTAGCCATCCGTGCGGGCCTGACGCAAAGCGTCGTTATACTTCTGTCGCTTTTCCTGCGTCTCCGCGGCCATCCTTTGCGCTTCCGTGAGATGACCGGTGATCTGCTTTTCTCGCTCCGCCAGGATTCGATTTATCGGCTTCAGTAAGGTCCGGTTCAGGACGAACACCATGATCGCCACCATCAGCAGGTGGAGCAGTAACGTAGCGTCAGGAACCAACTGAATTGAGGTCTCTGCAAGAATCATCCGGTTCGTCTATCTGGTGCGCAAATTGTGGCTATCGAAAAGCGCGCGAGTCTAACATGGCGCTAAGAGTGGGTCAACCAAACGCGCCTCTGAGCCGAGAGGAGGTTTCGCGCAAAGACGCAAAGGGAGCAAAGGGAGCAAAGCGCTACCGCGTTTCTTAAGTCTTCTTTGCGCCTTCGCGAGAACTTTGCGCCTTTGCGCGCGAAAACCGCCGGTTTTACAACATGCTCACGCCAGCCCTTGACTGTTTTCCCTTTTACACTCGGCTCTCACTCATCAACAAAGTGTAGATTCGATCCAAGTCCTGAGTGTTGAAGAAACTGATTTCCACCTTCCCACGCCCGTCTCCGGATAGCTGGATGATCTTAACCTGAGTACCTAACGCTCGCCGGAGTTTGGTCTCAGCCGCTCTGATGTTCGGATCGATGGGGTGAGGCGCTGTTGCAGCCCTGGCTGGTTTCTCCTCGGTCGCTTTGTGTACCAGTTGCTCCGTAGCGCGGACCGACAATCCGCCATCGATGATCTGTCTTGCTAATCGTCGTTGAAGATCCGGATGAGTCAACGCCAGGAGCGTTCGAGCATGCCCGGTAGAGAGCCGGCCTTCCTTCACCAACTGCTGAAGATCCTCAGGCAGGCGAAGCAAACGTAAGTAGTTCGTTATGTACGAACGATCGCGCCCTACGCGCGACGCCAGAGCTTCCTGCGTGAGCCCAACGGTCTCGATCAGTTTCTTGTAAGCCTGTGCCTCCTCGATCGGGTTAAGGTTCTCGCGTTGAATATTCTCGATCAGCGCAATCTCGAGCAGGCTCTCATCGGGGACCTCTTTGACTACAACAGGCACGCGCGATAACCCCGCCAATTTTGCGGCTCGCCAACGTCGCTCGCCCGCGATCAGTTCATAGCCGCCGTCTCGTCGCCTGACAAGGAGCGGCTGGACGATACCGTGACTTCGGATCGATTCCGCCAGCCCCTCCAAGCTTGCCTCGTCAAAGTGAGTTCGAGGCTGCATCGGTCCGGACACGATCGAGTCCAGATCAACTTCGGATGGCTCCGAGCCCAGATCGATCGTCCGGTCAGACGACAGCAGAGCTCCCAGGCCTCGCCCCAGCGCTTTTCGATTCATAAACAATCTCCCTGGCTAATTGTGAGTATGCTTCAGCCCCCTTGGAGTGTGCGTCGTAACTTATGATTGGCTTCCCGTAGCTCGGCGCTTCAGCGAGCCGAACATTTCTGGGGATCACCACCTGAAAAACCTGCAGGCCATAAAAATCACGCAGGTCAGCCGCTACAGCCGCTGACAAATTGGTTCGCTCGTCATACATCGTGAGCAGCAGGCCCTCGATCATCAGACCCGGATTGTGGAGTCGTCGTATTCGAGCGAGCGTATCGAAGAGTTCGGTTACGCCTTCTAGCGCATAGTATTCACATTGAATCGGAACAAGCAGCGACTTGGCGGCAGTGAGAGCATTCAGCGTCAGCAACCCCAGCGACGGCGGGCAATCGATAATGACGTAGTCGTAATTGGGCTCGACCGTCGAGAGTGCTCGCTTCAGACGAAATTCTCGTTGCTCGACCTCGACCAGTTCAATCTCTGCTCCCGCCAAGTCCTTATTAGAAGGAACCACGTCGAGCGATGGAATAGATGTCTTTAGGATGAGCGAGGAAAGGGGCTCATCAAGAACGAGGCTGTGATACAGATTGCGGCGAAAACTGCCGCGCTGAATGCCGATTCCGGAGGTCGCATTTCCCTGCGGATCGGCGTCCACGAGCAGCACGCGATGTCCCCAATTCGCAATGATCGCCGCGAGGTTAACCGCAGTGGTGGTCTTCCCGACTCCGCCTTTTTGGTTTGCGACGGCTATAGACTTAGCCATATTCGGCGCTAAACCTAACACACTATTGGCAAACGAGCCACACTGTTTCACGTGTCCCCTTTGGAGGGGGACACGTGAAACATTGGTCGCCTCTTGGGGTGCGGCGGCCTGGCGCCCCTTTGGGCTCGATCGCGACTTATCGATAACAAAGCGGCGCCAGGCCGCCGCACTCCAAGGAGACGAACAAAGCGTTAAGCGCTCTTTTGTTGGGCAGACAAGTAGACGAGCAGGGTTGAAAGCGCGCCGGGAGTTAGGCCAGGGAGGCGTCTGGCTTCGCCGAATGTTTGTGGCTGGGCGCGATCGAGACGCTCGATAACTTCGTTTGACAGGCCGCTGATTGCCCGAAAAGCTGTTTGACGCGGAATCTTTAGCGCGTCGTGTTGGTAGAGCCTGGTGACGGTCGCCTTGTGTGACTCCAAATATCCCGCATAGAGGGAATCGGCCAGAACGGAGTTGAGATCAGCCTCAGTGACGGGCTTCAACTCGGCCGGCAGGAGCGACATTATCAAATCAGCCGTCACCTTCGGGCGTTTTGCGAGTTGCGATAGCGAAAGCGAGTCGCCAAGATCGGCGCCGATGAGTGCGGACACGGCGGCATGCTGCGCGTCGGATCGTCGCAGACGAATCGTCTCCAACGCCGTTCTTAGTTTCGCTAGACGAGCTTGTCGCGAATTGAATCTCTCCCAATCAGAATCTCCGACCAGGCCGAGTTCCCTGCCGAAACGTTGCAGTCTCTCATCGGCATTGTCGTAACGGAGCGCCAGACGGTATTCCGCACGCGACGTGAAAATCCGGTACGGTTCATCGACGCCCTGCTTGATCAAATCTTCGACGAGCACCCCGATGTACGACTCTTCCCGTCGCAAACGCAGGGAATCTCGCTTCTGCGTGTAAAGCGCTGCGTTTATGCCAGCCAAAAGTCCCTGACAGGCCGCCTCTTCGTATCCCGTAGTCCCGTTGATTTGCCCAGCATGGAACAGCCCGGGCATTCGCGAAGTTTGAAGATCCGGACCCAGTTCTCTCGGGTCTACAAAGTCGTACTCGATTGCATAGCCAGGCCGGATGATCCTCGCCTCTTCCAAACCGGGAATCATCCGCACCAGGTCTTGCTGCATTTCAGCAGGCAGTGACGTTGAGAAGCCATTTAAATAGACTTCATTGGTGTCGTGTCCTTCCGGCTCGAGGAAGAGTTGATGCCGCGACTTGTCGGAAAACTTGACGACCTTATCCTCAATAGAGGGGCAGTATCTCGGCCCGACGCCCTTAATCTTTCCGGAATAAAGCGGCGACTCCGCGATGTTCTGTCGAATCGCGTCATGTACCTGAGTGGTCGTGTAGCCGATATAACAATTGATCTGTTTCTGTTCGACGGCATCGGTTGAAAAGGAGAACGGCACCGGTATCTTGTCCCCCGGCTGAGGTTCGAACGCACTCCAATCGATTGTCCTTCCATCGAGTCGCGGCGGAGTTCCGGTCTTCAATCGACCGACAGGAAAGCCGAGTCGTTTCAGCGCTTCAGAAAGTTCAATTGCGGCAGGCTCCCCCGCGCGTCCGCCGGAATAAGTTCGGCGGCCTGTATGAATCAATCCGTTCAGAAAGGTTCCGGTCGCTACGACCACGGCTTGCGCGCCGAACCGTCTTCCATCTTCCAACACCACGCCGGCCAGTCGTCCATGATCGATCACAAAGTCGACGACTTTTCCCTGCCGTAGATGAAGATTGGACGTCGCTTCAAGCGTTCGCCGCATTTCGCTGCGATACCTCATCCGATCCGCTTGAGCTCGCGGCGATTGAACCGCCGGTCCGCGTGAACGATTCAGCAACCGGAACTGAATCCCGGTGCGATCAATTACACGGCCCATGACGCCGCCCAGCGCGTCGATCTCTCGCACGAGATGACCTTTCGCGATTCCGCCGATCGCTGGATTGCACGACATCTGACCGACGAGATCGAGGTTCAGCGTGATCAGTCCGGTTTCCGCGCCGAGTCGAGCCGCGGCAGACGCGGCTTCGCACCCCGCGTGGCCGGCGCCGATTACGATGACATTGAAGACTTCATCAAACGACATGACTTACTTCCCGATACAAAACGTCGCGAATATCTCTGACAGAATATCCTCCGTCGTTGTTTCCCCGGTAATCTGACCCAACAACCTCAGTGCATTATGCAGAGGCACGAGCACCAGCTCTTCGCTGTGTTGCTCACGCAGAGCTATTCTTGCAGCTTCGAGTTCACGCTGAGTGCTGCATAACAGATCGAAGTGCCTGGCGTTGGTAATCAGCAGACTGCCATCTTCGATTCCGTTGCTATTCAAGTTCGCAAGGATCGCATTACGAAGCGTCGCGAGCCCTGCACCAGTCCGTGCCGATACATTAATAGCTTGAAGGTCTTCAGCACAACAAGAGGAGGCGCCGAAAGTTGGCAGATCGCTCTTGTTCATCACCAACAACCTGCGCGTGTTTGAAGTTTGACTGATCAGGTCTCGATCGGATGGTCCAAGTTCGGCTGAACCATCGAGCACCACGAGCACCAAATCTGAATCTCCCATCGCACGGCGCGTTCGCTCCATACCCAACGTTTCGATTCCGTCAGTTGTTTCGCGTAAGCCCGCTGTATCCGTGAGAATCACCGGAATACCTTCAAGATCGATTGCTTCCGATAGTGTGTCTCTGGTGGTGCCTGGAATATCAGTCACAATCGCCCGTTCTCTTTCTACTAAACCATTGAAAAGGCTAGACTTACCCACATTCGGCCGTCCCGTGATCGTGACCCGAATCCCCTCCTGAAGTAAGCGTCCTGCACTGTAGCTTTCGCTGAGTTTTTTGACGCCGGCGCTAACGGCTGCGAGGTCGTTGTCGATCTCGTTGACGCGTAGCGAAGGAATATCTTCTTCGACAAACTCGACTGCCGACTCCAGCAACACAATCGCTTCAACAAGTTTCTCTTTGAATGGACCAAGCGCGTTTGACAGTTCGCCATTCAACTGGCGAGATGCTTGTCGAACTGCGGCATCAGTCTGCGCGGCAATCAGATCTCGAATCGCCTCCGCCTGGGCCAGGTTTATCTTGCCATTCGACAACGCGCGCAATGTGAACTCACCAGGACCAGCGAGCACTGCGCCCAACTCGAGTGTCGCGTCGATGATGCTTCGCACTACGGCCGGCGATCCGTGGCAACTGATCTCCACGACGTCTTCACCGGTGAGCGAGTGAGGCGCAGTGAAGCACGTCAAAAGAACCTGGTCCAGGATCTCATTGCCGTTCGGACGTCTGAACTGCGTGAGGGTGGCGCGTCTCGGTTCAACTTCATCCAGACTGCCGAGTTGCTTTGCGATAGCGATCGCCTTCTCACCGCTCAAGCGAATTACGGCGAGAGCTCCGCGCCCTCTTGGTGTGGATAGTGCGACGATCGTGCTCATGGTTAATGGCGTCTCTTTGGAGTGCGGCGGCCTGGCGCCGCTTTGCTCTGGATCGGACCAGTTCGAGGTGATAGCGGGGCCAGGCCGCCGCACGCCAAAAAGTAGCTAAGTGGGGTGGGGATTATGTCGTGCGGGCCATTCTCAACGAACGATCCGC
>JAICGZ010000049.1 GCA_025922875.1 Pyrinomonadaceae bacterium
CCTCCAAGTCCGCCCGGCGCGACTCCGAACATTCTCAACCTGGGCCAGTACAACCTCACCGGCGACACGGAACGACCGAATTGGCTCGGAGATTTAGGCCTGACGCTGTGGGCTACGAATAAGTTCCGGCTCTCGAACACGTTCAGAGTTGAAACGTTTGAGATTAACGGCGCGGCGCTGTTCAGCGATTTCTTCTCCGTTACGCGCGGCGCCAGGACAGACACTATCGGCTTCAACAATCGCGACGTAAACACAAATACGGACTACCGGAAGATCCAAAACACGATTGAAGGTGACTACGAGTTCAATCGAGACTACTCGATTCACCTTGGTTATCGCTACGGAAGGCGTCGCGTCACCGAAGCTATCAGCGGTTTCAATCTCGGCACTAACGCGCCGGCTGCACTGGTACCTGACAGTCACACTGAGGAAAACAACACTCACGCCATCCTGGGAGGCTTCAAAGCGCGGCCATCCAGTGATTGGACCATCTACTTCGACGCGGAGCACGGAAGCGCGGACAACGTCTTCTCACGCATCGGCAATTACGACTACACCAACATTCGTGCCAAGACGAGGTACAAGCCGACGTCGAGAATTGGTTTCAACCTGGGGCTGATCGCCAAAAACAATGCGAATCCTTCCGAGATCGCGGGAGTCTCGTTGGAAGACTTTGGCGTGAGCATCAAATCGCGAATCTTTACGTCGTCACTTGATTGGGCCACAAGCTCGAGATCCTCTATCAGCACCGGCTACAACTTCCATTGGATCAACAGCAAGTCGATAATCGACTATTTCTTCAACGGCGTTCAGCATCCGTTTGGTAACAGCTTGTACTACGCCAGGAACCACTTCTTCTTTATCGAATCGGTAGCGCGAATTGCTCCCCGGGCGACACTGTTTACTGCTTATCGCATTAATAAGGATACTGGCCAAGGGAACCGAGTAGCCGATCCAACCGGCAGGCCGGGAACGCTGATCGCGTCGTATCCGATGAGTTATCAATCGCCGGAAGCGAGGCTCGCTATCAAGTTGCACCACCGGCTCGATTGGAATGTTGGCTACCAGTACTACAATTACAACGAGAGCACGATCGTAGGTCCGCGACCGCAGAACTATCATGCGCATCTGCCCTACACGTCGTTGCGCCTCTATTTCGGTCGCCGAGAGTAGATCTTGAACTAGCTTGCCCGAGAGCCTGATTTCTCTGTGCAACCTCTGTGTCCTCTATGTCTCTGTGGTTAAGAATCATTCGTAAAAACAACCACAGAGACCCAGAGGACACAGAGATTGGACAGAGAAGAAGTCCGATCAGGACTTTCGGGCAAAGCCGCTTGAACCTTAGTGCCAAGACTAGCGACATTTCTGTTTATCCTAGGTCTATGTGGCGTCTCAATGGCAGTTCAACGACGCGTACCATCGCGCCCAAACTACTCCGACTTTTCTCACACGACCCACGTCACCAAACAAAAATTAACCTGCGATTCGTGTCACAAGGTTCCCACGAGCAACTGGAAGGACATTCGGAAAGGCGACGCTGCGTTTCCTGACGCGGCCGAATTCCCGGAACACTCGGCGTGTCTGAATTGTCATCGCCAACAGTTCTTTGCACGCGAGCGTCCGGCGCCCGTCATTTGCTCGAATTGCCACGTTGCGGTAACGCCGCGCGACACTGCGCGCTGGCCGTTTCCGAGTCTCGGCGAACCGTTTTTCCTAACCGCCAGGGGGCAGAACTTCGTGCCGGAGTTCAACGTTGCTTTCCCACATCCGAAGCACACCGACCTGGAATGCAGCGACTGCCACGCGACTCATCAACCGCAAGGCAAATCCGATGACGAGTACGTCACGAAACCGCCGAAGAATATCGGCGACGCGTTCTGGCTAAAGAAAGGTACGTTCATGACGCAGCCCGTGACGCATGCCAACTGCTTTACTTGTCACAATCAGGAGAGCGAACTGGTGCCTTTGCCGAAGAACTGTGATAGCTGTCATAAGCCGGTTGGGGAAACACGTCGAGCTGATTTCGATCCAAAGCTCGCCGACACGATTGGCGTCAAAGACTGGTGGACTCTGACCGCGTGGCGCAGCCGAATCTCTGCGGGCGCATATCGTCACGAACTCCACGAGGGGCTCGAGCTGAAGTGTGCTCAGTGTCACCAGGCGACACTCGCGAATCTCGGTAACGCGAAACTCAGTGTACCGGTAAAGTCGTGCGGTGGCGCGGAAGGCTGTCACGTGACTTCGACCGTCGACGAAGGCGGCGCTCTCAATTTCGAAATCGAAGAAAAGAAGAAGAACGCTAACTTCGTTTGTTCAAAGTGTCATATCGTGTATGGCAGGGAAGCCGTGCCGGCGAATCACGTGAGCGCGATACCGGCCAAGGGAAAGTAAACGGGATATGAACCGGGTTGTCGTGGTCCTAATCTGTGTCATGGCGGCTTCGTTGTCCGCGGCCGCGCAGGATTACTCGCGGTTCAAACACGACAACCCGAATCACTCGCGCTTGCCGTGCCTGCTTTGTCATCAACGGGAGACGAGCGCGCGACCGCCGATGCCTGGCGGCAATCAACATGCGCCGTGCACCGGTTGTCACGCGCAGCAGTTTGCAAACTCCAATAATCCGATCTGCACGATCTGTCATACGGACGCGCAATCGGGCAAGGTCAAGCCATTTCCGCGCCTTGCGAGCTTCGGCATGACTTTCGATCACGCGCGTCACAGGCAAGTGAACTGCGCGAGTTGTCATCGTCCCCTTCGTGGCGGCGTCGCCCTGTCAATTCCGACAGGTTTCAACGCGCACACGAACTGCTACGGTTGTCATGCGCCGCGCGCGCAAACAGGTGGACGCGACATCTCGTCGTGCGGCACCTGCCATAAGCCAGGGCGATATAGGCGTGCGTCGCAAACGGCGGCGGCATTTCGTGTAGGCTTCAGCCACGCAAAGCACGATCGCACTGAAGGTCTGAGCTGTAATGCGTGTCACCGCGTGCTGGCGGGACGCAGAGATGTCTCCGCGCCGCGGCCGCTCAATCATCACGCGCCGCCGCGTGCGTTTAGTTGTATGTCGTGCCACGATGGCAAGCGCGCTTTCGGTGGCGATGACTTTTCAGCTTGTAAGCGCTGTCATACGGGTAACCGTTGGCGCTTTTGATCGGTTGGAGGTGTTGTAAATGAAACTCTGGACAATCGTAGCTCTATGTTTGGCGGCGGCGGTGCTGGTCGTAGGTGTTTCGAACTCATCGTTCCATGTTTCCGCACAGGAAGGCAAGAAACCGCAGGACGTTTACACGCTCTCGCAGTCAGCCAAACTCGGCGCGGTGAAGTTCAGCCATATCAATCATGTCACCAAGAACCTGAGCGTAGACGGGACCAAACCAATCGACTGCATTGAGTGTCATCACACCGCGCAACCGGCAGCGGAAGTTGCGAAGCATCCACCGCACAAGACCGCGTGGCCGGCGGATCGGACCACGACGTTGACTGCCGAGCTGCTGGAAAAAGATCCGAACGCGGCGGGCGTGGCTCTGTGCACGGATTGCCACGCACGAGCGGGCGAGAAGCCAAAGCTGTTGCCGGAAATTCCCACGCTCAAGCTCGAGGGCGCGGCGGAACCGGTGGTCTTGAATAACCAGCAGGCGTTTCATCGCAACTGCGGCGGCTGTCATGATGAGGTAGCAAAGGCAAAGCCCGCGACGACCGCACCGACTTCGAAAAAGTGTGTGGCTTGTCACAAAAAGACAGCCGCCTGAGTTGATTCCGCTTTGCGGGAACTTTCGCATTTGCCTGTGAGAAAATCCGCAAGTTGCGGTTTTACGGTGCAAACTAGCTTTGCCCGAAAAGTCGATTTTCGCTTCTTCTTTGTGCAATCTCTGTGTTCTCTGTGCCTCTGTGGTTCGCTTTTGCTTGGAAAAACAACCACAGAGACACAGAGATTGCACAGGGAAGAGCCCGGCACGGCCATTGCCCAATGTCTTTTCGAACGACATCGATGCCGTTTACCGCGTCGATGATTTAAGAAAGGACAAAAGATGAAAGGCTTAAAGACATTGACGCTGGCCGCGGCGATTACCATTATCCTTGCGGCGTTTGCATTAATTTCGGCGGCAGCCAGAACCGGAAACGCGGATGACTTCAACGCCGCGGACACTTATAAGGCGAAGTGCGTCGCCTGCCACGGCGCGGCGGCGGAAAAGAAATTTGACGCGACTCAGGCTGACGCAGACCTCGTGCAGATCGTGCTCAAGGGCGAGAAGGCGGAGAAGCCGCCCCACATGCCGGCTTACGCAGAGAAGGGCATCACGGAAGACCAGGCCAAGGCGTTGGTGGCCCACATGAAGTCGATAAAGAAGTAAGATAGCCTTTGCACGGAAAGTCCTGATCGGACTTCTTCTCTGTGCAATCTCTATGTCCTCTGTGCCCCTGTGGTTAAGGATGATTCGTAAAAACAACCACAGAGACACAGAGGACACAGAGGTTGCACAGAGAAATCAGACTTTCGGGCAGAGCCAGTAAGATAAAGAAGTAAGATAAAAGTACCTGCTGACCGAGAGATTCGAGCGGGCCACAACCAGGCACAGAAGGCACAAAAAGTGAGTTTCACTTTTGTCTGTGCGTCTTGTGCTTGTTTGTGGCTCGCTGTCGCACTTGCTTGATGAAACGTTGCGCAGCATTTCTGGTGGTGTTGTTCGCGTTGTTGGTCTTTGCTCGTCTGCAACTGCCATCGAGTCAGGCTCAAACTTCACCGCCTGAACCAGCAACTTCGGCCAGCCCGTCGTCGAGTCCTTCGCCCGCTCAGGTTGTTTCCCCAAACCTTCAGTGCCAGGGTTGTCACGCGCCGGGCAAGACTCTGCCGTATCTCGGCGGCGCCAGGTTTCACACGGAAGTACATACTGCCTACGATCACGGTTTTCATGCGCAGGCGATTCAGGGTGGCCGCAAGGCCGCTACGTGCATGGATTGTCACACGCGCAACGGCGACCTGACGACGATCCTGCCCGCCGCGGATCCCAACTCGACTATTCACCGGCAGAACATCGCCGACACTTGCGGTCGCTGTCACGGCGACAAATCGGTGATGCAGGGCAGTGGCATCAGCGACCGTCCGTTTCTTTCCTATCGCGAGAGTGTTCATGCGAAAGCGATAGCGCATGGAAACGCGAGCGCCGCGGTTTGTACCGACTGCCACAACAGTCACGACATCCTGCCGGCGTCGAATCCGCAATCGCCCATAGCGAAAGTGAACATACCGGCGACTTGCAGCAAGTGTCACAAGGCCGAGACTGCGGAGTTCATGCAGAGCATTCACGGGCAAGCCGTGACGCGTGGTGTGTCACGTTCGCCTGTTTGCACTGACTGTCACGGGATTCACAACATCGTGGCGCCAGTCGAACGGACAACCGCGACGGTCTCGAGCGCCGTCGCTACCGAGACTTGCGCACGCTGTCATGAAGGCGTCGCTCTGACGCAGGAGTTCGGCGTTGCCGGCGAACGCGTGAGTAGTTACCAGGACAGTTATCACGGCCTTGCATCGCGGATGGGCTCGCGCGTTGTGGCGAATTGCGCGAGTTGCCATGGCGTCCACAACATCCTGCCTTCTTCCGATCCGAAGTCGATGATTCACACGGCGAATCTGCCGCAGACGTGTGGGCAGTGTCATGTGGGCGCGGGCGCGAAGTTTGCTTCCGGCAGGATTCATTTAACGTCGGAACTGGTTGCTACAAACGGTACGCGCGATCTCGGCGTTATCGGAACGCGCATCGTTCGCTGGATCTACATTCCGCTTATCGTGCTGGTGATTGGCGGAATGCTCGTTCATAACGCGCTCGTGTGGGGCAGGAAGGTGATTGCCCGCAAGCATGAGAAGCGCGACATTGTGCGGCTGACTCGCAATCAACGAATCCAGCACTGGCTTTTACTCACGAGCTTTATCGCGCTGGTCGTGAGCGGGTTCGCGTTGCAATATCCCGACTCCTGGCTCGCTGCGATGTTGGGCGGCAATGAATACCTGCGGCGGATCATTCATCGCGTAGCCGCGGTGGTGATGCTGGTGGTTGGGGCTTATCATCTCGTTTATCTCGGCATTACGAAAGAGGGCCGTGCGTGGATGAAAGATATGCTCCCCAAAAGCAAAGACTTCAGAGATGTGCTCGGCAATTTTGCCTATTACCTCGGCATTTCCAAAGCCAAACCGCGGATTGCGCGTTTTGGGTATGCCGAGAAAGCTGAATATTGGGCAGTCTTGTGGGGTACGCTGATCATGGGCCTGACTGGCCTGATGATCTGGTTCAAGCTCGGTATGTTCGCGTTTCTGCCGCGCTGGACCATCGACGTTGCTCTTTGGATTCACTTCTACGAAGCAGTGCTTGCAACGCTGGCTATCGTAGTATGGCACTTCTATCACGTAATATTTGACCCGGATGTTTATCCCGTCAACTTCGCGTTTCTCGACGGCCGCGTTTCCCAAGAACACTATCGCGAAGAACATGAGTTGGCTTACGAACAAATGCAGGAACAGCACCGGCAGCAGATTGAAGAACAGACGGATGCGACATGAGCGAAACTGAAGAACCCCGCACGAAACCACCCAGTTTGTTTCGTAATTACATCAGCTTCGTCGGAGCGGCGATCGCGACCGCGGCCTTCTTGAGCATTGTGCTGCTGTTTCTCGTCGAGATTGGCACGCACGAGGAGAATCCTTATCTCGGCATCCTCACATACATAATCCTTCCGTCAATTCTTTTGCTCGGGCTGGCTATTGTCGCCGTGGGCATGTTGCTTGAACGCCGCCGCCGCCATCGAGGATCGCCGGAACAAATCTCGGCGTATCCGAAGCTGGATCTCAACGATCCGCGAGCTCGTCATGCGTTTTTTGTTTTTCTGTTGCTGACTTTTCTTTTCATCTGCGCCAGTGCCTTCGGTAGCTACAAGGCTTACGAATACACGGAGTCGGACGCGTTTTGCGGCGAGGCTTGTCACTCGGTGATGAAACCGGAGTACACCGCCTACAAAGCTGGAGCACACGCGCGCGTCGGCTGTGTTGGTTGTCACGTTGGACCGGGCGCAGGTTGGTACGTGAGGTCAAAACTCTCGGGCGCCTATCAGCTCTATTCCGTCGCTTTCAACAAATACCCCCGGCCGATTACTACGCCCGTTGAAAATCTGCGCCCCGCGCCCGAGACGTGCGAACAGTGTCACTGGCCCGAGAAGTTCTTCGGCGCGCAGTTGAAAGTGTTCAATCACTACGCCCACGACGAAAATAACTCCTTGCGACAGATGCGGCTGTTGATCAACGTCGGCGGCGGCAGTCCGACTACGGGTGTCGTAGCTGGAATTCACTGGCACATGAACATCGCGAACACGCTCGAGTATATCTCGACCGATAGCCAGCGGCAGGTGATTCCGTGGATCAAGGTGCGCGACCGGCAGGGCAACGTGACGGAATACCACGATCGCGCGCGGCCGCTGACACCCGAGCAGATTGCGAGCTCCGAGAAGCGTCGTATGGACTGCGTCGATTGTCACAATCGTCCCGCGCACGTGTACCTGTCGCCGGACGCCGCGGTGGACCAGTCGCTGTCCGCAGGTCGCCTTGATCCCGCAATGCCCTACGTGAAGAGGCAGGCAGTCGAGACGCTGAACAAGCCCTACGCAACGGAGGACGAGGCGGTTAACTCCATCGCCCAAAGCCTTGATTCGTTTTATCGCACTAACTATAGCGATCTCTACACGCAGAAGTCTGATCTGATCAAACAGGCGATCACGGAGACGCAGCGAATTTACAAGACCTATTTTTTCCCGGAAATGAGGACGAACTGGGCGACTCACCCAAACAACATCGGCCATCTTTATTCTTCAGGTTGTTTTCGTTGTCACGATGGTGAGCATGTGAGTAACACGGGAAAGGTCATTCGAAACGATTGCAACATCTGCCATACCGTCTTGTCAGACTCATCGCAAACATCGACTACGCCGATGTCGCTCCCGTTTAAGCACCCTGTGGATCTTGGAGGACTTGCAGATCGCAAATGCGAGAGTTGTCACAAGGCAAACGAGCCCTTCAGGCATCCGATCAATCTGGGTGACATCTCGATGTTTCAATGCGTCGAATGTCATCCCAGAGAAAACTGATCGCGCACTCACTCCGACATGACGGCGCCAGGCGTTACCGACACCCGCAGGCACTCTGTTGCGTTAAATTGCGCGGGAAACTGAGAAAGAAATCCTCAGCAGGCGCTGTTGCCACACCAAAGTCGATCGGCGAGTCTTAAATGCCTGAGCATTGAACGTTTTTTACTTTGGTGGTTTTCCATGCGTTGCAGAATGTCGTCAAGCACACGCACTGCGTCCACGATGTATGGACCCTTGTTGAGCATGACACATTCGGCGCGCTCTCCCATGGCGGCGTCGGTGATTTCCGCTCGCGACGGTAGACCGTTTTTGGCGAGGTTCTCGAGCACCTGAGTGGCCCAGATCACCGGCATATGGGCGGCTTCACAGATCCATAGGATCTCTTCCTGCACTTCAGCCATTCTCTCCCAACCACACTCAATCGCGAGATCCCCGCGCGCGATCATGATACCGGCCGCGGGACTGCGCATTGCCGCAAGTAGTAAGGTCGCCAATTCCTCGAAAGCCTGTCGCGTTTCGATTTTGAGAACTATACCTATGTCTTTGCCGCCCAACAGTGCCAGCTGCTTCTGTAATTCCTGTACATCCGTTCCGCTTTTCACAAAGGAGTAGCCCACAACGTCTGCATGCGTCGCGATGAATTGGAGATCGTCGAGATCTTTTTCCGTTAATGAGGGCAGACGAAGTGTGCTGTCGGGGAGATTAACTCCTTTATCAGCGCGCAGCTTGCTGCCTCTCGTCCGCGCGTAAGTTATTCGGACCTCTAACTGATCTTTGCCGGCTTTCTCGATAAATCCCCCGATGGCGCCGTCGTCAAACCAGATCGACTCATGCTCACCAACATCATCAAAGACTTGCGGCAGACTGAGAGAAATGTGCGGAGGCTTAATCAATCTCCCGTTATGGTCATGCACTCCTGCCTCACCCGGGATTGCCGCTCTTGTCAGAATTAAGAGGTCGCCTTTCTTTACTGAGATGTATTGCTCTAAAGGGGGTAATTGCCCGATGCGTTCGGGAAACATCTGAACGGGCACACCAACTCTCGAAAGGTAGAGCGGCGTTGCGGACTGCATGTACGTAGTCTGTAATGATTCGGCCCACCAGTGCCCGTTCACACGTTTTATAACTTTTATTGAACGAGACGCACCACGCGCGTCGAAGAACTTGAGCACGTCGCCTGGCTTCAGTAGATCAAGACCCCGGCCCGTTACTGGTAAACAAGCATCGGCAGGTTCGGGAGGCGCACACGCGGCATTGGCCGGTGTTAGCCAGATTCTGGCAGGACTCTTTAACCCGCCATAAACGTTCCGGCGCGGATGCCATTTGATGACTTCTGGTCCTCGCTTGATTTCTCCCGTTCGCAACTTTGGTCCAGCGAGATCCATTAAAACACGGCAACTTTTACCCGTCTCTTCGGAGGCGCGACGCGCGTGCGCAATCATCTTCGACCATACTGACGCATCATCGTAGGCACAGTTGATACGCATGCAGTCCATGCCGTTGATTATCATTGTGCGAACGAACTCGTAGTCTTCTGCGGCCTCGCTGGGCATTGTCACCATTATGCGAACTGAACGGTTAACCGGTTTGGGTCCAAGCAGCCTCTCAGTGTGGGATTTCAGAAGCTCTAAACCACCCTGATAACTCAATGCCTTACCCGAATTCTGTTGCTCGTAGTGATTGCCGATAAGGCGATGCAGAACATTGTCGATGGTGTCCACGTTGGCTTTTACGTGCGACTCGGCCCGTCCAAGTGAAGACAGTCCCAGGGTTGCAAGTTGGTCCTGAAGAGGCCGGAGGTCTCGCCGTCGCAGCGAAAGATAGTGCAGCAGATTTCTTGCGCTCTCACTCTGGGATTCATGCAAGTCGTATTGTCCGGCAAGAGCATTAGTTTCGAGCTCCAGCATTTCGACCTGGATGATCTCCAACTGGTCCTTTAGTTCCTGGAGTTGAGCCATTTCGCCGGACTCGACGGTGTGTGTCAGCTGTGTTGCCATAGGTCACCGATTAAGACAGTATTCCTCAATCTTTAGCCTAAGCAACGATCATGCCTGCTCGTCATTCCGGCCCATGTCAGGGAAATACGGCTGATCTAACCTTGCCTTGGGGGTTATCGATGCGTGCTAATGCATGTTTAGTGCGGAATTCTGCGCGGTGAGTCCGATTAATAACGCAGTACCCTAACGATGTACAGGAAACGCTTGATGGCATGTTCCTTGCCGCCAGTAGGTGACGAGTTCGAAGAAGTTTCACTCTTTCGCACGTCGAAGAGTGCGCCATGCCAGTTGTGCGTCAGTTTGAAAATGGACGATTACGCCGAAGGCGTTCGCGATTACGCCGACGGCGTGCGCAATACACCTTAGGCGTAATTGCGAATGCCTTCGGTGTATCATCCCAATTCAATGAAATTAGCGAACGCTTCGCCTCGCATGTCCGAGTTTATGTTGCCATTTACTGCCGGTAGTCTTATCTATATCGCAGGATACCGTTTGCTGCTCATAGGATAGGTGCGTGGAAAGAACGTCGTCACAGAAAACGTTTTGTCAGCATCTGATCGCTACCGCGAACGCGCACCACAACAATGTCGCGATGACGCTCATCGAGCCTCACGGCAAAGAGTCCACGACATTCGGTTCGATGCTGGCCCAAATACGCAGCATTGCTTATCGCCTGGGTGAAGAAGGTGTGGCTTTTGGAGACCGGATTGCGCTGATTGGCGAGAATCATCCCAATTGGGCCATCGCATATCTCGGCATTATTTATCGCGGCGCCGTTGTGACGCCGATGGATCCAGCGGCTACAACCCAGGCGCTCGCTACCTTTTTAAAAAGCTCCGAAGCAAAGCTGGCCTTTGTTTCTCCGGCCTCGCTGGATAAGTTCCGCTCTGCCTGTGAGCTATCAGGCATAAATATCCCGGTAGTATCTCTACGTCCAGTTGTGCACACAAACGGTCTGAGTGATTTTGAAGCCTGGGCTCAGACTCCCGTTCCGAAGAACTTCAATGAGGCGGTACCGCCGGCCACACCAGAAGACCTGGCGCTGCTGATGTACACGTCGGGAACAACCGGCACACCTAAAGCCGTGCCGCTCACCCATGGGAACATCTACGCGGAAAGTACAAAGGTTCAGGAAGTAATGCGCATTAGTGATCAGGAGGTGGTCCTGAGCCTGCTGCCGCTATTTCATGCCTATTCGCAGATTGTGAACCTTTGGCTCGCAGCAATCATCGGCGCGCAGGTGGTCTATCTCACTGAATTGAATAGCGCTGGTATTGAACAAGGGCTTAGGGAGAGTGGCGCCACTGCGCTCGTCGGCGTACCGCGGCTTTGGTATCTGTTTCATAAGAAGATCTGGGATGCAGTAAGAGCAAAGCCCCTAGCCGTCAGACTCCTGTTTCGCCTCCTGCTTTCGTGCAATGGAGTACTTCGGGATTGGTTCGGATTAAATGCAGGCCCATGGTTCTTTAGGGCCGTGCATCAATCATTCGGCGGCAAACTCAGACTTGCCGTTTCTGGCGGCGCCAACTTCGATGTTGATGTCGCAAAAGATTTCCATCGTCTTGGTTTTACAATCCTGCAAGGGTATGGCCTCACTGAAACCAGTGGCGCCGCAACCGTCACTCGTTTCGAAGACAACAAGATTGGGTCAGTCGGCACTCCGCTTAATGGTATTGAAGTAAAGATCGATCAACCCAACGACGACGGCGTGGGCGAAGTGCTGATTCGCGGACCGGTTGTGATGTCGGGGTACTACAACAACCCTGAAGCTAATCGTGAAGCGTTTACCAGTGATGGATGGTTTCGCACCGGTGACCTCGGACGCATGGATAAGCAGAACCATCTCTACATTGCCGGCCGCAGGAAGGATGTCGTCAAGTTGCCCTCAGGCAAGAATGTTTTTCCGGAAGATGTAGAGGCGCATTACGAGCAGTCGCCTTTTGTGAGCGAAATCTGCGTTCTCGGCGTGCAGGACGAGACAAGTGAGTTCAAACGAGCAGAGAAGCTGTGTGCGGTTGTTGTTCCTAACTTTGAGTATCTCAGGAGCCAGCATATTGCTAACGCTCGGGAGTGGGTTGTCTGGGAGTTAGAAAACCTTGGTCGTGAATTGCCTGAATACCAGCGCGTGCACGACTTCGTACTTCGTGCGGAGCCATTGCCGCGAACCACCACGCGCAAGTTGAAGCGCTTCGAACTCGCCGGTGAACTACAGACATTAAGGGAGCAGGCAGACGGTCAAGCCGCCTCCAAAGCTTCAAGCCTCAGCGAAGCTGATCAATCGTTGATGGACTCTCCGGGAGGTCGAGCAACGCTTGCCGCGGTGCAGCAGCACGTTGCCCCAACGAAGATAATTCAGCCGCAGATGAATCTGGAGATCGATCTTGGACTCGACTCACTGGCACGCGCGGAATGTTTTGTCAGCGTGGAGCAAAGTCTCGGCATTGAACTAAAGGCGGAAGAGGCGGCCACGGTGCAGACAGTCGCCGAACTGGCCCACCTGACAAACACGAAACTCGGAACTGGGCCTGCCTCAGGTGAACTCACACTTGCGAAATTCTCCTGGCGTGAAGCATTAGCTCAGCCGGATCTACAGGACCAAGTGCCGGAAGCGGTGAAGGAACTTCTAAAAACGAAGCCCGGATCAGTTTTGCTCGCGTACGCAGTCCTGCGCGTTATTTACCTGATCTCGCGGCTCTTGTTTCGCATGGACGTGAGGGGCATTAACGTGCTTAGGCAAATCGAACCGCCGTACTTGATTTGCCCAAACCATCAGAGTTATCTGGATCCATTCATCGTATGTTCAACTTATCCGCGGCGTGTATTGAAGGATGTATTTCACGTTGGCGCGAGTATGTATTTCACGAACACTTTAATGGCCCAACTTGCGAGGCTCATCAATGTTGTGCCGATCGATCCTGACACGCACCTGCTGCGGGCGATGCGCGCCGGTGTCGCTGGTCTGTCTGCGCGGAAGATCCTGACTATCTACCCGGAGGGCCAGCGCTCCTTTGACGGAAAGCTTCATGAGTTTAAGAAAGGAGCGGCCATTATGGCGGCCGAACTGAAACTCCCAATCGTTCCGGTTGCTCTGGATGGAACGTATCGGATTTGGCCACGCTACTCGTGGCGTTTCCACCTTGCAAGAATAAGCATCACTTTCGGAAAGCCGATCGATCCTCAGGAAGTGACGGCTGGTGCAACCGGAGAAGCCGCTTACGAAAAACTGACAGAGGTTTTACAGCAGAGAATTCGGCAGATGCTGGAGACCATGCGAGGTTCCAAAGCAGCGCGCTGATCGGGCGCGTTCGATTGATTCCGCGTCATTAAGTGGTTCTAACGTTCGCGGAGTACCAACCCAAACACTCACCGAACTGAAAGGAAGTGGATTGCGTGCATCGTCCCATTTATGACTTTGTTGTAGTGCCGGAGTGCAATCGGCGGCCAGCGGTACGAGCGGCATGCCGGTCGCTGACGCGAGCCCTACCGCGCCCCACTTGGCGACCCTTGCTGGACCACGGCCGTCTGCCGTGATGATTACACAAGCACCTTGCTTCAGTTTTTCGGCCAATTTAATCAGTTCACTCCAGCCACCGTGTCTACCATCAGTGCGTACGACTTCAAATCCCAACATTCGACACAGCAGCGCGAGATAATCACCGCGCGGATCACTGGCGACGAGTATTACGGCCGGTGCTGCGGTTCGACGCTTCGCAAAGGCTACGAGTAGTGACGGCGCATTGCCGTGCCACAATGCAACTACACTCGGAGCAGGCACGTTGCTCGCTGCTATGGCGCGATCTGTTTTCTGGCCTCGTTTGCTGCACGGTAAGTCACTGGAAACATTCTCGAGGCAGTATTTGCCTGAGACTTTCGACCACCTCGAAACTCGTTTTGCCGCTGTCGCTACGACAGTTCCATCCGGCCAGCCACTCACGATCACCAGTGGACCTCTACCTTCCGCCATCAGTGCCAGCTGTGCTTTGCGCGTATTACGCAGGCCTGTTGTTCGCGATGTGTGAAACTCAAAGATGGTGGGTTTACGTGTGTATTGCCAACTCACGCTTGTCGCGAGCTCGGTGCGGATTTTGTAATGCGCAAAGATCGCCTGCAAATTCCTCCAGGGCCGATGACGTCTAAACCTGGGCAACCACGCGCTCCAGCTTTTCATTCACCTCGGTTGCGACGGCATCCAGAGTGGCACTATTGCTACCTACCACCGACAGCATCGTTCTGGCATCAATGGCTGCGACTACAGACTTTCCGATTTCGTCAGCTTCATAGACGATGACATTGCACGGCAGGAGCAGCCCTATGCTGATCTCCTCTTGCAGAGTTTTGTACGCCAGAGGCGGATTGCAGGCGCCGAGAATCACATACTTGCGGAAGTCGACACCCAGCTTTTCTTTGAGCTTCTCTTTCAGGTCGATTTCGCAGAGCACGCCGAAGCCTTGATCCTTGAGTGCGCTACGCGCCTTTTCGACAGCTTCCTCGTAAGGAAGATCGATTGTCTTATTGAATCCGAATTTCGAGTGTTGTAATTGCTGAGCAGACATGGTTGTACTCCTTTGTTTCATGAACCCCTTTCAATTCTTACTGCCGTGACCTTGTATTCAGGACTCTTTACGTATCGATCGCGATGCGGGCTGGTGACGCGGTTGAGAAATACTGCTGCGTCATGGAATGTCGCGAATAACTCTCCTGGTTTAATGCGCGGAGTAATTCGGACTGGTAGCGAAGCCGAGCCATAACGACTTTGGACCATCACCCGGTCGCCTTTATGAAGTTTGAGTTGTTCGGCATCGGTGGGCGCGATTTCAAGAAAGTCGGTGGGCCTCAACTTTCTGTTTCGTGTTCTCATCGTCATGGTGCCGGCGTTGAACTGTTGCAAAGTTCTTCCAGTCATCAGCAAAAAAGGAAATTTTTCGTCAACTTTTTCTTCCGTCGGACGGTACGAGATTCGACGAAGCGCGGCCTTCTTGCCGCTCTGAAAACTGTCGACGTGCATCACTTCCGTTCCCGGATGAGTTTCACTCGGACAGGGCCACTGCAATCCCTTATGGTCAAGACGTTGATAGGTGATGCCATACGCAACGGGCCAGACAACTCTGATCTCATCCCAGATCTCTTCTACTGATTCATACCCGAAGAACTCACCTTTACCCATCGCCGCGGCGAGCGCACAAATGATCTTCCAGTCAGGCTTCGATTCACCCACAGGATCGAGCGCCTTGTGGAGGCGTTGCACACGACGTTCGGCATTCATAAAAGTCCCGTCTTTTTCAAATGAAGAGGTTGCAGGCAGGAATATCGATCCGAAGCGACGCGCAGTTTCATTCAGAAACATGTCCTGCACAATGATGAAATCAAGTGAGGACAAGGCACGCTCGGTGGCCGCGAAGTTAGCGTTGGTTAACGCAATGTCGTAACCAATGGCCCATAGTGCTTTGAGTTTACCTGCTTCTGCTGCATCCATCATTTCCAGCAGATTGAGGCCGTGCGTCTCGGGAACTGGCGCATGCCATACACTTTCAAACTCAAGCCGCGCTTCTTTCAGGGAAACACTGCCCGTGAGTATTCCCGGATCGCAGCCCATGTGCGCTGCGCCCTGGACGTTGTTCTGGCCTCGTAAGGGATTTATACCTGTCCCGGGCTTGCCGAGGTTACCGGTGAGCAATGCCAGATTAACCAGGCACATAACGCCCTCAGTGCCCTGCGTGTGCTCCGTAACTCCAAGGCCGTGAAAACAGATCGCGGGTTTTGTCGTCGCATAGAGTCGGGCCGCCTGCCGGATGAGATTCGCTTCAACTCCGCAGATAGTCGCGACCTTCTCGGGAGTGAACTCTTTAATGAATTCACAAAACTCATCCCACTCAGCGACACGTTCACCGGCAAATTGATAGTCCACCAATCGTTCTTCAACGATCGTGCAGGCCAGCGCATTCAAGAGCGGAATGTTTGTGCCCGGTTTAAGTCGCAGGTGAACGGCGGCATACCGGGAAAGTTCGATATCCCGGGGATCGATCACGATAAGCTTTGCGCCCTTCAACGCTGCTTGTTTGATTCTGGCGCCGACGATCGGATGATTCGCTGTAGCGTTAGCGCCGCAGACCAGAATCGTTTGCGCTTTCTCGATGTCGTTGTAGGCGTTTGTCGCCGCACCTGTGCCTAACATCAACTTCATCGCCGCCGCTGTGGGCGTGTGGCAAACGCGCGCGCAACAGTCGATGTTGTTTGTACCAATCACCACGCGCGCAAATTTCTGCGTGAGATAGTTCTCCTCATTCGTTGCGCGCGCCGAGCCAAGCACGCCAATACTGTCTGGACCATGTTCCTTAGAGATTTGCTGAAGGCGCGTGGCTATAAACGAGATAGCGTCGTCCCAGCAAATGGGCCGCCAGCCGTCGTTAGTCCGAATCATCGGCACGGTGATCCGGTCGGGCGCGTGAACGAAGTCAAAAGCGTAACGTCCTTTGACGCAGAGATGACCATGATTCACCGGAGCATCGAGCACCGGTTTTACTGAAACAATCCGATTTTGATACGTGCCGACATTTATCTCGCAACCAGTGCCACAATAAGGGCAAGTTGTTCTGGTCCAGGTCGCCGGTTTCTCCTTGAGTAGCGACTTATCTTCAAGCGCTCCACTCGGGCACGTGTCCACGCAGGCGCCGCAACTGACGCAGGAGCTTTCGCCAAGTGTCGTTCCCGAGTCAGGAACAATGCGTGTCTCATGCCCGCGATTCAGTATCTGCCATACAAACTGGCCTTGAACTTCTTCGCAGATGCGTACGCAGCGGTAGCACGTGATGCATTTCGACATATCGACGTGAATGTAAGGATGAGAATCATCAACGAGGTGTGGATCGTGCGACCCGTTGAAATCGCTTTCATTCAAACCATGCCGCAGCGCCTGCCGGTAAAAGGATTTCTTAAGTGGTTCTTCAAGGTCCTCGCCAGGATGATCCTGCGCCAGCATCCTCAAAACCATGCGCCGCTCATTCTCGAGTGCGGGAGTGTGGGTAGAAATCGCCATCCCCTCGGTGAGCGGGGTGTTACAGGCCGGAACCGGCCGTGACTTTCCATCGACCTCGACCAGACACATGCGACAAATACCGATCGGCTTGAGTCGCCCGTCATGACAAAGCGTCGGGATTGCGATTCCAGCCGAGCGACATGCGTCCAGCACCGAGATGCCGTCTTCGAATTGGTAACGCTGCCCGTTTATAAATGCTCTCATCGCACCAACTCACAGAAAATCCCGTTCCATGTGATTGCCAACTGCCAAGTGGCAACTGCAATCACTCACTCCGCTCTGCCCGAAAAATCTGATGTTTAACTTCTTCTCTGTGCAATCTCTGTGTTCTCTGTGTCTCAGTGGTTGTTTTATCTAAGAATAGTGAACCACAGAGACACACAGAGAACACAGAGATTGCACAGAGAAGAAGATGACACTGGCTTTGGGCAAAGCCCACCTACTCGGAATTTCCCGCAAATTTCTGCGTAACTTTGCGCAGTGGCGTTATCGAATGCGGCCAATCTACGGCTGATCGCCGGGTATATCTCTTGCTGAACAGGTGGTGTCTGGCGGTGTTTTTAGAGCCTTCGTATGGTTTATCTCAGCCGCTACGAGGAGGTGCTTATGTTTAGCAACAGGGTTGATTTGGGTTTTCCCCTGGCGATTATTGAAATGTTAGCCAGAGTCGGCAGTATTGCCAGCATCACTTTATTGCTCATGCTCTTCGCGGGTGAAGGGCTTCATCCATCACACGTTACAGCTAAGCAATGGGTCGGACTTTTCTTCTTTCCCCTCGGGGTAATGGCCGGAATGGCCATCGCATGGTGGAAGGAAGGACTCGGTGCTGCGATTACTTTGGGCAGCCTGCTGGCATTCTACTTAGTCTATGGATATCTCATGAGATACCACATTGCGGGTTGGGCGTTTGTAATATTCGCATCTCCAGGCTTCCTGTTCCTGCTGCATTGGCTTCTGTATCGCAATGAGAACAGGCCCGCGATGAGTTGAAGAACGTATCGGCGGCAATGTCATCGAAGCCGGCGATTGCGCCTGCGCGGGCAATGTGCGGCGAGGACAATCCACTGGCGGCATTCTGGCGTTAAAAGAAGGCGAGGGTCACAAACTTGCTGTTACCACTACCACCGAACACCTGGCCCAACGTTTGGGCCATGCTGTGGAAAAAGCATTTGGTGGACACGTCAAGTACAACTTCTCGCACAAAAACAAGATCGCGCGAGTTAGTTGGCAGAGAGAGAAGATTCAACAAGGAGTTGAAGTTCGGAGGCAATTAAAATGTCCGCAACACCTAAAGCTGCACCCGCAGGCATTACAGATAAAGTCGAGATCCCGGTTGGACATTTCTCATTGCAGGGAGAGCTAATCGTTCCAGCCGGAGCGAGTGGCATTGCTCTTTTTGCACATGGAAGTGGAAGCAGTCGCAACAGTCCACGCAATCAGGTTGTTGCGCGCATGCTTCGCGAAGCACGAGTCGGCACGCTTCTTTTCGATTTGCTGACGCCTGAAGAAGAATTTATTGACGCTCGTACGGCTGAGCTGCGTTTTGATATCGGCTTGTTGGCTCACCGCCTGATCGCCGCCACGAATTGGTTAACGAACGATCCACGCACAAAGAAAATGGCGATTGGTTACTTCGGCGCGAGCACGGGCGGCGCTGCGGCGTTGGTGGCGGCAGCGGAACTGGGCGACCACATCAAAGCCATCGTTTCCAGAGGAGGACGTCCCGATCTGGCCGGCAGCGCGCTGCCGCTAGTTACGGCTCCAACTCTGTTGATTGTGGGTGGGCTCGATTATCGGGTTATCGCAATGAATCGCGACGCGCTTAACCAACTAAGATGTGAAAAGAGTTTGCACATAATTCCGGGTGCAACGCACTTATTCGAAGAGCGCGGAACACTCGAAGAGGTGGGCCACCTCGCTGCTGACTGGTTTGCAAAACACTTCTCGAACGGGAAGTTTGGCGCGGGATTTCATGTGCTCAGCTTCCGGTGCTCAGGTGCTTTGCCTCAAACTCCTGATGATTAGGGTGTTGAGCCGCCCTTGAAGTCTGACTTTTGAGACTCAAAAAAATAACCGCACCACTGCGTGAAACCCCGCAGTTAATTTTGACCCGCAATCGTGAAACGCGCGAAAACCAAGATGGCACGTGCGGTGCAGTCCAATCATAAGCTTTGCGCCCGGCTGGTTCATGAAGCGTAATCAAAGCATGAGCAAACGAGGAGTACAAACATGAAAATATTACTAGCAATCGATGGCTCGGCATGCAGCGACGCCGCAGTCGAGGAAGTCAGAAAACGTCCCTGGCCGCCACAAAGCGAAGTAAAAGTCATTACAGCTATTGCGACACCCATGGTGGTCGGTATCGGTGCGGAGCCGTGGCCGGCGAACTACTTTGAAGACTTGCAAAAATCCGCTCGGGAAGCTGCGAGCACCGTCATCGATAACGCGATGCGGAAATTGAGCGACGCTTCCGAGAGGACCCTGAAAATCAGCCACGCCATCATCGGAGGCTCGCCGACTCAAGCCATCGTCGAAGAAGCGGAAAGCTGGGGCGCCGATCTCATTGTCATGGGCTCGCGCGGTTTGGGCGCCTGGAATCGGTTATTGCTCGGTTCAGTTTCCAGTGCTGTGGTCCATCACGCGAAGTGTTCGGTTGAAATCGTGCGGACGCCAAAATCGAACTAGCTCGAGTGTCACTTCAGTTGAGACACGTGGAGGCGACATGATTACTAAGTTTTTCAAGGACAGGAGTGAAGCGGGCCGCTTTCTCGCCCAAAAGCTCGTGCAGTATGAAAACGATCCCAACGTGGTCGTGCTTGCTCTGCCTCGCGGCGGCGTACCTGTCGCCTACCAGGTGGCCCGGGCGCTTAAAGCACCGTTGGATGTTTTCGTCGTGAGAAAGCTGGGCCTGCCAGGCAATGAAGAGTATGGAATGGGCGCGATCGCGAGCGGGGGAATACGTGTTCTCAACGAAGAGGTTGTTTCTTATCTTCACATTCCTGCTGAAGTCGTTGATGAAATCACTGCCGAGGAATTCACTGAACTAGAAAGACGCGAGCGGCTGTACCGTGGTTCACGTGCACCCGTCGACATAACCGAGCGAACGGTAATCATCGTGGATGACGGTCTGGCCACAGGCTCTACGATGCGAGCAGCAGTTAAGGCTCTGCGGAAGAAAAATCCGAAGAAGATCGTCGTTGCAGTGCCGGTCGGTGAGCGTGAAATCTGTGATTCTTTCAAAAAGGAAGTTGACACTATAGCTGTTTGCGCAATTACGCCCGAGCCTTTTACCGCTGTTGGTTTGTGGTACCGGAACTTTTCACAAACTACGGATGCTGAAGTGCAGCAGCTTCTAAGGAAGGCTCAGGAAACAAGGGCGGCTGCTTAATGGCCGAGGAGGTGAATCATGGTTGCACAATCCAGGCTCCTGCTGACGGATGTTGTGCGACACGCGGCTAAACCGCTTGTCGGCGAAATCGAGGATTATGATCCGTTGTTAAAAATGATCGGCGATGCGCGGATCGTATTGATCGGGGAGGCTTCACACGGAACTCACGAGTTCTATCGAGAGCGCGCCCAGATTACCAAGCGGCTCATTGAGGAAAAAGGTTTTACTGCCGTAGCGGTCGAAGCCGATTGGCCTGATGCATATCGCGTTAATCAATACGTCAGAGGAAGAAACTCCGACGAAGACGCTGTTGAATCTCTGCAGGGATTCAAAAGATTCCCGGCATGGATGTGGCGGAACGCGGATGTGCTCGACTTCGTGGGCTGGTTGCGGTCGCATAACGATGAGGTGCCGGCTGAAGCGGCCAAAGTCGGCTTCTATGGTCTCGATTTATATAGTCTGCATTCGTCGGTTGAAGCTGTCCTTACTTATCTCGACAAGGTAGATCCGGATGGGGCGCAAAGAGCACGCGCTCGTTACGCGTGTTTCGATCATTTCGGCAAAGACGAACAGGCATACGGCTATGCAACCGGATTGGGGATTTCAGAGTCGTGCGAGGAAGAAGTGGTAGACCAGCTACTCGAGATTCACCGGCGCGCAACTGAATATGCGCGTCTCGATGGACGCGTCGCCATGGATGATTATTTCTATGCCTGGCAGAACGCAAAGCTGGTACGCAATGCAGAGCGTTATTATCGCTCTATGTTTCGCAGTCGCGTCTCGTCGTGGAACCTGCGCGACAGTCACATGGCAGAAACCCTCGATTCGCTGTTGCGATTTTTGAGCGCGCAACATCCCGAAACTAAAATCGTTGTTTGGGAACATAATTCACATCTTGGTGACGCAACAGCCACGGCTATGGGTAAAGAAGGGGAGTGGAATGTTGGTCAACTGGTGCGGCAACGCTACGGTCTGGAATCCGTCCTCGTCGGACTAACCACCTATCGCGGAACAGTTACCGCAGCTTCACAATGGGATGGACCGGCAGAGCGCAAAGACGTTCGCCCGGCACTCGGTGATAGTTATGAAGCACTTTTTCATTTTGTAGGACTGCCGCGCTTCCTGCTTACCTTCCGCAACAATAGCACCGCGACCGCGGCGCTGCGAGAACCAAAGTTGGAGCGCGCCATCGGTGTCATTTATCGACCTGAGACAGAACGTTACAGTCATTATTTTCACGCACGTCTTGCGGACCAGTTCGATGCTGTAATTCATTTCGATGAAACGAGAGCTGTTGAACCACTCGAGCGGACTTCCGAATGGGAAGCCGGTGAGGTCCCGGAGACATTTCCTACCGGCATGTAAAGAGAGGAGATTCCAATGCAAACAAGACAGATTCCAAAAAGTGAATGGCCCGCATTTCTAGATCGGTTCAGTCGCCAACATGCAGGATGGCTGGTGAGGCTCGAGATTTTCAACCCGGACTTTGGCGCCCAGGTTGAGGAGACGGGGCTGTCGCTGGAAGGTTTGACTGATGAGAGGAATGAATCAGAGGGTAATACGATCACGATCATGGCCGGCAACGAGCCGGACGATCACGTGACGCACTCGATCACAAATCCGACGGAAGTCAGTGTTGAGCAGACGGATGAGGGCGCTGACGCGGCACTCTCGATCAAATCCGCGGATGGTACGACGGCGCTGTTGAGTTTCCGCGCTGCGGTTTTGCCTGAGACTGTCGATGCTGTGATGGCTTAAGCGAGGTTGGTTTGAGCAGGATGGAAGCGACCACACCACCGCATATACTTTTCGCGGATGATGAATCCGACATCCGCGAACTGGTCCAGCTGATGTTGCAAGCGGCTGGCTTTCGTGTGTCTACGGCTGACAACGCCGCGGACGTCTTGCGACTTGTCACGACCGAACGCTTCGATGCTCTGTTATTCGACTACTGGATGCGGGAAGCGACGGGCATCGAACTGTGCCGGCAGATTCGTACCTTCGATCAGAGCACTCCGATCTTGATTTGCTCGGGTGCAGTTGCACCAGCAGACAGAGAAGCGGCCGCTCTGGCCGGAGCCCAGGGATACCTGGAAAAGCCATTTGTTTTGGACGACTTGATTAGAGCGTTGCGATCATTAATCCAAAAAATCCGAGCTTATCCCGCAATTCTGATAATTATGTTAATCCTGTAAAGCTACGTTTCCTCATAGGCACAAACGACTTGCTTTACAGGATTTCAGGATTAGGCATGATTTACATGATGCCGATCGATCCAATGTACGTACTCTTGCGTTAGCGCCACAGCTTTGGGCGAGGTACAGGTCGGCCTTGAGAGATCAGGAGACCGAGCAAGACACGGCAGAAAGTTTGTTGGTGATTGGCGCCGGACAGGGAGCTTACATACGAGGGCAACGGGCGCTGAGCCGCTTTGCCAAAACTGTTGGCGTAGAAAACTCGAGGCAGACTGATCGCAACGTTCACCGGAACGTTACGTCAGGAGAGCAATTCGATGTAGATAAAGACAGGAAAACCAAGAAAGCAGGTTTCTCGCTGTGAAACGACGCGCAGTCCGTTTTCATTGAAGTAACGACGCAGCCGGCGATTGGATTGATAAATCGTATCCCCAACAAATCCTGGCAACCGGCGGTGAGTGATTACCCAGTACCAGGTATTTACCAACGTGCGCAATCCGTAGAGCCTGTCTTTCCATGACCCACGTAGTAAATAACGAAAATAGTATCCGCTCCCCAGGGTCGCTAAATAGCAACTGCAATTTCGTTTCAGAACGCGAGCTATTTCGCGCAGTGCCTCATCTTCGAGTGTGTAGCAGAGGACAGCTTTGCAGATAACCCCATCGAAAGAATCATTGGCGAAAGGAAGATGTTCGGCAAACGCTCTTGCGACGGGAAAGCCGCGCTTCAGACATTCACTTGCGACAGCTGCGTTAGGCTCCACACCCATCTTTGAACGTCCTGAAGCCTCAGCCAGTTGTTGGCCGTTAGCACACCCGATGTCCAGCACGACGGCTGACGGAGGGAAGTTAAATGTTTGCCCAAGCACGTAGGTAAAAGAGTCGAGTGCATCCATGAGGAGAACAATTCTCTGCCTGCCGAGCGGTAAAGTCAAAAGAGACAAATCATAACGCAGCAGCATGCATGACCGAGGTCTCTACTTCTTACTCAAATCCGTTTTGCATAATCCGCGGCGACTCTACGTTTGCCATATGTTTGCGCAGTTCGTCGACGCGCGCATCCCAGGTTTCTCCACGAATCAATTCGCTCCGTGCTTCGCTTGGCCCCGGATCCTTCAATGCGAGCTCGACTTCGCGAATAAACGACTCACGATCGTGACCTATTCTGCACAAACCTAAAACTTCCACCTCCGGAATCGCGGTCGACACCACGGGCAGACCAGCCGCGATATATTCCCGCACCTTCAGAGGATTTGCATTCAACGTCAGCTCGTTGACGCGGAAAGGCATCAGCGCCACATCAAGTCCTTTGCAGTACGCAGGCAGCGACTGGTATGACTTTCGGCCCAGCAAATGAACGTTTGGCACTTTTGCAAGTATTGAGGTATCAGTAGTGGCCTTGCCCAGTAAGACAACCGATCCATGTGAAAACTTGCCGGCCACGGCAGCAATGAGTTCCTGATCAACCCAATCAGCAATCAATCCGAAGAAGCCGATAACGGGTCGCGGCAAGTCCCGAATTTCATCAGGCACGCCTGTTTTCGCATCGATGGCCTTGCGGAAATGATCGAAATCGACTCCATGTCTGATGAGCACGGTGCGAGGATTTGTTTTGACTTTTGACTGATAAAGTCTGTCAGAGGAAACAACGACCAGGTCTGACCGGCGCAGTAGCTCTTGTTCCAACTCGGCCAGTGAGTTTGAGGACACGCCGGAGAATTCGGTGTATTCATCGACGCAGTAGTAGATGATCTGTTCTTCGCCCAAAGCTCCCGCCACGACGGCTGCCGCCGGGTTAAAAACGAAATTAATTGGCCGTCGAAAGCCAAGCTTGCGCATCACGCGTTTCACTTGAAAACACAGCAGGTGACGATTCAAATCGCGAATACGCTGGTGACCGTAGGCGGGAACGGCGATGGGATTAAGCACGAATATATTTGGTTCCGGCTCACTCAATGAACTGGCAGCAGCCTTCAACTTTTTAAAAGCACGAGTGATGTCAGCCTTAGAGGCAGTAGGCGTGCGATAGCCAATTGAATTCACCCATAACACGCGATTGTCCCGGGACAGAATGCGCATCAGGTGTGTTTTCGAAAGTGGATCGCCGCTCCAGTCGTGACTGAAACAAACCAGATCGCGGCCACGCAGTGGTGTGGACGAGTCAACGGTTTGCCGGTCGTGAGCTTTGGAGAGGTAACGCTGCATTGAAATCAGCTGAAGCCGGTTTGCGGCTGCCAAATGGTGACTATGCCACGCGGACTGCTGCAGGCGGCTTTTCGCTTTGTGTGACTAAATCTTCGCCGTCGAGAAACTGGCGTTGCCACAGCTCGAAGTTCATTAGCGTCCAAAGCCGCTCCGCATGATTTATTCCTGATCGATGTTCCGCCACGAGCCGCTCAACATATGCGGGATTGAAGATCCCGCGGCTGCGCGCACGTTCGCCAAGCAAATGTTCGTCAATAGTCGCCGCGAATGGACCACGAAACCAGTGATCAAGCGGCACCGGAAATCCCATCTTGCGGCGCGTGAGAATTGTCCTGGGCAGAATGCCTCTCATGCACTCGCGCAGAATATACTTGGTGGTCATCCCTCGTAACTTCATTCGTTCGGGTAAGCCTGCCGTCATTTCAACGAGTTTGTGATCCAGGAATGGAACACGGCTTTCAACCGAGGCTGCCATGCTCATCTGGTCCTGTTTCATCAACAACTCGTGGAGATATGTTTTCGTATCCGCGTAGAGAAGTTGGTTAAGCAGGCTGGTAGCGTCAGAATCCGCCAATAACGCGCGCACGCCCTCATAAGGATCGGTCGAGCCGATTTGTTCGCGTGTATTAGCAGAGAGTAACTCGGCCTGCATTTGCCGCGTGAACACAGCAAAGTTATTGAAATAAAGACTCTCCAGGTTTGCGGGCAAACAGAGAAATGTTCGTGTCAGCTTGCGCGATATTGTGGAACCGGCAGGTACGGCGCCGATGGCCAGGCGGACGGCTGAACGCATGCCGGTAGTTGTAAACCGCTCATATCTCCTGCCCAGTGCAAGGTTGTAAACGGTCTTTCGATAACGGTAGTAACCGGCGAGCATCTCGTCGCTGCCTTCACCTGTGAGCACAACTTTCACATGCTGCGACGCGAGACGAGAGACGAAGTACAGTGGGACAGAAGCTGGATGGCCCAGGGGCTCATCTTCGTGCCAAATCAGCTTCGGTAATACCTCGAAAAATTCTTCCGGACTTACGACTATTTCGTGATGGTCGGTATGGAATTCCTTTGCAACTAAACGCGCATACTCCAGTTCATTCGCTCCACGCTCGGCAAATGCAACGGAGAACGTCTTGATTGGCTCCGCCACCATCTTGCTCATCATCGCCGCGATAGCCGATGAATCGATGCCGCCTGATAAAAACATTCCGAGCGGAACATCCGCCATGAGGCGCAAGCGAACTGAAGTGCGAAACAGATCGAACCACTCCGCAACGTAATCTTTGTCGCTGCGAGCGCTCGAGTCTGAATTACTGAAGTGCAGGTCCCAATACTTCTTTATCTCAATACTTCCATCGCGCCAGAGGAGTGTATGTCCAGGCAACAACCGCTTCACGCCAACGAATAACGTTTCTTCGCCGGAAGTGGCATGGTTCGCGAGGTAATCTGTCAAAGCGCGATGGTTCAATTCCGGGGTGACAGCACCCGCGACAAGCAGAGACTTGATCTCGGAAGCGAAATAGAGAGAACCGTCCGGTGTCAGCGAATAGTAAAGTGGCTTTATGCCGAGCCGATCCCGCGCCATGAACAGTTCTTTTTTGTTCTGGTCCCAGATTGCGAAGGCAAACATGCCTCGCAAACTATCGACGCAACGTTCGCCGTTCTCCTCGTACAAGTGAAGGATGGTTTCAGTGTCACAACGTGTTTGATAGACGTGACCCTTTGCTTCAAGCTCAGCGCGTAAATCGGTGTGGTTGTAGATCTCACCGTTGTAAGTGATGTGCAGTGAGCCGTCTTCATTGGTCATTGGTTGATGACCGGCAGCTACGTCCACAATGCTCAACCGGCGATGGCCCAGACCGATATTGTGACCAAGAAACACGCCGCTATCGTCTGGTCCGCGATGCACGAGGCAATCGCGCATACGGACCACCAGTTCTGAGTCGAGTCTGCGAGTTGATCGACTAGATAAAGCGATGCCGTTGATGCCACACATATATGACTTAACTACGCTACTCGCGAGGGTTAGGGGCACGTGCGAACAAGTGCAGATCAGGCATTTAAGCTAGATCATACTTGCTGGCTAAGCTAAAGCAATCGGGGAAAACCTTAGCCGAGGGCGGAATGCAAATCAGCCGAACAGGCTGTCATTTGAGAACGTCTCACGTGCTCTCGATGCGTAAATTTACAACTCACTGCGCGAAAGTTCCCAACGAGTCATGAAGAACATCCTAGCCTGAAAGGCGGAGCTTTGCACCCTTTGAGGCGAAGCCATATTCGATGGCGTAAACCACGGCTCGGGACACGGGGGAGTTTTTGAGATACGGGGCCCTGAGATCGAAGTACCGTTCAGCTTGTCAAATTTCTCCATAACCAGTCCGTTTACCTTCTCGGGCCATTTGACAATATGTCCA
>JAICGZ010000050.1 GCA_025922875.1 Pyrinomonadaceae bacterium
CTGGCGCCGCTTTGGCCTCGATGGAGCCCTGTCGAGACCAAAGCGGCGCCAGGCCGCCGCACTCCAGGGGATCGCCTAACACTTCACGCGCAAACGCAGCGGACATCTCTTTACCGGTCATCATGCGGAATTGGTGGCGCACTTGCGTCACCAGCACGTCGCGACCATCGATGGCGATCTGTTGCCGCTCGCGTGTACTGCCGACTAAAGGAGTGGGCCGGGAACCGTAGACGAGATCGATAACCACTGCATCGTCGTTCAATCGCTCGATCTCGAACGGCGCCTCATCGCTGTCGCGGCCGACAGGAGTGGCATTGACTACGATGTCGTAACCCTCTGCATCAAAATCTTGCAGCGGAACGTACTGCAAACCCAGCAGTGCAGCAGCGTGTTCACCGCGTTCTTGTCCACGGTTTATCAGAGTCACGCCGGCGCCGGATTCCATCAACGCGGCTGCGATAGCACGTCCAGCGCCGCCACAGCCGATCACCGCGGCGCGTTTCTTTTCGACCGGGACACTATGCTCGCGGCTGGCAGTATAGACCACGTCCGGATCAGTCGTATCGGCATTCCACCAGCCATTATTCCTGACGAGAATGTTTGCCGCTTCTGTCTGGCGCACCATTCCGCTAACCGTCTTTGCCATCAGCACTGCGTCTTCTTTGTGCGGTGAAGCGACGGTCATACCGTTTATCGGCATGCCTAGCTCATCCAGTTTTCGCGAAAGCACAAACTCTCGCCAGAACTCAGCAAACGAACTTACTCGCAAGGGCACGAATAGCGCTCTATGGTTCATCGCGCGATAAGACGCATTGTGCAAACGCGGTGACAACGAATGAAAGATCGGGTTGCCGATGATCGCAAATATCTCGTTAACGGAATGCAATTGGGGCAAGCCGTAGTCGCGGATCAACTTGACGATCGAGGGCTCCATCTCAGTGATGGAGTCTCGTGTGGCAAGTCCGAATATTCCCGGCGCGCCTAACTGGAGCGCGAGCAGTCGATTCCAGAACCCGAGTTGACCAGTGGAAAAAGCAATGGTGTCAGTCCGCCCAAGCGATTTCAGCAAGGAGAGAGGAAGAAACTCTTCGGCTATTTCCGTCGCATCGTTGACGAGTTTGTAGACACTCGCAGGTACCGCCGAGATTTGCACAAATCGCTCGCGGAGCTGCGACAGATCAGCGACGCTTCCGTGCCAGGAGACGAGCCGCTTCTCGGGAGGAATCTCTTGCAACAAATCTTCCGGGAAACCATGATCGGCCCGGAGTTCCACGCGATCATAAAATCGGGCTGCCTTTTCTAACCGATACCGCTCTTGAGATCTCAAGGAATAAAGCAGTCGTCCACGGAAGTGGCTGCGTAACCAGTCGGGATCGATGTCGCCAACGAGATCGGCGCGCACCTCCAGCCATTCCACCGAGTCCGGAAGCGCAGCTAATTCCGCTCCATCCGGCGACGGAAGCTCTGACAATGTAGCAATTAGAGAGGCTCGTAACATCGGAAGAGACTAGTTCTCAGTCAGGTGATTACTCGTGAGAAGGAGCCGTGGAATTTAGAGCGGCGTAAATATACTTTGCTTGACGTGATTAGTCCACAAATTCCTCAGCGAGTTGTTGCAGTGAGCAAGAATTCGTTATGCTAAGGCCGTTAGACCAAAAAGGATCGTTTTTGATCATGGAAGAAGATTTGACCCACAACACATTCTCCGTGGCGCCGCCGCCGCCTGAACACAATCCCGTAAAACAAGCCATCGCCAGAGCCGAGGAGTTAGGTGAGAAACAAATCGCCACGACGCTGGGCTACTTCGCGACCATGCCCGCCTCGACCGGCATTATTGCTAATCCAGTATTGCATCACACGCCAGTTGACTGTAATGGCGCCGAAATCACGTTGGACATAAGATCGTTCGCGATCCGCGGCACGGTTCAAGAATCGGACATCGTGCGCGGCAAAGTTGGGCCAATGGACGTGATCTTCACCGGTCTCTTTGGCGCTCCGGGCAACAGTACAGAGCTTGCTCGTTTTATCGATCAAAAGTTCTTTGAGAAGGCCAATAGCCGTCAACTGATCGACGAGGTTGCCGCATTTGTCAAAAAGTTCCCCGGCCTCGGACCAGAAGTCGCAATGCACCACTTTTTGATCCTCAGGAAAGCGAAACGCGGGCGACCAGAGACACAAGACCGCGGAGTGCACGACGAGCGCGATCCGGAGTCGTTGCTGGTGGAGATGATCTCTGTCCACATGGAGAACGTGGCTGTGGGCGCAGTGTCGGCCTTCATGAATTGCACCCTGCTGAACAATCCACGGATTACCGAGAACGATCTTGTTACGTCGACCAGGCGATTTATCGAAGATGAAATAGAGCAGAAGAGAAACGCGTTTCAGGTTTGTTACAGTCTGATACTGGGCCATCACGCCAACGAGCACGAGCGAGAGATCCTCGAACGAATGGGGACGATTCAGATTCATCATGGCTCGGCGGGCTCGAGCATGGTGGCAAGATACATGGCGACACTGCATACGTTCTCAGCCGAGGACTTTTTTATTGCCTCACATATGGCGCTCGACGGCGCTCGCCATTTTGGCGCGATTCACGATATGTCGGATTTCGTCCAGGAGCTCGAGCCTTTGAGTCCGGATCAGCGGGCCGAACGAATTCGAGAGAAGATGCTGGGCGGAGGTCTGCCGACGTTTGGTCATCCGGAGATCGCGGCCGCGGGCAGGGGCAATCAAGTGCAACAGGATCCGCGACCGGCGATTTACATCGATCCTGTTTTCAAGGCGATCGATGCGGGTCAGTTAAGCATTAATCAACGACAGCATGAGCGCCTTTCGATCGCACGTCTTATTTATCTCACCGCGTTTGTTAAAGGGGTGCTCAAGCCGGGCAAAGAGGACAGTCCACCGTTACGACTGACAGCGAATACCGACTTCGGTGCGTGGTGTGTTCAGGAAGCGTTGGGAATTGAGGAAGCCGATCGAACGCTACTGACGTACATCTTCCGGGGTTTTGGGTGGATGATGGACGCACGCGAGCAACTACAGCAGAAGATGATTCGTCCGGTAATCGCTCCCGATCCGAAGATCGTGCCGAAGTCGAGCGAAGATCCAACGATCCCGGATCTGGTGTCGCGCGTTCATGGACGGTTGATTCGAGAAGATCCATTTCGCCCGCAGAACTGAAAGACAGTTTCACGCAAAGACGCAAAGGCGCAAAGAAGAATTTGTTTTTCGTTGCGCCTTTGCGTCTTCCTTTGCGCCTTTGCGCGAAAACTCTTTTACATCCCTATGCCTTTAAGGTGATATCGCTCTATATCGTAATACCGCTCAACGTCCACAACATTGATCTTCCCCTGCGCCGTTGACAGATCGACGAGTGAAAACTCACATGCGGGCGCAATGCCACGCGCCGAGACCATCGTTCCGAAATCACCTTCAGCAACCGCTTCCGCCGCTCGCGCTCCAAACATCATTCCCATGATCCGGTCGATTGGACTCGGTGGCCCACCGCGTTGCGGATGGCCCAGCACCACTGCACGCGATTCGTAAGGCGTCTCGGCCGCAATTCTTTTGGCCAGCACTTCTCCGATTCCACCAAGACGCACGTGTCCAAAAGCATCGTGACGATCGTCAATCGTCACCATCTCACCGTCTTCCGCGCGCGAGCCCTCAGCAACCACGATCACAGAGTAACGCGGCTTTTGCGCCAGACCACGACTAAGACCCGACTCACCAAGCCGGACGCTCAGCAAGTGAAAAACTCTCTCATAACGAAACGGATGCTCGGGTATCAAAATCAAATGCGCCTGTCCTGCAACTCCCGACCAGAGGGCAAGGTGACCGGCATGCCGGCCCATCACTTCGACAATCTGCACCCAACCATGCGATCCGGCCGGCGTTCGCGATCTTTCGATCACTTCGGAAATGTTTCTGAGGGCTGTGTCGAAGCCGAGTGTGTAGTCAGTGCCGGCGAGATCTTTGTCGATCGTCTTCGGGACCCCGACGATCTTCACTCCTCTTTGCGCGAGGACAGCGGCGACGCCAAGCGTGTCTTCGCCGCCGCACACAACGAGCGCATCGAGTTTGAGTCGTTCGATATTCTCTTCAACCTCGTCCGAGCGATCTTGTGAGTCGCCTGTTTCAGTCCACTGCTTGAAAGGGTTGGTACGCGATGAGCCGAGATTGGTGCCGCCATCGCGGTCCCAGCGACGCACTGTTTGGCGATCGAGCGCCAATACCTCAGGAGCAGGATTTAGCAGACTTCGCCACCCATCGAATAAGCCGATGACTTCGAGGCCCAGCTCGGAGCCACGATACACCAAACCCTTGATAGCGGGGTTCAAGCCGGGTGCGTCACCGCCACCGGTTAAGATTCCAACACGCATCTGAGTCCTCTGTTTTTAGTAGGTCCTAGGTCCAATAGGACCTATCACCTCGCTGCATCTTTAATCAACACCACATCACTCGTAATCACGCCGCGCGATGCCACGAGCCCGCCATCCTTCATCCAGGCGAACGCAAAAATCTTACTGTCTTCAAAGTTCGTCAACTGCTTCGGCGCGCCACCCTCAATCGGTTGTCCCCAGAGATTATCGATACCACCACGATGATCCACATAAGTGAGATAACGCCCGTCGGGCGTCCACCGCAACGGTGTGTCCCAATTGACCTGCACAGCCGGCGCAACTTCAAACACATTGAATGTAGCGCCGCCGTCAACATTGATCACCTTCAACATCCAGCGAGAGTTTTGCTGCTGGTCGTTGTACCAAAACGCAAGCAACTTGCCGTCTGGCGAGAATGTCGGCCTGATCGATACACCCTCAGTGATTTTCTCCGGCGTTCCGCCATCGATCGAAACTCGCCACAATGAATAAGGTTGGCCTTCTTCCGGGTGCTGGTACACGACCCATTTGCTATCAGGCGAAACCGTGGGCCAGGTACTTTCCACACTGCCAAAAGTCAACTGCTTCGGACGCGAGCCATCACGTTCAGTTCGCCAGATTTGAAAGACGCCTCCGCGGTTTGAGTGAAAGAAAAGGTAACGATTGTCGGGAGAGACAACCGGCGCATAGTTTCTGCCACCTGCGGCAGTCAATTGTCTCGGGTCGCCGCCAGCCAGACCGATTTCAAAGATGTCCGCCATCCCGCTCGCATCCGAGGCATAGACAATGCGGTCGTCGGGAGTCACTACGAGATCAAAGTACCTGCTGATTCCGGAAGTGATCGCTTTTGGTTTGGACTCGCCTTTGCCGAGCGTCCAGATGCGTGCGACAGTTTGTGTTTGCAGCGTGACGAAAGCGCTTCCATCGTCCTGCAAACTCAGGTAGCTGTAGTCACTCAGATCGTTCGTGATGCTTCTCTTTGATCCGTCGCGAAAGAGCTGCCAGATCTGGATAAACGACGCACCGAAAGCCTTCGCTGGCATGATCACGCCACTGCCGTCGGGATGCAGCGCGACATGGCCGACTAAGTCAAACGTCTGGTCACCAAGCGGAATTGTTCGCTCGGCGCCAGTGTCTAAATCTTTTTCGAAGATCGAGATGGTGTAGTTCACTGCGACGTCGTTACTACTTGCAGGCCCCGCAATTACCAGCGGCAGAAGCAACGACCGGTCATCAGCAGTCCACTCCGGTTGGGCCATGAAGTCCCAGCTCAATCTCGACGGCCACTTACGCGATGTGATGATCTGTTCGCCACCACCACCCGCATTAGCCACCACCAGGTAGTCGGTTTGATTTGGACGATCGTAACGAATAAAAGCCACACGGCTCTTGTCGTGTGACATCGCGGTTGGACCATCCGGCGTGTCGATCCTGGTCGCGGTGGCGCCGATTCCGAGCACCGGCAGTCTGTAGATGTACCACGCATCGTTGCGATCGGATTCCGTATAACCGAAATAGATGAAATTTCCATCAGGCGAGAAAGCGACGCCCAGGTAATGTCCCTCTCGAGGAGCCACGAGTTGCGCGTTACTGGCGATTGCTACCTGCCGCAACCACAAACTCTCTTTACCTCCTTCGCTGGTCACATAAGTAACGTATTTTCCGTCCGGCGACATTGCGGCCAGCAAAGCATTTCCATTTGTCGTCAGCTTTGTTACGTCGATTCTTTCGAACGGAAACTGCGTGCGGGGCTCAGTTCGCGGGCGCAGCTTGTAGATGCCGAACACGACTGTGACAAGCAGCACCGCAGCCAACGCAATCCAGATACGACTCCTGCCTTTGGGCTTGTGAATAGTCGTGAGCGCTGCTTTCAATTCATTTGTTTCGACCATTTTCTCGCGACCGGTCGACGCCTTCGCATACTCGCTACCATCTGTCGTACCGGGCGCCAGTGAACGGTCCAACAGGGAATTGACTTCCAGCTCTCTACGCAGGCCGCGAAGATCGATCGCCATTTCCTTGACGATCTGATAGCGCTCGTTCCGGTCCTTGCGGAGTGCCTTTTTTACGATTCGTTCCAACTCCGGAGGCGCGTCTTCGACATGTCGAGAAATGGGCGGCTGATCTCTTTCAACGATGGCGACGATGACGTCGGTTGCGGTTTCACCGGTGAAGGGAGGGTTGCCTGACGCCATCTCGTAAAGCACGACGCCGAGACCCCAGATGTCAGTGCGCTCGTCAACGGGAATTCCACGCGCCTGTTCGGGCGACATGTAAGCAGCCGTGCCGATAACGGTTCCCGGGGAGGAATCAAACAACAACGTAGACATCGTGGCGTGGATCGCGCCCTTGTGTCGTTCAGTCAACTTGGCCAGCCCGAAGTCGAGTATCTTCACGTAACCTTCAGGCCGGATCACGATGTTCTCCGGTTTGATATCGCGGTGGACGATGCCCGCGTCGTGAGCGGCAGTCAGCGCATCCGCAACCTGGATGGCGATGTCGAGTACGTCGCCGAGCTTCATGCTGTGGTTTCGCATGCGCTGACGCAGCGTTACGCCTTCGACGTACTCCATCGCGATGAATGGACGTCCATCATCTGTCTCGCCGATCTCATGCACCACGCAAACGTTCGGATGGCTCAGCCTCGATGCAGCGCGCGCTTCCTGCGTAAAGCGGCGCAGGCGATCGGGATCCTTGCTCACGAATGCGGGAAGAACTTTGAGTGCTACTCGACGGCCGAGGATCGTGTCGGATGCGAGGTAGACTTCGCCCATGCCGCCTTCGCCGATAAGATTGACGATCTGGTAGTGCTTCACACGCTGGCCCGGTGCGAGTTTCTGGTCGACGAACGTATCGGCAGCGTGGGCCACCGCGGGCGATTCCATGAAGCTTCCGGCGACTTCGTAGGAACGGAGCAGGGATTCCACTTCTTTGCGCACGTCAGTCTGGCCGTCACACTCGCGATCGAGAAACGTTTCTCGTTCGGCGCCGTGACGTTCCAGCGCGCCTTCGAATATTTCCTTGACGCGTTGCCAGCGTTGTGGATCAGTCTCAGCCATTTTGGTAACTGGTTTTCTCTGTGAAACCTCTGTGTTCTCTGTATCTCTGTGGCGGTTTGATGCTGAAATTTGTTTAACCACGGAGACACAGAGAACACAGAGGTTGCACAGAGAAGAACATTTTATTGGGTGCTCAGCTCGCGGTGCAGCCAGGCTTTGGCCATGCTCCAATCGCGCTTGACAGTGGCTTTTGAGATTCCCATCACTTCAGCAGTCTCTTCAACAGTCAAACCGCTGAAGAAGCGCAGTTCGACGACTCTACTCTGTTGCTCATCGATTCGGGCGAGACGTTCAAGTGCTTCGTCCAAAGCTACCACGTCGAGGTCTTGTCCTTTTACAGCAACTGTCGCATCGCCGAGTGAAACTCTGACATCGGAACCACCGCGCTTCACGCGCTTCTTCGCGCGCGCATGATCCACGAGGATGCGTCTCATCAGTTGGGCAGCGATGCCGAAGAAGTGTGCGCGATTTTGCCACTGCACATTCCGCTGGTCTACCAGACGCACGTAAGCCTCGTGAATCAACGCCGTGGTTTGCAGTGTGTTGCCTGGTTGTTCACGGCGTAGATAACGCGCAGCCTGGCGGCGAAGCTCGTCATACACGATCGGCATTAGTTGGTCCAGCGCTTCTTTGTCACCGCGACCATAGCCGGCGAGCAGCTCGGTTATGTTTTGCGAGCCTTGCGTCATCGCACACGAGCATAGGGAGTTTCCCGCAAAGTCGCAAAGATAGCAGAGGGCAAAGGAGAGCTTTCTTTGTAGCTTTGCGTTCTTTGCGCCTTGGCGCGAGAAATCCTGTCTTGAGCCCCTTTCCGCCGGCCTGTCGCGTTATTAGGTGAAGGAGGCAGTATGAAAGTTCAAATCTATAGAATCTTCGCAATTTTCGGTATTTTCTTAGGGCTCGTTGTGGGCGTAGGCGTTCAGGCGCAAGCTCCGAGCAGGGTTGAAGTTAACATTCCATTCGAGTTTTCCGCAGGGAACACAACGTTGAGACCCGGTGTGTATAGCATCAAGCGAATGTCTGGGAATTTGCTGTCGCTGCGGAATAGAGAAGACGAGTCGGCGGTGATCTTGAATGCACCAGTCAACTTAAGTTCGAGCGATCCGGAAGCGGTTGAACGACTCGTCTTCAACAAGGATGGAGACCGCTATCTTCTGTCGCAGATCTGGTTGACAGCCGATAGCGGGCGGGAGTTGGCGGCGAAAACAAAGACCTCGCAGCCGGAGCGCATTGAGATTTCACTGCGCTAGGACCTATTTGCGTCCGTATCGTTTCCGAGAGTATTGTTTGCCGCGAGGAAAACTATGAAACACTCGCTTAAACAATTCTCCGTTGCTCTCGCATTGCTCGCGTTCGCGGTTTCCGTCGCAGCTCAGGAACGCCCGACGATCTTGACGGGTACGGAATTAACACGCATTGTCCCGACAGGTTTTTATTTCCAGGGCCTGAGCGCGCCCACGCAGATGCGCAACGCGGCCGCCGCGCGCTTTGGTACTGACCGCTACGTTATCTCTGGTCTCGTCGATACGTCCGGCTATTCCGCTGATGTGCGGGCGAAGTATGTCGGCTTTCTGATCACCGACTCCGCTATCACACTCAACGGAGAACCTCTGCCTGCGGGCGCATATGGATTTGGTTTTGCGACCGAAGGAAAGATGACGGTGATGGACCTCGCCGGCAAGGATCTGCTCTCGGTTCCAGTCACTAACGACAAGGATCTTAAAAGACCTCGTCCATTGATGATGTCGGCAGATCCGGGTGGCGTGCGGTTGTACAACGGCAGGGATTATGTGGTCATCGCCGCCAAGTAAAAAGGTTTTACCTTCAGCTCAATCCTTTTTGTGCTTTTGGTGCCTTTTTGTGGCCCATTTCCCTTTTGTGGCGCAAGCGCAAACGGGCGCTTCAACCGGCGCGCCTGCGACGTACACTTCGCGTCGCACAGTCGGTATCACCGATCCAAACGCGCCCGTTGTTTTTGAAGACGTAACTGACAAAACACCGCTGGCAAACTTTCGTCATCGTTCCGGCGAAGCCGCGAAAGACTACATCTTCGAAACACCATCAGGCGGCGTTGCCATCTTTGATTACGACTCAGATGGAAAGCCCGATATCTACCTGGTAAACGGATCGACCAGTGCTGCGATGCGCGGCAAGGAGAAAGCTCCGCGTGCCGCGCTTTACCGGAATCTCGGCAACTGGAAGTTTGAAGACGTCACCGATAAGGCAGGCGTCGCGAATGAACGTTGGGGCTTCAGTGTTGCAATCGGTGACTACGACAACGACGCCCGGCCCGACATGTTTGTCGGCAACTTCGGCGTCTCGCGTCTTTACCGCAACAACGGTGACGGCACATTCACCGACGTTGCGGAAAAGTTAGGCGTCGCACGCAAGGGCTGGAGCACCGGCGCGAGTTGGGGCGATTACGATGGCGATGGCCGTCTAGACCTTTTTGTTCCCGGTTACGTGCAGATCGATCTCGGCAAGCTTCCGCCGAGCCCGAGCGAAACAGGAAAGACCGGGCAAAACTTCTGCCAGTTTCGCGGAGAGGCAGTGATGTGTGGACCACGTGGGCTGCCCGGAGAAGGCGACACGCTCTATCGTCAAAAGCCCGACGGTACTTTCGAAGATGTCAGCGTCAAAGCAGGCGTCCACGATCCGGAAAAGTATTATGGCTTCAGCTCCGCGTTTGTTCACGTTGACGACGATAAGCTGCTCGATCTGATTGTCGTAAACGATTCCACGCCGAACCAGCTTTACATAAACAAAGGCGACGGCACGTTTGAAGAGATTGGTTACCCTGCGGGTGTGGCGCTCAACGAGAACGGGCGCGAACAAGCGGGAATGGGTCTCGCCGTCGGTGACTACGACAACGACGCGCGCATCGATTTTCACATCACTAACTTCTCTGACGATTCGAATGTGCTTTATCACAACGATGGCGACCGCAATTTCACTGACGTGACGTTTCAAACGGGCCTTGGTGAAGCTTCGATTCCATTTCTCGGTTGGGGCACGAGCTTTCTCGATTTCGACAACGACGGTTGGCAGGATCTTTTCGTAGTGAATGGTCACGTTTATCCGGCTGTCGATGCACACCAGTGGGGGACAAGTTACGCGCAGCAAGCGCTGCTCTTTCGCAACAGCAAGGGTAAGTTTGAGCGTGTAGGCGCGCGGCCCGGCAGTGCGCTCGCGAATTCCTGGCCGGGACGAGGACTTGCGGTTGGAGATCTGGATAGCGATGGGCGTCTTGATCTCGTGATCAATAATCTCGACGCAAAGCCCGTGATATTGCGAAACGTCGCCGCTACGAGCGGGCATTGGCTGCGCCTGCGTTTGGTTGGCGATGTGGCGAAGAAGAGCCCGCGTGACGCGATCGGAAGTGTTGCGTATTTGACGGCAGGCGGTGTGCGGCAACGACAGGACGTTCTGAGTGGCGCAGTTTACTGTTCGCAAAACGACATGACTCTGCACTTCGGTCTCGGCGCAGCGACAAAGGTCGATAAACTCGAAATAAAGTGGTCTAATGGCAACGTCGAGCAATTTGATGTTCAAGCCATTGATAGAATCGTTACGATTACACAGGGTAAGGGCGTCGTGAGATAGAGTTGATTTCCCGCAAAGGCGCAAGTTGATTCCGAGTCGAATATCACTTTGCCTCTTTGCGCCTTTGCGGGAAAACCCTCCTGGTGGAGTTTGAACTTGCGAAGACTCGATCTGAGAAAGGCCCAGGCCGCACGGCTCAATACGATCCGCGATATCAATCGCCAGATCGTGTTGAACTACGTTCGCGAGCGCGAGCCGATCTCGCGTGCCGAGATTTCGCGCGAAACCGCACTACAGCGTTCCACGATCTCCGCAATCGTCGAGGATCTCAAGACCGAAGGTTTAGTTGAAGAGGTTGGGGAAGGGGAGTCGACCGGAGGACGCAGACCCACGCTGCTGAAACTTCGTGCTGCGGGCCCGATCGCGCTCGGTGTTTCAATCACTCCCACGTGCACCACGATAGCTACCAGCGATCTCGCCGGCCGGGTAATCGATCAGGAAGAGTTTCTCACCGACGCGGATAAGACTCTCAATCAGGTGATCAATGTTCTTCGCGATTTCACTACGCGTTACAAAGGATCGATCGAAGGCGTGGGCGTAAGTCTTCCCGGTTTAGTCGATCCTTCGACAGGCACTGCCCTCTACATTCCATATTTCCTTTGGCGCGATCTTCCTATCTCCGAAATGATCTCGAACGCGGTCGGGTTACCGGTTGTGATCGACAATGATGCGAACGCAGTCGCTCTTGCTGAACTCTGGTTTGGCCGGCCCGAGGTCAATGACGCACGCGATTTCATTCTCGTGTTAGTCGCCGAAGGCGTCGGCACAGGGATCATCTTCGACGGGCAGGTTTATCGTGGCCAGCGCGGAGCAGCCGGTGAATTTGGACACATGGTCATCGGAAGCGGCGCGCCTGTTCCGTGCTCGTGTGGCAGTGACGACTGCTGGGAAGCGTTCTCTTCTGAGCGCGCAGCGATTGCGCGTTATGTGAAATTGTCAGGCGCCTCTAACAAAGTAACCTTTATCGAAGTTGTCGATCGCGCACTCGGCGGTGAAGCAGACGCGAAAGCAGCTTTGGTCGAGACTGCACGCCAACTGGGTGTCGGCATCTCGAACCTGATTATCGGATTCAGTCCCGAAGCGGTCGTGGTCGGCGGTGAGATCGCGCGTGCCTGGGACCTGATCGAGAGTGCGTTAACCGAAACCATCGCCAACAGCGTTCGCCGGGGTCTTCCGTCCGCCCGCATTCTTCCTTCGACCCTCGGCGAAAAGCCCACCTTACGAGGCGCCCTCAGCCTCGTCCTCGCGAGCAAATTCGCCGCCGCCTTCGCCGCCTAGCTCAGTCAAATTTAATCCGCGTTTTCAATCCGCGTTAATCCGCGGCTAAAAAACTGTTGACAGCCTTCGGAATCTATACTAAAAACTTCGTTCGCTGAGACAACAAACTAAGTTACCTTCGTAACGAGGAATCCTACAATGAGAAAGTCAGTTGCCTTTATCCGGGTGTCCCTGCTCGGACTGCTCATCGTCACCTTCGCTATTTCGGCCCTCGCCCAAAGCAATAAAGGCGCAATTGTTGGAACTGTAAAAGACCCAAACGACGCACTCGTCGCCAACGCCCAGGTCAAAGTTACGAGCGTGAAAACCGGTGAAGTTCGCACCGCGGACACCAGCGATGATGGCACGTTCACCGTGACCAACCTCGAGCCCGGAGCCTACAACGTCACAGTCGAAGGCACTGGCTTTCAACCCGTAACGATCGAAGCAGTCCAGGTTGAGACCAACGCTCGCATGCCGCTCGACGTCAAGTTCAGCACGATCGCCAGCGGCAGCGCCTCAGTAACGATCACTGCGGAGTCCGCTCCACTGATCGAAAGCGAGACGAGCGTTCGCGGCGATCTAATCACAGGCAGGCAAGTGACCGATCTGCCGATTCCGCAAAGAAACTTTACCTTGCTGGCGGGCTTGTCTCCCGGAGTTACGCGTCCAAACCTCGGCCTCCTCGGCGGCGGTGGCAACTTTGTCGAAGGCGGCGGCGGGCGCAACAACACGGAGTCGACGCGTTTTCGCGAATCAGGCGGCTCCGTCCTGGTTATCAATGGCGCGCGCGCCACGAACAACAACTTCACGCTCGACGGCGTGGATAACAACGAATCTCAGTTTGGCCAGATCGCGATCTATCCGCAACCAGACGCGATCGCGGAGTTCAAAATCGAATCGAGCGTGCCATCAGCAGAGTCCGGACGCGCGGGCGGCGGCATCATCTCCACGACCTTCAAGTCAGGTGGCAATGAATTTCATGGAACGGCCGGTGAGGTCTACCAGGGGCGGTTTCTGAGTGCTGCGGCAGCGAAGTTCGACGATCCAACTTCACAACCGGTTCCTAATTACGTGACGCATAATTTCTACGCCACAGTTGGTGGTCCAATCTTCCTGCCTAAACCCGGTGAAGGTGGCTCAGCTTTATATAACGGCCGCAATCGTTCGTTCTTCTTCTTCTCACTGAACGGCCAGCGAAACAGTACGCCGATCTTTGGCGGCGCGGGTGATCCGCTGGCAGTGCCTGTTCCAACGGCCAGGATGCGCGTGGGTGATTTTGGCGAGTTGTTGCAACCGGGAAATATTATCGAATACACGCTTGTTGGCGGGACCAAGATTATGGCCCCCAAAGGAACGATTTTCGCGCCCGACGGCACGCCCATTCCCGGAAACGACCTTCGTAATTGTCCGAGCTGCGGTGGCTTCTCGCCCTTCGCGCTTAACTACATAAATTCTTTCCCACTTCCGAACCTGCCGGGCACCGGTCGAAACTTTGAGACGAATCGGACGGAACACGCCATCGTCGACAGCTACGATATCCGGATCGATCATCGGATTAGCGATAAAAACAATATCTTCGGGCGTTACAGTAAATCCGACACCGCTCGTGCGCGCGATAACTTCTTCCCATTGGGAACTTCGCCGACTAACAATGATCTACCCGCCGGCCCTTCGGCGGGCGATGAGTTTGGGGATTCGAAGGGATTCACGCTCGGCAATACGCACATCTTCTCGCCCACTGTCGTTAACGACGCGCGCTTTGGTGTAACCCGAGTCGAGATCGGTATTTTCAATACAGGCGTTAACGGCACGGGCGGATTTAGTCCAACAATCTCAGCAAACCTGGGTGCTCCGAATATCAACCTTGGTCCAAACAGCAGCGGCATTGTGCTGGTCGGAATTGTTGACGAGCTAACCGATATTGATCGCGCGACGGAATTCACTGGTGATGGTGGTCCATTCTATTTCACCTCGAATAACTTCCACGTAGCGGATGCCGTCACGGTTATAAAAGGAAACTCGACGTACAAATTTGGCGGCGATTATCGCGTCAGACAAAACAGTAACTTCGACGGTGGTCGCAATAACGGCACCAAGGGAAACTATCAGTACGGCACAACGGGCAGCGGTTTCGTTCAAAACAACTATAACGGCATCGGTCCTAACGACACAGGTTCGTCGCTCGCCAACTTCCTGCTCGGTTACCGGCCGGGTTTTGTGGGTCGCGGTGATCCGGGTGGACCATACTTCCAATCGAGCAAAGAGATGGCTTTCTTTGTTCAAGACGACTGGAAGGTCAACACGGATTTAACTCTGAATCTGGGTCTGCGTTACGACATCTTTACCGCTCCGACGGAGCGCTTCGATCGACAAAGCAATTTCGATCCCGTAACCAGGACCATCCAGATGGCCGGCGAGAACGCGCCTGGCGGCCGCGATCTCGCACACACGGACAAAAACAATTTCGGACCACGTATAGGCTTCGCTTACAGCGGTTTCAAAGCGGACAAGACGGTAGTATTGCGCGGCGGTTATGGCTTGCTGTACGCCGTTGATATCAGCGCCGCCCAGCCTCTTACCTCAAATCCGGGCACTGGCGCCGGCAGCTATGGTTGTACACCGATAACTGTTCCGAGCGGTTGTCCCGATTTCTTCCTGGCCCGTAATCCTTTTGATCGTGGCGTTCCGACAGCGCCGTTCACCGTGGCTCCGCCAGGTTCGACTCTTGCTGCGCCAACCGCCGGTGGTCTCATCCTTTTCAACGATCCAAATCGCAAGGATGAGATGTATCACCAGTACAACGTGACCTTACAGAATGAGTTTTCACCAGGGTGGCTTGGAGAGATTGCTTACGTTGGTTCTCTCGGTCGAAATTTGCTGGTGCTCCAGAATATCGGTACCAGTAGTGAGCAGGGAGGACCAGGCTCGCGCGAGGTGGTACTCGTGGGTGTGGCTAATAACAATCCTATTACCGCGACGAGGTACACAGGCAGTTCCAACTACAACGCCTTGCAAACCAAGCTCGAGAAGCGGTTCTCCAGGGGGTTGTCGCTTTTGACGTCATACACCTGGGCTCATGCGATCGACGATTCTCCGGGCGGCATCTGTTCGAATGGTGCGGGTGCTCGCGATTGTGGTCCTGACGATCCGACGCGACCCGAGCTCGAGCGCGGAAATTCGGATACGGATGTCAGGCACCGGTTTACGTTCTCGAATGTCTGGGATTTTCCATTAGGACGAAACCGACGCTGGGGCTCTGATATGAATAGAGCCCTTGATGCAGCGGTTGGCGGGTGGCAATTCAACAACATCGTTACGTGGCAGAGTGGGCCGGTATTTAATGTCACGTGCAATGGCGGACGCGTGGATCTCATCGGCGATCCGACGCCCACTGACGCGCAAAGAGCCCAGGGCCTCGAGCTGAACCGCGCTGCATTTAGATGTCCTGTCACAACAGTCTTCGCCGGCGATCCTCCTGACAGGTTTCCCAATAATGGTCCCGAGACTCCAAAGATTGGTACGCTCGGACGCAATGTCTTTCGTGGGCGGCAACAGTTTTACTGGGATGCGTCGCTCTTCAAGAATTTTCCGGTTACGGCGATCAGCGAGGCGTTCAATATTCAATTCCGTTTTTCAGCATATAACGTGCTGAATCGTGTAAATCGTTCGTCGCCGAACGGAGACTTCAATAACGCGAACGACTTTGCGCGCGATACCAGTGAGCAGCGGCGCCGGCAAATGGAGTTCTCCCTCAGGCTCATCTTTTAACGTTAGCCACAAAATGGCACAAAAGCACAAACGACTTTCGTGAATCGTTTGTGCCTTTGTGCTTCTTCGGGGCTAGAATCGCATAAATGGTTTTTCTTCGCTCTCTGCTTTTCCTTTGCTTCGTGTCGCTCTCCGTTTTTGGCGCGACGTCTCAACGTGCGTCGCTCGAGACGATGTTGAGTGAAGCCGGAGCGCTGGTCCAGGCCGGACGGCTCGAAGAAGCGGAAGCGGCGACTCGAAAGATTCTCAGCACGAACCCGCGCAGCGCTGAAGCGCATAGCCTTTTAGGAGTGATTCTTGATCAGCGAGGTGCGACTGCGGACGCGGAGAAAGAGTATGCCGCTGCGCTTCGTTTGAACCCGAACCTTGTTAGCGCGTTGTCGAATCTCGGAGTGTTGCTGGCGAAGACGAAGCGTACTGACGAGGCGATCGCGAAGTTTGAAGAAGTGCTTCGCATCGATCCGAAGCATGAACGCGCCATCTTCAACCTCGGCGCTTTATATGCCGCCCGTGGAGATTACAAACGCGCCGTTCCGCTGCTGGAAAAGTCCGCCGGCGCTGCGGCGCTTTTTACCCTGGCGCTGAAATTGGCAGAGGCGCACGAGTATACGGAAGCGGTGCGTTTGTTCCAGCGCACGAATGAACTGCGGCCGCAAACGTATGAAGTGCTCTACAACCTCGGGGTAGCACTTTACAATCTCGACCGCCTGGACGAAGCGCAACAGGCAATATCATCGGCTTCAGCGTTAAAGCCGAACGAAGCGGATCCTTACTATCGCCTCGGATTGATTGCCTCAGCTCAACGCGACACAAAAGCGGCGCTCACCTACTGGACCAGGGCGCTGGAAATACGGCCGGTATTTGCGGAAGTCAACTTCATGATTGGCGAAGAGCTGCTCAAGAATCAGCTCGCCGAGAAAGCAATTCCGTTTTACGAAAAAGCATTGGAGCAGTCGCAACGGCAACTGGTTTATTTCCTGCGACTGGGTGTTGCTAACGTTCGTGGCCAGCGTTACGAGCGAGCGCGCGAAATCTTCACACAAGCGCTGCAGCAATACCCGGACAACGCCAACCTCTATTTCCTGCTGGGCTACACCGGTCGTGCTGAAGGACAATACGATCAAGCAGTCGCGGCTTTTAAGCAGGCACTAAAGCTGCAGCCTGACAATCCTGACCTGCTTGCGAATCTCGGCTATATTGCGAGTCAACGTGGCGAAAATGTCGAGGCTGAGCGTTTGTTGAGACGCGCAATCGAACTCGATCCAAAAGCTTTTCCTGCGTATCACGATCTCGGTCGCCTGCTGGTGAAGTTGAGGCGATATGAAGAGGCGTTGCCGCTGCTCACGCGTGGTGTCGAACTCAACGCGAAAGATCCCGGTGTACACTATCAACTTTTCCTCGCTTACTCCCGGCTCAAGAAGAAAGACGAGGCGGAGAAGGAGTTAGCGGAGTTCAAGAGGTTGGACGAAGTCAACCGCCATGGGGCGACACCGATGGCAACCCCGGCGAAGGACGGCGAGAGTTTACCGCCATTGCCGGCTGCTGCATCCGGAGACAGTGCGAAGCCACGCACGCCAGGAAACTGATTTCTCCCGCAAAAGCGCAAAGGGCGCAAAGTTTTTCGTGATTCAGAGTTTCTCTTTGCGCCTTTGCGGGAAATAAATACAAACTTGCCAAAGAACCTAAAAGTTGGAACGCTGCTAGCTTTCGTCTTGCTGGGTTCGCTTTCTGTCTTCGCTCAATCGCTGCCCTCAGTCACGAAGGTCGATCCTCCATCCTGGTGGGCCAAACATAAGATAAGTCCAGTCAGGCTTCTGGTGCGTGGCGCCAACCTCCGCGGCGCGAAAGTCACTTCCTCGAATCCTGAGCTGTGGGTGTCGAACGTCTTAGTCAATGAAAGAGGCACTTATCTTTTCGTCGATGTTGAGATCAGTCCTTCGCTGCGTCCAGGCATATATCCGCTGATTGTTGCGACCTCAGGCGGTAACTCCATGATCCCCTTCCGCGTCGAACCACCGCTCGAGACGCGCGGCAACTTTCAAGGCATCACTACTGACGACGTGATCTATCTGATCATGATCGATCGTTTTTACGATGGCGATCCGTCGAATAACGCGCCGGCAGGCTCGCCACGCGAAGCAAACGATCGCAACAACCCGCGCGGTTTTCATGGCGGTGACCTCCGCGGCGTGATCGATCAACTTCCATATCTCAAAGATCTCGGCATCACGGCTATCTGGTTAACTCCGTGGTACGACAACTGGAATGGCGTGAACCGCTGCGATAAAACGTGGTGTCCAAACACCTACTATCACGGCTATCACGCGATCGATTATTACGAGGTTGAGGATCGCTTCGGCGATCTGGCTACGTTGCGGGAGCTGGTCCGGAAGGCACATGCACTCGGCTTGAAGGTTATTCAGGATCAAGTAGCCAACCACGTTGGCTCCCAGCATCCATGGGTCGACGATCCGCCGCTTCCGCAATGGTTTCATGGAACGCTCGCACAGCATCAACTGAACAAGTTCAGGAACTTTGTGTTGCTTTCACCGCACTCCAATCAACGCGACTTTCGTAACACGCTCGATGGCTGGTTCAACGATGATCTTCCTGACATGAACCAGGAAGAACCCGAAGTGGCGCGCTATGAAATACAGAACGCGCTCTGGTGGGTTGGCGTGACGGGTATCGACGGGATCCGGCAGGACACGATTCAGTACATGCCACGATTTTTTATTCGCGACCTGTCTGACGCTCTTCACCGGCAGTTTCCGAAGTTGTGGATGGTAGGTGAAGTATTCGAACGTGACGCCGCGCACACTGCGTTCTTCATCGGTGGCCACAAAGGTTGGGACGGCATCGATACGAAGCTTGATTCGGTTTTCGACTTTTCATTGTGGAACGCGTCACTGTTGGCGTTCACTAACAAGGAACCCGTTTCGTCGCTGAGTCACCAGTTGAAATACGACGCGCTCTATCCCGATCCGTTGCGGCTGACAGTGCTCGCAAACAATCACGATACGACGCGGTTTTTGTCGCTTGAAGGCGCGACCTTCGCGGGCGCGATGATGCATACGGCGTTCATCTTGAGCGTGCGTGGAATTCCGCAGCTTTATGCGGGTGAAGAGATTGCGATGGAAGGCGGCGAAGATCCTGACAATCGTCGCGACTTTCCGAGCAGTGCTTTCAAGCCTGAAGGAAGGAGCGCGAAACAGAAGGAGATGTTTGATTGGACGCGCTCGTGGATACGTCTGCGTCGCGAACATGCGGCGATTCGCTCGGGAAGGTTGATCGATCTTTTTGCGGATGATGAGAGTTATGTGTTCGCGCGCCAGCTTAATGATGAAACAGTAATCATTGCCATCAATCGCGAGAATAAAACGAAGCAAGTAACGATTCCGGCAGGATCGATCGAGTTGAAAGATGGTGTGGTGTTGAAGTCGTTGATTGGAGCAGAGGCGAGTAGTCGTGTTTTAAATGGGGAAGCAACACTTAATGTTCCGGCACAGACGGCTGTTGCTTTCAAAGCCTTTTAGACAGGATTTCAGGATTTTTCAAGATGAACAAGATTAGATGTAGAAGCTTAAAAAATGACTAAAAACAATCCTGAAAATCCTGAAAATCCTGTCCAAAAGAGATCGAGCGGCATTCTACTGCACCCGACATCTTTGCCCGGTGGGTATGGCATCGGCGATCTTGGTCCAGAGGCTTACAAGTTTGTCGATTTCCTCGTGGCGGCGGGACAGAGCCTCTGGCAAGTGTTGCCGCTTGGACCAACCGGTTACGGTGATTCACCTTACGCATGCTATTCAGCTTTCGCGGGTAACACTTTGCTCGTCAGCCCTGAGCGGTTGGTTGAAGAAGGTTTGCTCGACTCCGCGCCTCCGTTAACAACAAAAAGGCAGAGAGTGGACTTTGGCGAAGCTCATCAGATCAAAGATCAACTTTTACGCACGGCTTACCAGCGCTACAAAACAACGACCGACACAACCCTGCGTAGCGCTTTCGAGACTTTCGCACAACACCACGCCCACTGGCTTGACGATTACGCACTCTTTCGCGCGTTGAAGGACGCGTACACCGGCGTCGCCTGGAACGAGTGGGAACCGTCGTTGATTCGTCGCACGCCTTCCGCCATCGAGCACGCTCGCGATCAATACAGAGAAGAAGTTGAAGCGCACATGTTTTACCAGTTTCTCTTCTTCCGGCAATGGTTTGCTTTGAAGAGTTATTGCAACCAACGCGGCGTCAGCATCGTTGGCGACCTGCCGATCTTTGTCGCCCAGGACTCCGCCGATGTTTGGACCAACCCCGAGCAATTCAAGTTAGACGAGAACGGAAAACCGATCGTCATTGCAGGTGTTCCTCCCGATTACTTCAGTACGACTGGACAGCTCTGGGGAAATCCGCTTTACAACTGGGAGCACATGCAAGCTGATGGCTTTAAGTGGTGGATCGAACGCGTGCGTGCGACGCTGACTGTCGTTGATATCGCCCGTGTGGATCATTTCCGAGGTTTTGCCGCGTGCTGGGAAATACCCGGCGGTGACAAGACCGCCGAGCGTGGGCAATGGGTCGAAGCGCCGGGAAGGGAATTGTTCGCCGCAATTCGCAAGACCCTCGGCGAGTTGCCGATCATCGCGGAGGACCTGGGCGTGATCACTCCCGACGTGGTCGCGTTGCGCGAAGAGTTTGGCTTTCCCGGAATGCGAATTCTGCAATTCGGTTTTGGCAGCGACTCGAAAAATATCGATCTGCCGCACAACTACGTTCCGAATGTGGTCGCCTACACCGGCACTCACGACAACGACACTACGGTTGGTTGGTTTCAGAGTGTGGCAGGCCCAGGTTCGACGCGAACGGCAGAACAGATCGAGCGCGAGCGACAGTTTTGCATGGATTACTTGAACACGAAGGGCGAAGAGATTCACTGGGATTTTATTCGCGGCGTGCTCGCCTCAGTCGCAGACAGGGCAATCGTGCCCTTGCAGGATCTGCTTGGATTAGGAACCGAGGCACGCATGAATCTTCCGAACAGCACTGAAGGAAACTGGGCCTGGAGATATCAGCAAGACGAATTAACTGACGAGATCGCAACTCGACTCAAACATCTCTCTGATCTCTATGGGAGAAATTAACCACGGATGACACGGATTATGAAAAACAGATCAGCGTTGATCCGTCTTCTCTGTGTTCATCTGTGGTTGACTTTTACAGTTGCCGCGCAGGCGCCGGAGATCCTCAAAGTGGATCCGCCGAGCTGGTGGGCCAGAAGTTCTGCGAATCCAGTACGTCTCTTGATTCATGGCCGGAATCTCCAGGGCGCGCGGGTGCAGGTTGCTGGACCAGGATTACGTGTAGTTGGCGCCCCGAAGGTTAATGATCGTGGTACCTACATTTTTGTCGACGTCTCAATCGCGCCCAACGCTTCACCCGGGGAACGCTCGATAACAGTCACCACACCGCGCGGGTCGACGCGAGCGCCGTTCGAAGTTCTTCAAACATTAAATCGAGCGGGAAGGTTCCAGGGGTTCTCCCCGGCGGACGTGATGTACCTCATCATGATCGATCGTTTCGCTGACGGCGATCCATCAAACAACGACCCAACGCGTTCAAGCGGTATCTACGATCGGAAGAACAAGTTTTATTACCACGGTGGTGATCTTCAGGGTGTTATCGATCGGCTGCCTTACTTGAAAGAGCTCGGTGTCACGGCTATCTGGCTGACGCCCTGGTACGACAACTACGATCGCCTCAATCAGATCGAACTGAAGGAAGAAAAACCAAGCACCGGGTTTCATGGTTACAATCCGCAGGACTTTTATGGCGTCGACGAACACTTTGGAACGCTTGCGAAGCTGCGCGAGCTGGTGGAGGCCGCGCATCGCTCCGGCATAAAGATCATCCAGGACCAGGTGATGAACCACACCGGTCCATATCATCCCTGGGTTGACGATCCGCCAACGCCCACCTGGTTCAACGGAACCAGATCAGACCACTTAAAAAACTCGTTTCAAACCTGGGTGCTTCACGACCCGCGCGCAAATGAAAAATTGAAACGCGAGACCATGGACGGTTGGTTTCTCGATTTCCTTCCCGATCTAAATCAGCACGACAGGGAAGTCTCTCGTTATCTGATTCAAAACACCTTGTGGTGGATTGGCGTCACTGGTCTCGACGGTATACGCATGGATACGTGGCAATACGTGCCGAATTCCTTCTGGCGCGATTGGACCGCCGCGTTGAAACGTGAGTTTCCGAATTTTAAAGTCGTGGGTGAAGTGAAAGACGGCGACGTGGTCCATACGTCGTTTTTTCAGGGAGGCCGGGTCCGTTTTGATGGAATCGATTCCGGTCTCGATTCGCTGCTCGACTTCCCACTCTTTTATCCGATTCGACACGCTTTCGCCGAAGGTAAGCAGCTTGACACGATTCCGAAGACCCTCGCCAAAGATTATCTCTACACCAATGCTGAAATCCTGGTGACGCTACTTGGCGGCCACGATGATGGTCGCTTTATGAGCGAGAAGGGCGCGACCATCGCCGGCCTCAAGCTCGCAAATGCTTTTGTGTTGACCACGCGCGGCGTGCCGCAGCTTTACTACGGCGACGAGATCGCGATGGAAGGCGAGGACGAGCCCACCACACGCCGCGACTTCCCCGGTGGATTCCCAGGTGACAAGCGCAACGCTTTCACTGCCGGAGGCCGAACGCAAGAGGAGCAGGATCTGTTTGAGTACATCCGGCGCCTAACAAATCTGCGACGCGAACTCGAGCCTTTGCAGAGCGGGAGCCTGATTAATCTTTACGTTTCGGAGCAGCAGTACGCCTATGCGCGGACGACAAGGAATGAAACTGTCGTCGTCGTGATCAATAACGACACCAATGCTGCTGAAATCGAGTTCGATGTTAGGCAAACAGGTTTGAGAAATGGCGCTTCGCTAACGGATCGACTCGGCGCGAGCTCCGCCATCGTCGTTAGCAATGGCAAGCTGAGAGTGAATTTACCGAAACGTTCAGCAGCAATTTTTTCAGGCATGTAAATCTGGATAAATCTTGTAAATCCTGTCTAAAGAAATCTTATGCAGAAACCACGCTTGAGCTTTTGGCAAATCTGGAACATGAGTTTCGGCTTCCTCGGAATTCAGTTTGGTTGGGGCTTGCAGCTCGGCAATATGAGCGGCATCTACGAAAAGCTCGGCGCAAATCCGGATCAACTGCCGATTCTCTGGCTTGCTGCGCCTCTCACGGGTTTGATCGTTCAGCCGATTATCGGTTCGATGAGCGACCGCACGTGGACTCGTCTCGGCCGTCGTCGCCCATACTTCCTGGTGGGCGCTCTCCTCGCAAGTGTCGCGCTCTTCTTCATGCCGACATCATCCACGCTGTGGATGGCGGCAGGATTGCTGTGGATTCTGGATGCCAGCATCAACATCAGCATGGAGCCGTTTCGCGCTTTCGTCGCCGACAAACTGAACATCGATCAGCGCACGACAGGCTTTGTCATGCAATCGTTTTTTATCGGCGTCGGAGCGACGCTTGCCGGCTGGTTGCCGTTAGCGTTTCGGCGTCTCGGTGTGTCGGGAAATACCGAGAGTGGAATTCCGCTGACGATAAAGTACGCGTTTCAAATCGGTGCTGTGGCATTTCTTCTAGCCGTGCTCTGGACGGTTTTTACCACCAAAGAATACCCGCCTGAAGACATGGAAGCTTTCAACCGGATGCGGCGTGAGAAGAGAGGCGTGGCAGCAGGCTTTAGCGAAATCCTCACGGCGATGCGCGAGATGCCGCGCACTATGCGACAGCTCGCGCCGGTGCAAATCTTCACCTGGCTGGGGCTTTTCTGCATGTGGTTGTTTTATGTTCCGGCCGTTGCACGTCACGTTTTTGGGGCGGTTGATCCACAGTCCGAAGCATACACACGCGGAGTTGAATGGGGCGGGTTTGCGATGTCGTTTATGAACATCACCTGCTTTGCCGTGGCCTTTCTGCTTCCCAGGCTTGCTGATGCCACGAGTCGAAAGACGGTGCATGCGCTCTGTCTGATCTGCGGCGCACTCGGTCTGCTGTCCGTGTATTTGATCAGTGATCCGTGGATGCTCGTGGTTTCGATGATCGGGGTCGGCATCGCATGGGCCTCGATCCTGTCGATGCCGTATGCGATTTTGTCGGGTGCGCTGCCGGCGGCTCGGATGGGCGTTTACATGGGCGTGTTCAACTTCTTCATCGTTATTCCGGAGATCATTCAAGCGCTGACATTTGGTCCGCTGATTCGCGGAATTTTCGGGAAGGACAATCCACACAGCTCGCTTTATGTCGTGCTGATAGGCGGCTGCTTCATGTTACTGGCCGCGGTGCTGGTCACGCGCGTGAGGGATGTTGGTGATGTGCCTGAAGGAGCGGTACTGGAAGCAGATCGAAAAGAACCGCTGACGGTGCCTGAATCGGTACAGCCAGTTCCGAGCACGGGATTGATCGACAAGGAGTAAGCCAACCTTGCCTAAATACACAAGTCAGTTTTCCCGCAAAGGCGCAAAGGAGCAAAGAGAAAGACGTTTGCTCGAAACTCTTTGCTCCTTTGCGCCTTTGCGGGAAAACTGTCTCAAGAAATTACAGACCTGCTGCTTGTTGTTGGCGCTCGTGCTCTCCATTCCAGTATCGGCGCAGCAACCAGCTCGCGATGTTTCGAAAGAATCCGCTCGGCCCGTGCGCGATTGGGTGCGCGATGGAGTGATTTACGAGATCTATCCGCGTGCTTTCTCACAGCCCGGAAACTTCAACGCGATCACCGCGCGTCTCGATGACCTCAAAGATCTCGGCGTCACGATTCTTTGGCTGATGCCCATTCACCCGATCGGCCAGGAGAAAAAGAAGGGCACTATCGGCAGCCCTTACGCCGTCCGCGACTATTACGCGATCAATCCGGACTACGGCGCCGCCGCCGATTTGAAGCGACTCGTTCGCGAAGCTCACGCACGCGGCTTGAAAGTCATCATCGACATCGTCGCCAATCACACCTCATGGGACAGCGTGCTCATGAAGCATCCTGAATTCTACAAACGCGACGCGAAAGGCAATATCACTTACCCATACGACTGGTACGACATCGCCGCTTTGAACTACGAGAACCAGCAGTTGCGCCGCTACATGACGGACATGTTGAAGCACTGGATTCGTGAGTTTGATCTTGACGGTTTTCGTTGCGACGTGGCCGCGGAGTTGCCCACCGACTTCTGGGAGAACGCGCGTCGTGAGCTCGAGCAGGTCAAGCCTGACATCGTGATGCTCGCCGAAGCGCATAAAGCTGAATTGCTCGTGAACGCTTTCGATCTCGACTACTCGTGGCCGCTTCACAGCGCGCTCACTGAGGTCTTGCAGGGTCGTCGCCGAGCGTCTGAGCTGCGTGACGAGTGGGAAAAAGAAGTGCGGACGTGGCCGCGCGGCGCGTTGCACATGCGTTTCTCTGACAATCATGACGAGCGTCGCGCGATCGCGCGTTTTGGTGAACGGGCGGCGCTGGCTGCTTCTGCGTTTGTGTTCACGCTCGATGGCGTGCCGATGATTTACAACGGCATGGAGGTTGGTGACACGACTGAATCCGGCGCGCCGGCGTTGTTTGAGAAGTTGCCGATCTTCTGGTCAATCGCTGAACGGCGACCCGAGTTTCCGAAGTTTTACAAAGAAATCATGGCGTTGCGACGTGCGAGCCCGGCGCTCCGAAGAGGCAGCCTCGAGTGGCTGAAAAATTCTGACGAGTCGCGGGTCGTGACATTCATTCGTCGCACCGCGGATGAACAGGTTTTGGTTGCAATCAATTTATCTAATCAACCGTTCTTTGGATCGGTTGAGGTTTCGAATAAGAACTGGACCGGCGCCTTGCCTGTGCTTTCGTTGGCTGCGTGGGGCTACAGGGTTTTTAACCACAGATGACACGGATTATTCTTTTTATTGCCATTGCCAGTCAGACGGTGTTGGCCCAGGGCGCGGATGCCCATTGGCCCACAGCGGCGAAGAATGGCTTCGGCACATCGACTACGCTTACCTCAAAGGTTTGGTTCACGCTTGCAAACGGCGTGATGACGGAAGTCTTCTTTCCCACCTTGGATGTCCCAAACGTTCAGAACCTTCAACTGCTCCTGGTCACTGATGGGCAGGTGTCGGCTCAGACCGAGAGTGGTGACACCATTCACCGGCTCGAGGTGCCGGACTCTAGCTCGCTGACTTTTCGACAAATCAATACGGCGAAGAACGGCCAGTATACGATTACCAAGACTTACGTCACCGATCCGCAACGAAACACTGTACTGATCGACGTCGAGTTTGATAGTCGCGGCGCAGTTCGTCCGTATGTCTACTACGATCCCTCGCTCAACAACAGCGGAATGCATGACTCGGCATGGACCGAGGGAGATGCACTTATTGCCGTCGATGGCAACAAAGCCTCGGCGTTGATGTCGAGTTGCGGCTTTAATGAAAATGGAAACGGCTATTTGAATGCGATTGAAAGTGCAACAATCCAACTATCTTCGCGAGTAGATAACGGCAACGTCATTCAGGTCGGAAGAATAAAAGACCTGGAAACAAAAAGACGTTGCACTCTCGCGCTTGGCTTCGGCGAAAAACCCGCGGAAGCTGTGAACAACGCAAGATCTTCACTTGCGAAGGGATTCGAGAGCGTACGGATTGAATATGAAGCCGGCTGGCGTTCGTATGTTTCGCGCTTACCGCGTATCGCGAAACATCAGCGGCAGTTTGATATGGCCGCGATGGTGTTGAAGGGACTGGAAGACAAAACTTTTCGCGGCGCCTCCATTGCCTCGCCTTCGACTCCCTGGGGCGGTGGTCCAAACGCCA
>JAICGZ010000051.1 GCA_025922875.1 Pyrinomonadaceae bacterium
GAAGAACGTGAGCCAATCCTGGTAAGCCTGTGCAGCCTGGATCAGTGCGCTCGTGGTGCCCTCGAGAAAGAAGGAATCGGCGATTGCGAGTTTTGCGAGCGCAAGAAAAGGAGAATCGGGATAGGTATTGATGATCGTTGCGAAAAGCAACCGGCCAGTGTCGTGATTGCCTTTGCGAACTTCTTTTGCCGGCTCTTCAAAAAGTACACGGTCGCGTCCGGCGACAGCGGCGCCAGTCAGGTCAGCGTACTTGTCTTCTCCGCCTCCGAAGAGTCCAAAGAAACGTCCCTTCTTTTTCTTTTTCTCACCGGAACTGGCGGCCTTCGTGCCACGCGCCGGAGCGGTTTCCTGCAATCCAGTCTCAACACGCGTGTTCAACTCAGCGACTGCAGTCTCGAGGCGATCCACGGCCGTCGCGTCAAATTTCTCGGCCTTATCATTCTTTGCACGAATATCGTTCACTTCAGACATGAGTGAAGAGACTTCTTTTTCGAGCCCCTTCAATCGCACGGCCGGATCGTCAGCGTTGGTTTTCTTTTCCTTACTTTTATCCTCGATGGAGTTGAGCGCGCTACTCAAAGAGCGGCGCATCAAATCGAGTTTTGAGGCCATGACGTCAAGCCGCTGGCTCGTCGACAGCTCTGTCTGACCGCCTGTTCTCTGCTGCGCAAATCCGGTCTTAGGCAAGGCAAAAACCAGCGCGCAGAACACCAGCAGGACAAGAAAGCGAGACTTCATAACATCAACCTCCAGGAAAACTAGCCACAAAAATGCACAGAATGCACAAAATGATAAAGACGAGGACGGGCTTACCGCTATCGGATTCAGTTTTTGTACATCCGGTTTGCTGAGACCTCTCAAACATTGCCGATTTCCAATTGCCGATTGCCGATTTTAAGCAATTGGCAATGTTGTTCAGACCCATTGAACTGTCGCATTGCGAAGCTCTTTAACCGCTGCTTCCGCGTCGGGTGTCCCAAAAATGGCTGAACCGGCCACGATGATCTCGGCCCCGGCCGCAACCACGGATTCGATATTTTTACGATCGACACCGCCATCGATCTCGATGCGAACGTTCAGTTGCCGTTCGTCAATCAACTGCCGCAGCCTTTTTACTTTGTCGAGGGACTGCGGGATAAACTTCTGACCACCGAAACCCGGATTGACAGACATTACCAGAACATAGTCCGCAAAGTGTAATGCTTCCTCCACCGCACCTAGGGGCGTGGACGGGTTCAACACGACTCCAGCCTGCGCGCCTGCATCCTTGATCGACATCAAAGTGCGGTGCAGATGCGGATCCGCCTCGACGTGTACCGAGACCATTTGCGCGCCTTCTTTGACAAACTGTGTTGCATACCTGCCCGGCTCGGTAATCATCAGATGCGCGTCAATCGGCAACTTCGTAAAACCTGAAAGTGACTTAACCACGGGCAAACCAACCGTGATATTCGGTACGAAGTGACCGTCCATCACGTCCACGTGCAACACGCCTGCTCCGCCGCGCTCGACTGCTTTGATCTGTTCGCCGAGACACGAAAAGTCGGCCGAAAGAATCGAAGGGGCGATTTCGATGTTTCTGTTACCTATCACTGATTCGGTGTGGGTCGAAGAACTGGTGGACGTCTGTTGTCATTGCTCGGCGGCCGCGTATTCACATTTCGATTCACATTAGCTCGGGGAGTGGCGTTCACATTAACGGCGCCGGCGTTGGCATTCGGTCGATTAATGTTCAACGGTCTGTTCGTGTTGCCGTTTGCGTTCTGGTTGCTGTTAGCGTTGTCGTTTGCGTTCCTGTTTCTGGGTCGCCTGGGTCTGTTTTCGTTGCGGTTTGAAGAAGCGTTTGTGTTGCGATTCTCAGTTGGTTCGTCGGGTACTACGTTCTCAGGTGTCTCGCCTTCTTTGGCGGGGCGGCTGACGTCCATTGCCACAGTTTGGCCGGTCTTGACGACCTCTCCGGGTCGCGGCAATTGGAACAAAACGGTGTCGGGTTTTGCCTGATTGCTGGGGCGCGTCGCGCGCACACGAAACTTCAGATCGGCCTCAGCCAAAATCTTCTCGGCCTCGAATCGATCTTTGCCGACTACGTCCGGGACTTTCACTTCCGGACTGCGCAAAGAGAGATAGACGGTCGTGGCCACTCCGAAAAGAAAAACAACCGCGATCGCGATGACGATTGCGATGCTGCGGAAGGCCGAGACAATTCTGGCAGTTAAACTCACCAAGTTGCGAAGTCTAGCATCAAAGAACTTTCCCGCAAAGGCGCAGAGATGGCCAAATTTCCTCTTTGCACCTTTGCGCCTTTGCGGGAAACCTCATCCGCGTTGAAGGACGCCGATGAAGAACCCATCGCATTCCTGATGCTGCGGCCACGTCCGGTGGCTATTAAGAAGACGGAAGCGATCATCCCGCGCAAGAAACTCCTGTATCACCTCTTCGTTCTCTTCACGCTCAACGGAGCAGGTCGAATACACCAAGCGTCCTCCCGGTTTCACAGCGTCCGCAGCACGACTCAAAATCTGTTTCTGCTTCTCCGCAAATGCCTCGATGTCCGCCGCTGAAAGACGCCAGCGGATCTCCGGATTTCGTCGCAGTGTTCCTGTTCCGGAACACGGCGCATCGACTAAAACCTTATCGAAACTACCAGGTTTGAACGGCAACTGTTCGGCGGCATCCAGGATTACGGGCGTGATCGTTTTCAGTTCCTGAAGCTTGCCTGTGGCGACCACTGTCGCCATTCTGGTTGCAGAACGATCAGCGGCGACGATCATTGCTCGATCTCCAGCGCGATCGGCCATCAACGTAGTTTTCCCGCCAGGCGCCGCGCACAGATCGAGTACTCGATCACCGAGTTCAACATTCAATAATTGCGGAACGAGTTGTGAAGCTTCGTCCTGTAAATAAATCTGACCAGCAGCACTCAACTCGCGAAGCATGGATGTCCCTTGAGAAACACGCCACGCGTCCTCAGCAACATGAGATGGTTCAAGCGTCGCGCCGGCGGTGTTCAGCTTTGACAACACTTCCTCTTGATTGGCCTTTGCATTTACCACTCGAAAGACAGTCGGCGGCAGGACGTTGTTCGACTGCGCAAACGCTTCTGCTTCCGCGATTCCAAACGCTTCGGTCCAACGCTCGATCAACCAAACCGGGTGCGATGTTTCCAGCGCAAGCCTCTCGATCGGGTCAGAAACCTCCGCCGCCGGATCGTATTCCTCTTCTCGTATCGCTCGGCGCAACACAGCATTCACAAACGCCGTCGCGGAACTCAATCGCGCCGCACGAACCAGACTCACGGACTCATTCACCGCCGCAGAAGCCGGGATGCGCGTTAGAAAACGAAGCTGATACAAACCGAGTCGCAGTGCGATCCGCACCGCGGAATCGAGACTCTCGATCCGTCGTTTCGAACTGTGTTCGACGATCTTGTCGAGGAATGACTGCCAGCGCAGCACGCCGAGCACCAGCTCGTGACAGAGCGCCCGATCGGATGGTTGAAGTTTAGGCTCTTCGGCTGCGAGGAGGATTGAAGAGAACGCGCCTGCTTCGACCTGCTGCAGGATCTTGAAGGCAGCAACCCGCGCCGGTGAGACTTCTTTAAGCTTTGCCAAAGCGGTCGCCTACTTTCACATGCAGGCCATTGATGAAATCACGCACCGGCATTCTTTTCCGCGCCTCAGGCTGGACCTCAAACAAGCGCAACGCCGTCTGCTCACCACAGCTCACAACCAGATCGTCGCCGCGAGCAGCAATCACCTCACCATGCGGCGCGCTTGAAACCGGCGATACGATCGGTTGAGCGCGGAAAACAGTCAAACCTTTCGAGTTGAAAGTCGTGTACGCGTTGGGCCACGGCTGAAAACCTCTGACGCAGCGCTCAATCACAACGGCGCTCTGCGACCACTTGATCAATCCATCCTCTTTTTTCAGCACTGGCGCAAAGGTCGCGTCACGATCGTGTTGCGGTCGAGGCGTGAGTTCGTTCAAACGCGTAAGAGTTTCACCCAACAGGCCGGCGCCAATCTCCGCGAGACGCGCCATCAACTCCGGCGCAGTCTCTGTCTCCCCAATTTCGGTCTTCCGTTGCAGCAGGATTGGACCAGTGTCGAGCTCGGGCTCGATGAACATCGTCGTGACACCGGTCTTCGTCTCGCCGTTGACAATGGCCCAGTTCGTAGGCGCTGCTCCGCGATATAACGGCAAGAGCGAGAAGTGGACGTTGATACATCCTCGCCGCGGAGCACGCAAAAATTCTTCAGGCAAAATCCGCCCGTACGCGACCACGACAGCCACCTCCGCATCATGCGAAGCAAACAACTGTTTCGCTTCTTCGTTCTTTATTCGCGTTGGTTGATGAACGGGGAGTCCGTGAGCGAGCGCAAACTCTTTGACGGGTGAAAAGGTTACTTTATTGCCGCGCCCCGATGGTCTATCCGGTTGCGTCCAGACTGCGACCACTTCGTGGCCATCCTCAAGGCACTGCCGCAGAGTAGGCACTGCGGCGTGAGGTGTACCCATAAAAACTACTCGCATGGTAATCAGCCACGGATTTAACGGATAAAATCCGCGGATTTAATCCGTGTCAATCCGTGGCCGTTCCCGCCTCGGCTCGCTTGGTGGTAGCGCCGACTCGCTCCGCCGACACCTTCGCTTGCATAAACAACGAGAGGTAATCGCGCCCGCCGGCTTTCGAGTCGGTGCCTGACATGTTGAATCCGCCAAACGGATGGACACCCACCAGCGCGCCGGTGCATTTCCTGTTCAAATAAAGATTTCCGACATGAAACTCTCGACGCGCTCGCTCGAGTTTTGTTTCATCCGAACTGTAGACCGCGCCAGTCAAACCATACTGCGTGTCGTTCGCGATGTTCAGCGCGTCGTCGTAATTCTCTGCCTTGATGACTGCGAGCACAGGTCCGAATATTTCTTCCTGCTCGATAGTCGATCCGGGTTTCACGTCCGCGATCACGGTCGGCTCGATAAAGAACCCCTGCTCGCCATCGGAGCCGCCGCCGATCAACACGCGCCCACCTTCACTCTTTCCTTTTTCAATGTAGGAATTGATTGTTTTGAACGCCTTCTCATTGATCACTGCGCTCAGGTTGGTGGTCTGGTCAGCCGGATCGGAAAGCTTGAGCTTCGCTGTTCGTTCGACAATCTTGTCGAGCATCGTGTCATAAACTCGCGTGTCGATGATCGCTCGCGAGCAGGCCGAACACTTCTGCCCCTGAAAGCCAAACGCGGCCTGGACCACGCCCGTCGCAGCTTCGTCGAGATTGGCATCTTCGGCAACGATGATCGCATCTTTGCCGCCCATCTCCGCCACTACTCGCTTGATCCAAATCTGGCCGTCGTTAACTTTCGCCGCGCGCTCGTTGATTCTGAGTCCGACCTCCATCGATCCGGTAAACGCAACGTAACGTGTCTTCGGATGGTCCACGATGATATCGCCGACTTCAGCGCCTGAACCGGTCATGAAATTCACGACTCCCGCCGGCAGGCCTGCCTCTTCAAGTATCTCGAAGAACTTGAACGCGATCGTCGGTGCGTCGGACGAAGGCTTCAACACGACCGTGTTCCCGGTGACAACGGAAGCGACAGTCATGCCGGCCATGATCGCGAGCGGAAAGTTCCACGGTGGAATGACAGCGCCTACGCCCAACGGTATGTATTGAAGTTCACCTTGTTCGCCTGGAATATGGACGAGCGGCTGTTCGCCTGCGTAGCGCAACATCTCGCGGCCATAGAATTCACAGAAATCGATCGCTTCGGCGGTGTCGCCGTCGGCCTCCGGCCACGTCTTCGCGACTTCGTGAATCATCCACGCAGACAGCTCGTGTTTGCGTTCGCGCATGAGTCCCGCGACACGAAACAGCAACGCTGCGCGATCCGCGGCGGGCACGTTCTTCCACGTGCGAAATGCCTCGGCAGCTTTTTCCACCGCCTGGCTGGCAAGTTCTTTCGTTGCTTTATTGAAACGTCCGACGAGTTGTGTGCGATTAGCGGGATTGAAACTGTCGAGCTTGCTATCGGTAGTTATCCGTTCGCCGCCAATGACGAGCGGATACTCGCGCCCGAGTTGCTCCTGGACCTTCTGAATCGCATCGCGCATCGCCTGCGCGTTCTCTTCTTTACTGAAGTCTGTAAGCGGTTCGTTACGAAACTCTGTTGGCATCAATCCCACTTCCCTGCTTTCTGCAGTTTTTTGATCTTACGCTTCACGATCTCGCGTTTGATGGTGCTCATCTTGTCGAGAAACACGATTCCATCGCAGTGATCGGTTTCATGAAGCATGCAACGCGCAGTGAGTTCCATTCCATCGATTTCGAACCACTCACCTTTCAGATCCTGTGCACGAACGATGGCGCGCAAGCTTCGTTCAACCGGCGTGAAGATGCCGGGAAACGACAAGCATCCTTCTTCACCGTTCTGGTTTCCTTCAACTCGCAGGACTTCCGGATTAACGAGCACCACACGTTGCTGCGGATCTTTTCCGCCCGAGCAGTCCATGACAAAGAGTCGTTTGGGAACTCCAACCTGCACTGCGGCCAGGCCGACGCCAGGCGCGGCGTACATGGTTTCAAACATATTGCTGACGAGCTTGCCGAGATCTTCGTCAAACTCGGTCACCGGATCAGCCGGTGTATCGAGCACCGGCGCCGGCCACTTTACGATTTCGAGTAATGCCATATCTAAAGGTTTTCCAATCCGACCGCATTATCTCCCGCAAAGGCGCAAAGAAGCAAAGACCGATTTCTTGGCTTTCTTTGCGCCTTTGCGCGAAAAAATATCAATAGCCTCGCAACTGCTCGCGATAACCTTCAAAGTTGCGCTTCATCTCACCGAGGCTATCCCCCCCAAACTTCTCGCGCATCGCGCCCGCGAGCACGAGGGCGACCATCGACTCGCCGATCACTCCTGCGGCCGGCACAGCCGTCACATCCGAGCGCTCAAACGCCGCCGCTTCTTCTTCCTTAGTGTCGATGTCAACGGAACGTAGCGCACGCCGCAAGGTCGAAAGCGGCTTTAGATGACCGCGCACACGGATCTGTTCGCCGTTCGTGATGCCGCCTTCAAGTCCACCGGCACGGTTTGTTTCGCGAATAAACTCGCGCGTCTCAGCGTTGTACGCAATCTCGTCGTGTACTTCAGAACCAGGCAAACTACTGGCTTCAGCGCCTGCGCCGATCGCCACCGCTTTCACGGCCGGGATCGACATCACGGCTTGAGCGAGCAACCCGTCGAGCTTGAGATCCCACGACGTGTGCGAACCCAAGCCCGGTACAACTCCGCGCGCAACGACTTCGAAGATCCCACCAAGGGTGTCACCCTTCCTCCGCGTTTCATCGATGAGCGCAATCATTTTTTGCTCGGCATCCTGATCCGCGCAGTGCAGAGGCGCGTCATCCGTAATCGCGGCGATCTGGTCCCAGTCCAACTCGAGTGGTGTATCGGGAATACCACCGAGTTGGATCACGTGACTGCGCACTTCGATGCCGAACAGCGCCAACAACTGTTTCGCGAGTGCGCCACAAGCGACGCGCGCGGTGGTTTCACGAGCGGAAGCGCGTTCGAGGATGTTGCGCAGATCGCGAACGTCGTATTTGAGACCACCGGGCAGATCGGCGTGCCCGGGACGTGGGCGCTTAAGGCGACGCGATTTCTCCGGTGCAACATCGCGCGGCTCGGAAGCCATGACCTCGGTCCAGTTTGGCCAGTCCTTGTTTTCGATCAGCAAGGTGAGCGGCGAGCCGAGTGTGAGACCGTGTCTGACGCCGGTAAGGATGTCGGCGTGATCCTGCTCGATCTTCATGCGCCCGCCGCGGCCGTAGCCAAGCTGGCGCCGGTGTAGTTCGTAATCGATCAGCGCGGGGTCAACTGGTAACCCCGCGGGCAGACCTTCAACGATCGCGATCAGCGAACGTCCGTGTGATTCTCCTGCTGTAGTGAAACGAATCATGGCCACAAAAAGGCACAAAATATAAAGAGCGAGATTATCTTACATTCGACAATAGCTCTTCGGAAAAGATGTTGCCGCGACCGAGTATACCCTGCGGGTCGAACGCATTCTTAATCGCTGCCATGTCGCGCAGTTGGTCGTCGCTGTAAAAGAGCCGCAGGTAATCGCGCTTGAGTTTGCCCACGCCGTGCTCGGCTGACAGTGCGCCACCCACCGAGGCAGCATACTTCAGAAACTGAAGATACAAATCGCGCGCGCGTGCGCCTTCCGTGTCGTTGCGTGGAAGAATGTTTACGTGAATGTGGTTATCGCCGATGTGTCCAAAGATGGTGTATCGCATGCCACTCTCGCGAAGCGTCTCACGATACAAACGAAACAGCCCCGGAAATGCTTCGTCAGGCACAGACATGTCCGTCGAGACCTTGCGTTGGTTGTAGCGCGCAAACCACTCGTTCATCAGCACCGGCAGTTGATGACGAAACTCACGCAACCTCGCCTGATCCTGTTCGTTCGTCGCAAACCACGAGTCTGGAAACGCGTGATGCTGGTCCAACATTGCCATCCAGTCGTTCAGTACGGTTTCTTCATTTGCGGAGTTGGTTTCCTGTTCGAAGAAGACGGCGCCGACTGCATTCGCGGGTATTGTCGGATACTTCTCACGCAAAAAGTTGAGCGACTCCCGATCGAAGAACTCCAACGCACGTGCATCGGCTCGCGCTCTTGCATCTGCAACAAGCGCAAGCACGTCTGATTCGTCCGCAAAAAACACCACGCCACTCAACAGACCTTCGGGTTTGGGCAGTAGACGCGCCTCAACTTCGCAGATGACTCCGAGCGTGCCTTCGCTTCCGATAAAAAGATCGACTGCATCCATCTCGGGAGCTACAAAATAACCCGTAGCGTTCTTGCGCGTCGCAGGCATGCGATACTTTGGCAACTGCAACTCGATCGTTTTTCCGATTCGGATTCTCCCCCCTGCATCAGCACGCACTGCTCCACGTCGCAAATCCAGCACTTCGCCGGAAGCAAGCGCCACTTGCAAACGATTTATGTAATTTCGCGTTGGACCATACTTGAATGTCCGCGCACCGGATGCATTCGTAGCCACCGTGCCGCCCACAAAGCACCCGCGCTCGGTTGGATCAGGCGGATAAAGCAAACCTTCTCGATCCACCGCACGCTGCAGATCCGACAAGATCACGCCGGCTTCAACCACGGCATGCCCGCCGCCTTCTTCGTGAACGATGCTTTTGATGTGGTTGAGTTTGTCTGTCGCTAAAACGATCCCGCCGAACGCGACACGCCCGCCGACCGTTCCCGTGCCCGCGCCTGAAACTGTCACCGGTATTTGATCGCGATTCGCGCGCGCGAGGATTTCCGAGATCTCTTCGACGTTCTCTGGAAACACAACACGATCCGCGTGTCCGCCGCGCAGAAAGCTCGCATCCGTCAAAAAAGATTGGATCTCGTCCGGACTCGATTTTGTTTGCATGACAGGATTTACAAGATTTTTCAGGATGTGCAGGATGAATCTTCTTAATCCTGAAAAATCGTGTCAATCATGTCTCATGTGAGTTGAAGCTCGCGCTCCCGCAGCACCTTAATGCGATCCCGCAATTCCGCCGCCCGTTCAAACTCAAAACGCTTTGCCGCACCTCGCATCTCGAGCTCCAATCGCTCGATCGTCGCTTCGATATTCGCGGGTGAGTAGTCTTCAATCTCATCCAGTTCCGTTGGGACTTTGAAATAGTCCGCCTCGGATGCCGTAATCAACGTCGCTTCAATCGGCTTCACAATCGTCTGCGGCGTGATCCCGTTCTCACGATTAAAGACTTCCTGAATCGCGCGTCTTCGTTGCGTCTCCTCGATCGCTCGTTTCATCGAATCCGTTACTCGATCGGCATACAAGATCGCCTTGCCGCGAGCGTTGCGCGCCGCGCGCCCTATCGTCTGAATTAACGACTGCTCCGAACGCAGAAAACCTTCTTTATCAGCATCGAGAATCGCCACTAAAGAGACCTCCGGAAGATCAAGCCCTTCACGCAACAAGTTGATCCCGACGAGAACATCAAACTCACCGCGACGCAAATCCCGCAGGATCTTGATTCGTTCCAGCGTCTCGATATCCGAGTGCAGATAGCGAACCCGAACGCCGACTTCCGTGAAATACTCCGTCAAGTCTTCGGCCATGCGCTTCGTCAACGTCGTGACCAGCACACGCTCGTGGCGCTCGGCGCGTTGCCGGCACTCCTCGAGCAAATGATCGATCTGTCCCTTCACCGGATGCACTTCAACTTCCGGATCCATCAATCCGGTCGGCCGGATGATCTGCTCGACTACTTCGCCGCTCGACTTCGTTAACTCATACGGACCCGGCGTCGCCGACACGTAAATCGTCTGCCCGATGCGCGACTCGAACTCGTGAAAGTTGAGCGGCCGGTTGTCCAACGCGGACGGTAAACGGAATCCGTACTCCACGAGTGTCCGCTTGCGCGATTGATCGCCTTCAAACATACCGCGCACCTGCGGAATCGACTGGTGCGACTCGTCGATGATGATCAGCGTGTCGCGCGGCAGGTAATCGATCAGCGTCGGCGGCGGCTCACCCGGTTTTTTCCCGGTCAGGTGTCGCGAATAGTTTTCGATACCGCGGCAGAAGCCCATCTCTTTGATCATTTCCAGATCAAACATCGTGCGCTGGTGCAGACGCTGTGCTTCAACCAGCTTGCCTTCCGCAATCAACTTCGGTTCCCACCACTCGAGCTCCTCGCGAATCGTTTTAATCGCGCGTTTGATCGTCGGCCGCGACATCACGTAGTGCGTCTTCGGATAGATCGGCACTCGTGACGTGTGCTTCTCGATCACTTCGCCAAGCAATGGGTCGATGGTTGAGATGGAGTCGATCTCGTCGCCCCACAACTCGATCCGATAGGCTTGGTCCTGGTAACTCGGATAGATCTCCACTACGTCACCACGCACGCGAAACGTGCCGCGTTGAAAGTTGATGTCTGAACGCTCGTATTGCAGTTCCACCAATCGCTGCAACAGAACGTCGCGCGACATGCGGCCGCCGGGTTCGACGAAGAACAGCAGTCCATAGTACGCATCAGGATCGCCGAGGCCGTAAATGCACGACACACTCGCAACCACGATGACGTCGCGCCGCTCGAACAGCGCACGCGTAGCTGACATCCGCAAGCGATCGATCTCTTCGTTTACGATCGCTTCTTTCTCGATGTAGACGTCGGCGGCGGGAACGTAAGCTTCCGGTTGATAGTAGTCGTAGTAAGAAACGAAGTACTCGACTGCGTTCTCAGGGAAGAGGGAGCGAAACTCCTGAAAGAGCTGGGCTGCGAGTGTCTTGTTGTGCGCGAGCACAAGGGTCGAACGCTGCGTGCGTTGTATAACACTGGCAATCGTGAATGTCTTGCCGCTGCCCGTGATTCCCAACAGCACCTGGTCTTTGGCGCCGTCGTTCAGACCACGCACGAGCGCATCGATCGCGGCCGGCTGGTCACCCTTTGGCTGGTATTCCGAATGAAGCTTAAAACGCATATTGGAGATAGTAGGCTCAGCGGTTTTTTCGCGCAAAGGCGCAAAGGCGGCAAAGTTTACTTCTTTCTTTGCGTCCTTTGCGCCTTTGCGCGAACCTTTGTTTATGCAGGCGAAAGCTGTGAGGTTAGTTGCATTACTGCTTCGACGGCGGCGGAACGTAACTCCGGCGCGAGAGAATCATTTGAGGCAAGCGATTGAAGGGTGGACACGACTTCGGGTTCGCCACTGGACGCGAGCAGTCTTATCACAGCCAGACTCACATCGAGACTCGGATGTTTCTCAATCACCGTCCTGAGTGGCTCGACGACGCCAGCCTTAGCGACGAGGAACAGCAACGAAAACGCCCCGTAGCAGCTTTCATGATTCTCGGCCATCAAATCGTCGATGGCTTCGTAAAGCAAACCGGAGCCGGCGAGCGCGTTCCCGATCCGGCGTCGCTCCTCGGGCGATCCATCGCGCAAAGCGTTGTTCACGAACATCGCAGCCTGATCCGGATCCAGTTCGTAGAGATCCCGGACAGCTTTCTCTCTCACCTCGGCCGACGGGTCATCCAGTAATTCTGCGATTTGTTGAAAAGGAGTACGTGTGAGGTGGAGGGCGGGTCGTTCGTGCCGGCGTTGCGACAACTCTTGCGCGGCGCGTCGCAAAGTGGCGATGTCATTGCTCCACCGCTCGTCTTCGCTGCGTCGCGCCTTCTTCGGTCGCTTCATGGCAAAATGCCAAATGCGTTGTTGCCTGGGTGGTCAGTTTCAGGCACACCGTCAAATGCCTCGCCATTGCCTGATGCATGTGCGGCAAGCGAAAGCGGTACACTCGAAACGAACTCAGGCTCGCTATCAGTCACGACTTCTGCATCCCTGGCTGCCGCAGCCCGCACCATTTGAAACTTCGTCAGGATCAAACGACTCACCGAAAAACCAATACTGTTGTCCAAGACGCAGAGCTGCTCGGCAACGACGCGTTGCGATACCCGTTCGAGCGCGCCTTCCAACTCCTTACCCGCCGTTGCGATATCGCCCGCGATGATCATCTCGAAATCCTGACCGCCGCTGATTCGACGTCGCGAGTGGTTCTGCAACAGCACGCCGGCCTCTTTGTGAATTCGTCCCGTGGCGACGATCACAAGATGCGAAGCCTCGGTGTCGATCTCGAGATCGACAACCCAACGAGCAAGCGCGGGAGTTAAATCGCCATCACGAGTGACCATCAAAAACGATTCGCCACAGATGTTCGCCATCAGCTGTCCGTAGCCGTTTCCATCGGCTGGTCCAATGGCAATCTCCCTTTCCGGCACTCCCATCTCGCGCAGCAGAAAATGAAGCCGGCTAACCAACCACGATCCGTCTTCCAACAACAACGACGCCAGCTGCGTCGGCGCAAACACTTCCTCAACGTTCTCGTCCGCCACCGGCGCGCCACACTCGCTGCACGTTGCGTCGCTCACCGTTACAACTGCGAGCGCATGCGGGTTCGGGAGGCGGAATAGAGCGTGTCCGGTTTTTCGACAACTGATCTGCACTTCGCGCTCGACGAGTCCAGCGTCTTCGAGTCGTTGGATGGGGACGTGCCTGGCTTCAGTGTGGCCGGTGAGAAGTTTGGCCGCGTAACCTTCCTCGTGTGCATTTCGTGCGGTCCTCAGGAAAACGCGCGCACTTTCGTCTTCGAGTTTCGACGCGGCCAGGATGCGCTTACTCATCGTCTCCTTGCGCAGGCTGGTGTAAAGCGAGTCGGCGTCCTGTCTTTCGACAAACGTTCTAAACCCCTGCGGCATCGACGGCGTGCTGGTCTCCCAATTGGGAAACGACAAAGAGATCTGCTGCTCGTGCGTGCTCAGAAGATTGCGGACTTCGTTACAAAAGGCGTCGAGTTTGCGAAACGGTTCGCGCGTGCGTGCTTCGTAGACGATCCCTGCCCGGATATAGGAGTCGTCTTCGAATATCAGGAAGAGAATGTAATCCTCAAAGCAAAACAGATCGCCACGCACAAAAGGTTCTTCGATCGTGGAGTCGTTCGAACCAGCGAGGGCGACTTCCATCTCATTGACGTGGTCCATACCGAGCAAAACGTCTTCAAAACAACGAAGACGATGCTGGCGGATCAGTGGGACCGTGCCTCGCACTTGCAGTTCCCGGAGGAGTTTGATCCTGCCGTTAACGTCTAGTGTGTGATTCAGAGCCTTGCTTTCCAGAAATAGCATCGGGTGTACCTCATTTTCTGAAGGAGTTTTCGCGCAAAGACGCAAAGGATGCAAAGGCACAAAGACAGACTTGGATTTAACTTTGCACTCTTTGCGCCTTTGCGCGAGAACAACTCTTAACGGCTAACATTGATCGTCACCGTCTCACCGCCTGTGACCGTGCTTGGATAACGACGTTGCCTCGCGATTCGCAGCGCCAGCGCCTCGTAGCTGTCCATTCCGGGTTTGTGATTTGCAATCGATGCTTTCAACACGCGCCCGTTCTCGATCTGCATAACGACTTTGATAGGTTGAGGGGATTGATCCTCGACTTTCGCAGTCTCGACTTCCGGAGTTTTCTCTTCCTGCTTCGTTCGCTTCTCTTCTTTGCGTTCTGTTGACACGCGGTTTGGTTTTACGACGACTGCCGCAACCGGCACTTGACGGTTTGATACTTCAGGCTGTGCATCGACGGGCGCAACCTGTGTCGCAGCTTGTTGTACCGGCGCCGGGGTATTCTTGAATCCTCCAGTCACTGCGATCACGGTTGATAATCCGATTGCGATCACGACTGCTGCGCCCATAAACAGGACTGAGCGTTGCTGGACCAACGAAGCTGGGGCCGGAGGAAGCGCCAGGAGTTCCGAGCGCCTGCCCGGAAGAGGCGTACTCGTTGCCGGTGCGTCTTCCGAACTTGCCGCACTCTCAATCTGGAGGGCGCTTTCATCCCAACAACCGAAGAGTTCGGACACGGCGCGTTGGAACGAAGGTTCGATGGACCGTCGTGGACTCTGTATCAGCGGATTGAAGTTGAAAGACGCTTCGGGTTGGGCCAACGCAACACAGATCGCCTGCAACCCTTTTAAATCATTCATGCGGGCATCGATCAGATCGCCGTTCTGGAAGAAAAAGGTTGCAGGGCCTTTCGGGTATTCGATCACCAGCCGGCCTGACTTGCGCTGGTGGCGGAGAATCCCGACCAGATCCGAGAGGGGATAATTGCTCAGGTGTCCGGTCAGAACTACAAAACGGTTATTCTGCATTAGTACTCCTAACTTCTTCTCTGTGCACAGAGAAAACCTACGGACAACCGCGAACCAGGCGACACGAGAAGTTGAACTGCGGAAAAGTCTGGGCCAGTTTCTTTGCCAGGTTGCGATCGAGTGTCTCTAGAATCCGGTACTCATCCATCACCGCGGAGGTCATACTCAATTCCTGATAAGCGAGCGCAAGACCGAAGTGGGCCTTCGCCATTTTGGGCTCCAGGGCTATGGCCTTCTTGAACGCATCCGCCGAATCCCTGAAACGTCCTAAACGGAAGTTCGAAAAACCCAAGCCGTAGTGCGTCTCGGCAACAGCGGGATTGAGTTTGATCGACTCCTTGAAAGCCTTTACAGCTTCGCGATCCTTTTCCAACTTCAGATACGCATGGGCCAAACCCAAATGAACTTCCGCCGACCCCGGCTCCAACTTGATCGATTGCATGTACGACTGGATCGCTCCGGGCGCATCGCCGAGATCAAACCTGTTTCGCCCCACGATGTAGAGTTCACTGGCTGTCTTCTGATCATTAGTAAAATCCGTGTTATCCGTGGCCCGCTTTTCCGTTGATTCCACGGATCTAAGGGGTTCGTTTCCTTTACGCGCCGCATACGCCGATGCAACACCTTCCGGCTCGGATCGCTTTGATAAAGCCGGGGGCTCACCAGCAAGCTGTACTAGAGCTGTTGGACTCGAGGGCCGCGAGTCGATCTCCAAAATTTCCTGCCGCCGAAGCTCCACACTGGCCGGTATCGGAACCGCCGGCGCCATGGACACCTTCCGCATCTCAACCCTCGGCGCATCAACGATCTTTGCGATGCTGTCGTCGAAATAATAGGTAAGCGTTCGGTACGTAACTTCGGTCGGCTCACGCTTCAGCTCGCCGTTTTCGAATACGACCAGACTGGTAACCATCTTCGTCCAGTTACCAAACTTATCGAATTCATAACTGTAAGCTTCGCGACTGAGGATCGCGCCACGATCGTCGCGCACGGTCATCTCAGTGATGTTTCCGCGATCGTCGTATTTATATTCTTCTTTGCCTACGAGGGAGCCTCCGATGGGATAGGAGGTGTTTTCAATCCGATTCCCTTTGATTCCGTAGGTGGTGATCTCGACCAGTTGGGGGGGTCCTTCGACGGGGCGGCCGTCTTTCAGTTCGATCCTCGCGGTTTCGGTCTTCACTCGACGCACAGAGCCGGTAAGGCCGTCCTGCTCTTTAGTGCTATCGAGGACTGTTATGGCGGCTCGCGTAGAGACGTTTGCGACTTGCGCCCGGACCGGCACGCTGAGAGTCAGCACAGAGATCCATACCAGAAAAGCCGGCAGAATCCGCACGGTACTACCATTCATCTCGACTCCTCCAAGTTTCAAATAGCGTCGGGGAAGGACTACAGGCGCAGCCCATATGTTGTGCAAACTGTGGCGCAGAATACAATAAGTGGAAGGGAAAAGCTACGGTAAATTATGAAGAAGTGTGAGAAAAGTGATAGGCCCTATAGGACTTATCCGTCTTATAGGGACCTAATACCGGTTATTGCTCGTCGCTGAACTTGTAGCCAATACCCCAGACGGTCAAGACCATCTGCGGGTTTTCGGGGTTCTCTTCGATCTTGGCTCGCAAGCGATTGATGTGAGAGTCGATGGTTCTGTCGTAGCCTTCGTAGGAGTAGTCCCAGATCTTTTCCAGCAGGTATTTGCGCGGGAAAACCCGGCCCGGGTTCGACGCAAACAGGCGCAATAAGTCAAACTCTTTCGGCGTAAGCTCAACCTGCCGGTCCCCAATGGTTACTTCACGTTTCGCGGAGTCGATCCTGAGCCGGCCACGCACGATCGGAGCTTCGTCTCGCAGTCCTTCAGTACTTGGGCCATTCCGTGTACGCCGGAGAACAGACTTGATGCGCGCCTCGAGTTCGCGCAGGCTGAAAGGCTTGGTGATGTAGTCGTCAGCCCCCATCTCCAGCCCGAGCACCTTGTCGACGACATCGTCTTTAGCGGTCAGCATGAGAATGGGTAAGTAGCCGACCTTCTCCCGGAGCTCTTTGCAGACCGCGAGGCCATCCATCTTCGGCAGCATGAGATCGAGCACGACTGCATCCGGCGGATCATCCAGGGCGGCTTTAACACCGTTAAGGCCATCCTCAACAGTTCTGACGTTATAACCCGCGCGGGAGAAATACTCGCTGATCGCAGTCGAGATGTTCTCGTCGTCCTCCACGACCAGCAGCGAGACTTTACGTTCGCCAGAGTCGGGAACACCAAAATTTTCTTTACCGGTTTTTTGTCTGTCAGCAGCTGTAGCCATGGGAGTTAACATTCGATATGAAACTGGCAGGAGGCTCAGAGGGCAAAAGCACCAGGGGTCACGGCGCAACTCGGTTCGCGTGGATAGTACAGGAGAAACGGTTCGGTGTTCAAGTACAAAGTGGTATGCTCTCCCCAATCCCATAATAAGTAGAAGGATGACACCGATGACACCCGAAGAACGAAACGATCTCATCGCCACGTATGCTGCTGGTTACGACGAAGTCATGAAGGCGCTGAACGGGTTCCCCGCGGAAAGCCTGGGCGCACACCCCATTCCAGGCAAGTGGAGCGCTCGCGAAATTGTTCATCACCTCGGCGACAGTGAAACCCAGTCAGCGTGGAGACTGCGAAAACTCCTCGTCGAAGACGATCCGGTGATTCAGGGTTATGACCAGGACCAGTTCGCCACAAAGCTCAACTACAACGCGCGAGACATGGCTCCTGCCCTCGAAGCCTTTCGCCTCGCACGTGAGACGACGATGCAAGTTATCAATCTGATGACTGAAGATGATTGGAATCGCGCAGGCACACACACTGAGAGCGGCCGGTACACGACGGAAGACTGGCTGGTGATCTATGCGAAGCACGCGCACAACCACGCAGCGCAGATCCAACGACTGCGAGATGCGTTGAATACTTAAATCAACCTCTGTCTTGACAAACTTTTTTAGCACGAGTATCACTGTCCAAAAAAATGAGTACCGCCACAGTTCTGCAAACATCGCTTTCTGATTTGAAGCTGGTTCGCCGCGGAAAGGTCCGCGACGTTTACGCCGTAGACGACGACAGCTTGCTGATCGTCGCAACCGATCGCATCTCTGCTTTCGATTGCATACTGCCAACTCCGATCGAACGAAAAGGCGAAGTACTCACCGCGCTCTCGGAGTTCTGGTTTGAGAAGCTGCAGCACGTAGTCGCCAACCATTTGATCGAAAGCGATGTCGAGGCGATGCCGCCTTCCGTGCAACGTCACGCGCAAACACTTGCGGGTCGAGCAATGCTGGTCCGTCGTGCTGAGGTTTTTCCAGTCGAGTGCGTCGTGCGTGGTTATCTCGTCGGCTCCGGATGGAAAGATTACTTACGCACGGGCTCCGTTTGCGGTCACAAGCTACCGGAAGGCTTGCCGGAGTCAGCGAAGTTGCCGGAACCGATCTTTACACCTTCGACGAAAGCGGAAGAGGGCCACGACGAGAACATCACCGAGGATCAAGTGCGCGACATCATTGGTGAAGAAAAGACTGCGTTACTGCGCGACACGTCGCTGCGTCTCTTTTCGGAAGCTCACGACTATGCGCGGCAGCGTGGCATTATCATCGCCGACACGAAGTTTGAATTTGGATTGGATAAAAACGGTCAGTTGCTGCTGGTTGACGAAGTGCTGACACCTGACTCATCGCGATTCTGGCCGGCGGACGAGTACCAGCCCGGACGTTCACAACCTTCATTCGACAAACAGTTCGTGCGCGACTATCTCGAAACGCTCGATTGGGACAAGAAGCCGCCCGCGCCGTCGATACCGGGGGAGATCGCCGCCGCGACCACGGCTCGTTATTTAGAAGCCTATAGATTGTTAACCGGAAAAGAGCTTTGATTCACACCCGACTAGAAAGCCTCATCGACGAAATGCTCGAGGGCCACATCCTTCTCGATGAGGCGCTCGGCGAATTCGAAAAGCTCTACATCAAGAAGGCGCTCGCGAAAAACAAGCAACACCTCTCCAATACGGCCGTTGTGCTGGGCATCCACCGGAACACCCTCGCCAAACGAGTAGCCACCTACAAAAGCCAGGAGTCGCCGCAAAAAGGCACAAAAGACACAAAAATAGGACTCACCCGAGCAAAGACGGCGTAATTCCCCGAACGCTGCGGTGAGTCCACAAGTGGCGTGAATCCCCAATTCTCATTTTGTGCTTTTTGTGCCTTTTTGTGGCTACTCTACGGGTTGACAAGCACCTCTTTGTGGCTCTATTCTTAGCACTCTCAAATATAGAGTGCTAGAGTTTTCATATTCCAAAATCTCAAGTTTCAGGAACAGTTGAAAGGAGACCCAAGGTCATGGCAACGAACATCAGGCCTCTTCATGATCGCGTCATTGTGAAGCGGATCGAAGAGGGCGAGCAGGTGCGGGGCGGCATCATTATTCCCGACACTGCCAAGGAGAAACCCCAGGAAGGCGAGGTCGTCGCCGTCGGTGAAGGTAAGTATAAGGAAGACGGCACCCGCCAGCCCCTCGACGTCAAACAGGGCGATCGTGTTCTGTTCGGAAAGTACAGCGGCTCTGAGATCAAGATCGACGGTGAAGAGCTTCTCATCATGCGCGAGGACGAAATCCTCGGAATTCTAGAACGCGCCGGCGCAGCCAGCGGCGGCGGCGCCAAGAAAGGTGGTAAGTAGAGATGGCAAAGCAAGTTATTCATGGTGAGGACTCGCGGGCGGCGATTTTGCGTGGTATCAATCAACTCGCCGACGCCGTGAAGATCACCCTCGGCCCGAAAGGCCGGAACGTTGTTATCGATAAAAAGTTTGGTTCACCCACAATCACTAAAGACGGCGTTACCGTAGCTAAAGAGATCGAGTTGAAAGACGCGCTCGAGAACATGGGCGCTCAGATGGTGCGCGAAGTCGCCTCCAAAACTTCTGACGTTGCAGGCGACGGCACTACCACCGCTACTGTTCTGGCGCAGGCGATCTTCCGCGAAGGCGTGAAGACGGTTGCGGCGGGCGCAAACCCGATGGCTCTCAAGCGCGGCATCGACAAGGCTGTCGAGCGTGCGACTGAAGAAATCAAGCGTCTCTCGAAGCCCGTCAAGGGTGATGCGATCGCACAGGTCGGCACTGTTTCCGCAAACGGCGATCAGACAATCGGCAACATCATTGCCGAAGCAATGAACAAGGTCGGCAAAGACGGCGTGATCACCGTCGAAGAGTCGAAGACGATGGATACCTCGCTCGAAGTCGTCGAGGGTATGCAGTTCGATCGCGGTTACCTGAGTCCCTATTTCGTGACCGATCCCGAGCGCATGGAAGCAGTGCTCGACAATCCACTGATCCTCATCAACGAAAAGAAGATCAGCTCGATGAAGGATCTGCTGCCTCTGCTCGAACAGGTTGCGAAGCTCGGCAAGCCAATGCTCATCATCGCCGAAGACGTTGAAGGCGAAGCACTGGCGACACTCGTAGTGAACAAGCTGCGCGGCACGTTGAACATCGCCGCCGTGAAAGCTCCGGGATTCGGCGATCGTCGCAAGGCGATGCTCGAGGATATTGCGATTCTCACTGGCGGCAAGGTGATCAGTGAAGATCTCGGTATCAAGCTCGAGAACGTCAAACTCGAAGATCTCGGCCGCGCCAAGAAGATCACGATCGACAAAGACAACACCACGATCGTGGAAGGCGCCGGCAAACAGTCGGACATCGAAGGCCGCGTCAAGACCCTGCGAGCGCAGATCGAAGACACGACTTCCGACTACGATCGCGAGAAACTCCAGGAGCGACTCGCTAAGCTGGTCGGTGGCGTGGCGGTGATCAAGGTTGGTGCTGCTACCGAGACCGAGATGAAAGAGAAGAAGGCGCGCGTTGAAGATGCAATGCATGCTACACGTGCTGCCGTTGAAGAAGGAATCGTTCCGGGTGGCGGCGTCGCGTTGGTAAGAGCGGCGAGGGCACTCGAGAAATTCCAGATTAACCAGGACGGCGAAGGCGATCCTGACGAGCAGATTGGCGTCAACATCGTGCGTCGCGCGTTGGAAGAGCCACTCCGTCAGATCGTGCAGAACGCCGGTAAGGAAGGCGCCGTGGTTGTCGAGCGTATTCGAACTGAAAAGAACGAGAACATCGGCTTCAACGCAGCGACTGAGAACTTTGAGGACCTGGTAAAGGCTGGTGTTATCGATCCTGCGAAGGTCACTCGCACAGCTCTTCAGAACGCATCTTCAATCGCCGGCTTGATGCTGACGACTGAAGCGATGGTTTCTGAGCTTCCGGAGGACGAAAAGAGCGGTCCCGCAATGCCGGGCGGTATGGGCGGCATGAGCGGCATGGGCATGTAAGCTAAGGGAAACTTTGTAGGGGTGGCCCTCCGTGGCCACCCCTTCGTTTGAACCTTAATTCGAAGAAGGGGCGGCCACGGAGGGCCGCCCCTACAATTACATTAGAAGTTCGTGAGCTGATTTTTCGTCCGGGATTACCTGATCTTCGGGCAACACATCTTCCAGAATCTCTTCAATCAACTTCGCGGACATTTCGAGTGCAGAAAGTATCGGGTGCGCCGACGCGTGTTCCTTTACGTATCCCTTCGCCACGTCCTGCGCGAAAGCCAATGCTACATACGCCCGCGCGAGACGACGACTATCGATGTTTCCCCAAAATGGTGTGCTCATCTCGAAATGTCAGACGTTAAGATATGCCCGCACCAGCATCGACAAAGCAATAGCTCCACCGCCTAGCGTCAAGACCCATTCAACGAGTGGACTGGGTCGTCCAAACATTCGCCGGCAGATCACCATGCCGCCTTTCCATCCGTCGAGCTGATAGAGTGGAATCAAATTCCCGATCGCCAGCGCGAGATTGAGTGCGCCAAAGAGTGATCCCCAGCAAAGCACGCAAAGCACCAGGTTCACTCCAATCCCCGCTCCCAGCACAAACAACTGCTGCAACAGCGGTCGACGTTGCAATGCCGCCATATCCATTTGTACGTATGCGCCAACCGGAAGCAGGCGAAGCTGGCAATCAACCTTGCTAATGCGAACCCCCAAAAGTTTCGGTCCCCAACCAAACCCGGCCTGTTTGATTGGCACGGCGCAAGCACGCGCGGCAAAGTAGTGGCCCAACTCGTGAAGCACGAGTGCGGCAAAAAAACTCACAAGGGCATTGATGATGAAGACGTTCATGTTTGCAGACTCAGCGCAACAAGAATGAGACTTGCTTCTCTAATTCTTTCAACCAACGCAGTTCGCTCTTCAATGACAGTAAATCTGTTCTGACATCGAGGATTAAATAAACAATGGAGCAAGTGATGACGACTGCTTCGAGAATTCCCAAACCGCGGTTTGCAATAACGAGAAGCAGGAAGAGAAACGTGAGTGCGCAAATGTAAAGCCTGATGGTCAGCATCGTGATTAGTTCAGCAGAAAACCGTTTCTTATGTTCGATAGCGCGCAGACGGCGGCCTTGAATAGCAGCATAGTGTCGCCTCATTTTCTCAGCAGAAGAATTAAACGTGTAATGACTGGGACGTTCCAGTCAGGTTTAAACCACAGATTACACCGATTCCAAATTCTAGACGGCATGTCCAGATACTGGACATTCAGGTCGTTAAACAAACATTTTTATCGCGATTTTCAGAGGAATTATGAAGGCTGGACCCGACGTGCGAATGGCCCTTTAGTTGCACTCAGGCCCGCGGATTCACATGTCTGATGGATAGCAGCGACGGACTGTTCGAGTTAGCATTTCCTGAGCTTTACCCAAAAACCGTTAAAGGTCTCGTCAGTCCTCTTTCTTAACAATCAAAACTAAGCCTCGGTTCGCCCCCGTGACTCTACGAGTGTATCGAGGCACAAAGATCAACCGATCCGTTGTTTTCAGTCGCCGGCTCAAAGCAATTCGGAACAGCAAGTCGTTTAGGCGTTTTGTAATTCCAGTTCGAAGGAGTGCTCCTGATCAATCCGGAGAACTATCGAAACGCAGACTTGAACCGGGGATTCTACCCCCTTAAGGAGTTTGATTTAATGCCCCTAGCAACTCCCACGGCGATCGATGGCTGGTCCACCAACCATAGGTCGGCCACCGATCCGAAGGAAAGTTCTCGCACCAGCAGTTCCAGAGTCCCCACGCTCATCGGCCAATCGCCGGTGATGAGAAAACTCTTCTCTGTTATTGAACGTGTTGCTCCAACTGATGCTTCAGTACTGATTACCGGCGCGACTGGAACCGGCAAGGAGTTAGCGGCGCGCGCCATTCACGAGTTGAGTCCGAGGCGCGACGGCGCATTCGTCGATATCAACTGTTCCGCTATCCCCGAGACGCTGATCGAAGCCGAGCTCTTCGGTCACCAGCGCGGCACCTTCACCGGTGCACATGAGAATCGCAGCGGTCTGTTTGAAAAAGCATCAGGCGGTACGCTGTTTCTCGATGAAGTCGATGCGTTGAACTTGTCTGCGCAAGCCAAGTTACTTCGCGTCTTGCAGGAACGCACTGTCCGGCGTATCGGAGCCCGCGCGAACATCGCGATCGACGTGCGCATCATCTCCGCCACGAATTGCGACCTCGCGCAAGCAGTTGCTGAAGGACGGTTTCGTCCTGATCTTTACTATCGTTTGCGAGTTCTTCCGTTGCACGTGCCTGAGCTTTGCACACGCGGCGGCGACGTACAGTTGTTGGTCGATCATTTCCTGCACTTGAAGTCAGAGAGAAACGGCCAGCCGCTCAGAAGATTTACAGACGAAGCGATGCGCGCTCTTTGTGAGTATCCGTGGCCCGGTAACGTTCGCGAACTCGAGAACACGATCGAGTATGCGCTGGCCATCGGCCTCGACGACGAGTTGGGAGTCGCGGATTTGCCTCCGGAGATTCTGACTGCGGCTCCGCAACCGAGTGCGGACGATTTCAGGCAAGTGCTCCAGGCTTACATGAACGACACGGTGCCACTGGCTGAGATCGAGAAACGCTACATTCTCTCGGTGCTGCAACAGTTTGGCGGTAACCAGGTGCGCGCCGCGGCCGCTCTTGGAATCGATCGCAGCAAGCTCTATCGCAGGCTCAAGCAGTACGGCGTAATGGCAGTCAGGTTCATACAGGAAGAAGACCTGGACGGCCACCAGTTCCGCTCTCACTAGAAATTCAGCCCCGGCATTGTGTCCCTCCTTGGAGTGCGGCGGCCCGGCGCCGCTTTGGCCATTATCACGCAAGATAGGAACAAAGCGGCGCCAGGCCGCCGCACTCCAAGGAGGGGTTCGGCTTGTGCTTTTGTGCTTCTTGTGGCACTGCTCGCTGGCGAGCACTTGTGTCCGAGCGCCCACCTTTCCCGCATGAGATCCATTAATTACTTAGAGTTACGGCGGCACATTGCTTGCCAAGCATCACCCTACCCATAAGTTTGCTCGCACACCAGGAGTCCGATTATGAGATGGAAACACTGGTTGGTTATCGCCGTCGTGTTGTTAGTGCCTGCCTCGACTGAAATCTTTGGACAGGCGCCAAAAGCTCAACCTCGCACGACACGCATGCTTCGCAATCGCGACATTTTGCAGATGGTGCGCAGCGGTATCCAATCTCACCTCATCATCGCGACTATCATGACGTCGCACTGCAATTTCGATGTCTTTCCCCCTGTCCTCGCGGATTTGAAGAGACGCGGGGTGCCCGAAAACGTTTTGCACTTCATGTCCGTCGTTCCGAACGGACCGCCAAATCTTCCTGAGGCCGGCCAGCCGAGTCCACCGTCGTTCGTCCGGACTGTAAAGCTGCCGAAAGGTCTCCCGATAATGGTGGAGACGCTTTACCCAGTCTCTTCAGCAAACTTCAAGGTAAACAGCACGGTCGCATTCTCCGTGGTAAGTCCCATCGTCATCGATGGAGTGTTGGCGGTTCCAAGGGGCACAATCGCCCGTGCGCGAATCATCAGGGCAGAAAAGGCAAAAAGCTGGGGGCGTGGCGGCGCGCTCACGCTGCAAATGGAATACATCCTCGCAATGGACGGATCTCGCATTCCAGTGCGGTTAACAACAGCAGCATCCGGTGGGAATCGTTCCGGGATGATGGCGGTCGGAGCAGCCGCAACATCGGCATTGATCTTCCCCTACACGGCCCCCGCGGCCATCGTTTGGGGATTCAAGAAAGGCGACGACGCGGTCGTGCGTGGTAGCAAACAGTTTGCAGCAGTGATTAGTAACGACACTGAAGTCTCGGGGCTCCTCCCGGACCATGAGCGAGTGATTTATCACTATGCGGAATCATTGAAGACGAAACTGAACAGCGCTTCGACGCCAACAGCTTTTCCGCGGCTGGAAGTCAGGCATTAATTATCAGCGGATATTTCGGACAGCTTTTTCACGGGAATAGATACGCGTTAGACGTCTTTTAATAGCAGACAGCTCTATACATCTTGAACACGAAGGAGCAATCCGATGCAATTTGACACTGTGACCATAGTAGCCATCGCCGTGATTGTTATTGCTGTGGGATACCTGGTACTGAAACGCCGCAAAAGAGCCTAATGACAGGATTATCATGTAAATCTTATTCATCCTGGTCATCCTGTAAAACAGACTTTTCGCGCAAAGCTAATTTAATAGAATGAATCTTTCCAAATCATTCTCGTTTCGCGGTGTCTTCGCCACCGTCTTCTTTATGATGATCTTCGCTCTGGCAGTGCGCCAGAGCGCGTTCATCGATCCCGATCTCTGGTGGCACCTGCAAACGGGTCAGGACATCGTTACCTCACGCACAATTCCCCAAACGGATATCTATTCATTCACCAAAGCCGGCTCTGAGTGGATTACACACGAATGGCTATCTGAGGTTTTGATCTACGCGACCTTTCGCATTGCCGGTTGGGCCGGACTGCTGATCCTGTTCCCCGGGCTCATTACGCTTGCTTTTTACTTAGCGTACCGGCGCTGCGCCGGCAAACCTTACATTGCAGCGATCGCGATTCTTCTCGCGGCCGCTTCTTCGTCGCCGCTGTTTGGCATCCGCCCGCAGATGATCACGCTCCTGCTCGCCAGCATGTTCATCACACTGCTAACTCAATACTCAAACGACGCACAGGTCCGTCGTCTTTATTGGATGGCGCCGGTGATGCTTCTGTGGGTGAACCTCCACGCCGGTTATGCGCTGGGGCTCGGACTGATCGTGCTTTACATGTTCAGTCTGGCAATGGACCGTAAATGGAATTTGATACCCCGGTTGGGTCTTATCCTGTTGGCGTGTGCCGCAGTGGTGCCTCTCAATCCGAATGGGTTTCGAATGTTCTCCTATCCACTGGAAACACTTCGCTCCCCGTCAATGGCCGCGTTCATTGAAGAGTGGGCCTCACCCGACTTCCACAAAGCAATGTTTCTCCCATTGGCTTTGTTTCTCTTCCTGTTGCTCGGCGCTCTTGCGTTGTCTCCCAAACGTGCGCGTGCCGGTGAAGTCTTCCTTGTTTTTATTACCGGACTCGCAGCTCTCAGGTCAGCCCGGCACATACCGATTTTCGCTCTGATTGCTGCTCCGATTTTTGCGCAACAGCTTTGGGAATTGATTCGCGCGCGCGGTTGGGAAGCTCGTTTATTTACTCCCCAGGAGTCAGCGTCCAGAACGGCTGTGCCATTCGCTTTGCTCCTTCTGCTTGCACCCGCCGTCCTGGACGTTGCACTAATCAGGCATTTCGTTACGAATCAGCCGGCTTACGAGTCAATAAATTATCCTCGAGCCGCGGTGAATTTTCTCGATTCACAGAAGGTGCCTGGTCCAATTTATAACCGCTATGGTTGGGGTGGTTATCTCATACGAAGACTGCACGGAGAATATCCCGTCTACATCGACGGCCGTGCCGATGTTTATGGCGATAAGTTCATGTACGAAGCGTTCAATACTCATGACGGCGGCGCCGGCTGGTTTGAGCCTCTCGATCGACTCTCGATCCGCACGGTACTGATCGCGCCTGATGTACCGCTCGCCAGTCTGCTTCGTCATGACGACCAGTGGCAAAAAGTTTATGAAGACGATCAGGCCGTGATCTTTACACGATCCGGAGTCAA
>JAICGZ010000052.1 GCA_025922875.1 Pyrinomonadaceae bacterium
AGCGGCTTCGGCATCTTCACCCTTCCGTTTGAAATCAGTGTTCAACTGCGCGAGCTGCTCTCTTTTTTGCCGGATCGCATTCGGGTCGGCGACGCTCTGAGTGTCGTCGATCTCTTTGCTCAAAGCGTTGATTCTTGTTTGCAAACCCTCCAACTCGGTGCGGCGCGGCTGAAACTCTCGATTGAGCGTGCCGAGCAAGCTATTGAATCTGGCGATGCCGGTTTTCGGATCGAGAAACGCATCCGAATAGATCATGGCCATCTTACTGTCGGGCACGGCCACCGTGGTTTGCGGAGCGGCAGCCTGCGGCGCTGCGGGCTTCTGTTGTTGTGCTGACACGGAAAATGCAGCAGCCGTCAGCAGGGCAACCGCAGCGGAAAAACGAGCTATCTTCATGACTTTCTTGTATTACTCCTTACGTTGAGGTCGACTGGACAAACCCTTTAGTTGTTTGTCCAGTCACCATGGTTGGCTCAGGCGATTAAAAGGTGCGCCCGACACTAAAGCGAATGACTCTCTTTTTTTCGTTAAAGAAGAACGGAAAGTTATCAATGAATTGGTCTTGCCGCGCGTTTGGATTATACGCAAAGATCAAACGAAACGGTACATTGATGACGGGTACCTGGACCCTCACTTCCGCTCCTAAACTGGACCTGTAGTCGCCAATACCGGCAAACAAACTCTGCGACAACCTCACCACACTATTGGTTTGAGCATCGCCACGCAGGAAGACCGTCTGAAATCCACGAGGCAACAGCGTCAGCGGGTTTATGTCTCCCGTTTGCGCATTGTTGAGTTCGTCCTGCGTCACGATGCGATTGTCGCGCGCGACGAGGCCCGAGAAAGGCGAAACCGCCAGGCTCGAGTCGTTGCAGAAAGCAAGCGAACTCAAACTAACTGGCACCCTCTGTACTACTCCATTCACCGTACCAAACCGGGGACACGGAATAAAGCCGGCAGTCTGCAGGAACGGCTGGTCGGGAAGGAGCGCACTCGAGAACGTTTGGTCACTCTTGCTTCTCAGATTAAAAGCGGTCCCGATGTCGGCGAAGGCGGCGATACTGACGACGTCGCTAATGATCGGAATGCGGTATTCGAAGTTGCCGAGTAGCTGCGTGTCACCGCCCACGGAAGTAAACGCCCGGGGCAAAGCGGCGACGTTATTACCGGAGACTCCTGTAAATACGCCCAAACTGGCGGCATTCTGCAAAGCCTCAATCGCAACAGGAGTTCCGGTAGGATTCTCAGCGACGACAACGTTCTGAGAAGTGATGAACGAATCGACCGGAGCGATCGGACTAATCGAACGCACGTTGTAACCGCGAATCGTAAACTCATCTCCGAGGAAGAAGCGCTCGAAAATCGGAACGCCATCGACGAAAGCGAGTGAGTTTGCATTCCTTACTGTCGAAGTTGTCGCAAAGCTTCCTACTGTTCCGGCAATGATGCGAAATCCGAACACCTCGGGATGAGCCGATCTCTTACGGCGCATCGGGAAGAACTGGGTATACGAAAGAGTTGGCTGATACGTGCGTACGTCTCCGCCCAGTCCTGCGACTGCGATGGCCATCGACAACTCGCGACCACTGGTCGGGTCGACACTGGCGTTGCGAGTATCGTAAGAGAAGGTCAACGTGCCACGGCTCGTCAGAATGTTCGGCTGCCTGTAGATAACCGGGATGAACGCAGTGGGATCGCTTGGATCAGCGTTCGACTCGGGATCTTTGACGGTCGACAGCGATAACTGGTACGAAGCACCGATGCGCGAAAACTGCGTAAACCGCCGCTTGCGATAAAACTCAGAAAGCGGGGCACTGACGTAGAGTGAGCCACCGTAAGAATCCCGCGTAAACAGGTTCGCTTCGTCAATATCGTTGAAATTGAATCCAGAGCCCAGCAGATCTTCCTGCGCACTTATGTTTTGCGACAGGAATGTCCCTTCACCAAAGAACTTCTGCGAGAAGGCAAAGATCGAGAAGCCGGCGCTAATCGGTCTGTCCCTGATGTACGGCTCCGTAAACGAAAATTGGAACGAGCGCTGACGGTTGCCTGCCGCGAGGTTGAACGAAAGCACTTCGCCGCGCCCGAGCAGGTTGTTGGTCGAGTATTCGAGACCGAAGAAGGAACCACCGATACCGGAGATGCCACCGTTAAAAGAGATCTGCTGGCGGCCGCGTTCGCTTACCTTCAACGAAAGATCGACGGTAGCCTCTTCGTCGTTGGTGCGGCGGTCAACGTCTTTATCCTTGTCGATGGGATTAAAGTAGCCAAGCTGGTTCAGCTTAACGACTGAATACTCCCAATACGCGTCGTTGTAGATGTCGCCCTCGTTGATGAGCACTTCGCGACGCAAGACGTTGTCGCGCGTGAACGTATTGCCGACAAACTCCAGGCGGCGCAAGGTAAACTGTTTTCCTTCTTCGATGGTGACGGTGAAGTCGACTATACCTTCATTCGGATTTTGAGGATTGTCTTTGAAGTCCGGCACCGGCTCAGCGGTGTATTCGATAAATCCCTGCTGTCCATAAAACTTCTTGAGGTTCTCAAACAGGCCTTTACTGACCTTCTCGCCATCGGCGATGTCGCCTTTGTTGAGACCGATTACCTGTCGAATCTGGTCTTCGGAGAAGATCGAGTTGCCTTCCACCTTGAACTCACCGAGACGATAGACCTTCCCTTCAACGATCGGAACCGTCACGCGCAGGCCCTCGTCCACCGACGATAAAAACGGCAACGGCAGAATCGGGAAACCGGTACGGCGCCGGCCCACACTTTCGACGCGCGGCTCACCGTGACGCGCCTGAAGGTAGCCCTTCGAACGCATGTAGTTGTCGACCAGGCGCAAGTCAACTTCCAGTTTTTCGCGATCGAGTATGTCAGCGCCCTTGAATCGCGAGATCAGTCCGGCTTCCTTGACGTATTTCATCGCGCCGCGCAAAGCGCCGTCGCTGAAAACGGTGTTGCCTTCAAACTGGATATCAACCACGCGAACACGGTCGCCCTCGTTAATCACAAACTCGATTGCCAGAGACGTCGCTGAAACTTCTTCGGTGCGTTCTTCGACAGTGGCGTTCGGGTGTCCACCGGCGGCGAGCAACTCTTTGATCACTCGCATCGCGTTGCGGACTTTGACCGGATCGTAAATGCTCTCCTTCGACACGCCGACGCGCCGCTCGCGAAAAGCCTTCAGTACGTCCGATTCCTGCACGCTCTTCAGACCTTCAAACGTGAGATCACGAATGATCGGCAACTCTTTGACTTCGAAGATGATGTTAACGCCGCCGCGTGGACCGTTCTCCGTCAAAACACGAGTGGCGGTCTTGTCGAAGAAGGTCAGGGACAGCAGTGTCTGGTAATCACGCTGGACCTGATCGACGTTGTAAGGGTCACCGGGCCGGGTCTGAATGTAGTAGAGGATGTCGTCCTTACGCAGCCGGCGATTGCCGATGATGTCTACGTTTTCGACTACTCGTTGTGATTGGGTTTGCTGGGCGATGACGCTTGCCGGTGAAAATAAGGTTGCGGTGACTCCAGCTAATAGGCTCAATAACAAGAGCCAAAGCGCGCGATATGAGTGCATAGGCACCAATTCCCTCAATAGTTCTTTCCGGGGCTCAGAAACTTCGGGGAGCTTATGAATGAATAATTCCAGAGACTAAAAATAAAGGCAAAAGCGCTCGTTGCTGAACTGGGTCGAAGACAGCAGCTTTGATTCCCTGTCAAAGTGGCCCGTTGCCAGCCTTTGAGTAGCAAAGTGGCGCATTATAAGGCATAAAACTGCAAACTCCAAAAGAGAAGGTTTCCCGCAAAGGCGCAAAGGCGCCAAGCCGATAGAGCTTCCTGGCGCCTTTGCGTCTTTGCGGGAAATAAATGGTGGAGCCTGATGATTTTAGTGAATAAGCAGCGCGTCGTCCGCGGTCTCGATGCCTATAGGCCGGAAGTTGAGTTCCTGGCCATCAAGGTAAACCTCAACCTGTGTCGCGCCCTCGAGTTGACCCTGAATTAACGCCTCGGACAGCGGGTCTTCGACATACTTTTGCAAAGCTCTCCGGATTGGACGCGCGCCATACAGTCGATCGGCACAGGTCTTTTCGACAATCCAACGCTTGGCTTCATCCGTCAACTTGATGTCGAACCCGTGGCGGCTCATCGTCTTGTTGATCTGATCGAGTTGCAACTGGACGACCTCGAGGAGTTCGTTGTCGAGCAACTGGTCAAAGATAATGATCTCGTCGAGACGGTTGATGAATTCGGGATTAAAGGTTTGGCGCACTGACGACATCACCATCTCTTCCATCTTTTCCCTCGTGGCATCGGTGTTTGCCTGGAAACCGAGCGTGCCCTTCTTCTGAATGAAGCGGGCGCCGATGTTGGAAGTCATGATGATGATTGCGTTCTTGAAGTCGACAGTGTTACCGAGCGCGTCTGTCAATATGCCGTCTTCAAAGACCTGGAGAAGGATGTTGAAGATGTCGGGATGCGCCTTCTCGATCTCGTCAAAGAGCAACACCGAATACGGCGAACGCTTGATGCGCTCAGTTAACTGGCCGCCTTCTTCATGGCCTACGTAACCCGGAGGTGAGCCAATCAGTTTGGAGACTGAATGCTTCTCCATGAACTCCGACATATCAAAGCGAATCAACGCGCGCTCGCTGCTGAATAGAAACTGCGCGAGCGAACGGGCCACTTCTGTTTTACCCACGCCCGTTGGTCCAAGGAACAAAAACGATCCAACCGGACGCAAGGGGTTCTTAAGCCCGGCACGAGATCTTCTAATCGCACGAGCAAGCGCCGAGATCGCCGGCCGTTGAGAGATAACGCGTTTGTGAAGCTCGACTTCAATCCGCAGCAGTTTCTGCGTCTCTTCTTCCTTCAACGAGTTGACCGGGATGCCGGTCCAACGTGCGATCACGTCTTCAACGTCGTCGCGCGTCACTTCCGCCGAGACCAGCGCGTCCTCCTGATGAACACGTAAACTCGAAGTATCACCGTACGAGCGTGACCATTCGTTCAACTCGTTCCAGTCAGCGAGATTGCCCTGTTCGCGTCTGACGCGGAGTTTCACGCGTGCGCCCGCTTCGTCAATTACGTCAATTGCTTTGTCAGGCAGGAATCGATCGGGAATGTAGCGATGCGACTGGTAAACCGCGGCATGCAGTGCGTCGTCCGTGTAACGAACCTGGTGAAAACTCTCGTAACGCTCGCGCACGCCGTCGAGAATGCTGACCGCTTCCGCTTCGGAAGGAGGCGGAACTTTCACCGCCTGGAAGCGACGCTCGAGCGAGCGATCCTTTTCGATCGACTTGCGAAACTCCGCCGGTGTTGTCGCGCCGATGCATTGAATCTCCCCGCGTGACAATGCCGGCTTCAAAATGTTTGCGGCGTCCAGCGATCCTTCAGCCGAGCCTGCGCCGACCAACGTATGCAACTCGTCGATGAAAACTATGTACTGCGGGTTCTCGACGAGTTCGCGCATGATCTGCTTGAGTCGCTCTTCAAACTGGCCGCGATACTTCGTGCCGGCAACTATCAATGACAGGTCCAACGACAGGATACGTTTGTGTTCGAGAAATGAAGGAACCTCGCCGCGCACGATCCTTTGCGCCAGGCCCTCGACGATCGCAGTCTTGCCAACACCAGGCTCGCCAATCAAAACCGGATTGTTCTTCGTGCGGCGGCAGAGGATCTGTACCACACGTTCGATCTCCGCTTCACGTCCGATCAGCGGATCGAGCTTGTCGTTGGAAGCGTCGTCTGTGAGATCGCGTGAGAACTCGACTAAATGTGGCGTGTCTTTCTTTTGCGACGTTCGCGAGTCGGCGCCGGATTGTCGTGCGATCTCGTCGCGTACGGCATTTAGGCGCAGACCGCGTTCGTAAAGAATTTCCGCGGCCATCGAACGCTCTTCCCGTAATAAACCGAGCAGGAGATGTTCTGTTCCGATATGGCGATGCTGTAAGCGATCGCTTTCTTCGTGCGCGTAAGCGAGTACGTGTTTGGTTTCCGGAGCGAGTGGCAGCTCGACGGAAGTCGAGATCTTCTCGCGCAGGAGGGTGCGGCCCTCAATCTCCTTCCGAATTGACTCGATAGAAACTTGTGCTCTCGGGAAAAAGCGCCCGGTCAGGGTCTTATCTTCGCGCATAAGACCCAATAAAAGGTGCTCCGGCTCGATGGCCGGAGCTCCAAACTGTGACGCTTCGTAGCGCGCAAAAAAGATAACCCTGCGCGCCTTTTCAGTGTAGCGTTCGAACATCTTGGTCTCGGTAAAACGTCCTTATAATTGCGTTGCCGGGGAAACCAGTCTCGAAAGACTTGGGCGCATTATAACCTAGATAAAAGTGGTAACGAAGCGGTCTTTTCAGTGGCGATGGAAAGAATGACAGGATTCATCCCGTAAATCCTGCAAAATCCTGTATCCGTCTAACTAACTCTTCCTCTCTCAAGCACCAGTGATCGATCACACAATCGCGCCAAAGTCGCACTATGCGTTGCGATGATCGTGATCGCCGCATGTCTGTGTGCATAATCGACGAGCGTTCGACCAATCTGATGGCTAATCGCCTCGTCGAGATTGCCAGTCGGTTCATCCGCCAGCAACAGTTTTGGTTCGGTAATCAGCGCCCTCGCGACTGCCACACGCTGCTGTTCGCCGCCGGAAAGATGCGACACCGGATGGTCGGCCCTGTCGCTTAAACCAGTTTCTCTTAACAAATCCATCGCGCTCTCGAACGCCTGCTTTTTTCTCCATCTCGCAATCAACAACGGCAGCGCAACATTTTCTACAGCAGAGAGATCCGGCAATAAATAATGAAACTGAAAAACGAATCCGATCTGTTGCCGGCGCTGGCCCGTCCCGTCAAAGGTGATAGTGCCGTGATCTGCTGTTTCCAATCCGCCAAGCAAATGAAGCAAGGTTGATTTTCCGGAACCTGAAGCTCCAGTGATCGCAATGCTGTCACCTGCATTCGCCGTAAACGTAACACCACGCAGGACCTCGATGCGCTCACCGTTCGGCGCGATAAAACTCTTACGCAGATCTACGACACTGATCATGAGTCGCGCAGTGCCTCGACCGGTCGCATGCGCGATGCAGCACGAGCTGGATAGATCGTCGCCAGCACGCTCAGAGCGAAAGCGATCAGGGCAGCTAATAATGTTTCACTCGGTCGTGCGTTTAGCGGGACATTGCTGATCGAGTAAACATCGGCGGGCAGGCTCACGAGCTTGTAGTAATTTCCGATAAAGCAAGCTGCAAGCCCCAGCAACACTCCCGCGACTGCTCCGATAGCGCCGACCACAGCGCCTTCGATTATGAAAAGCAACATCACGCCAGTGCGTGTCGCGCCAAGCGCGTTGAGGATCGCAATGTCTCGCCGTCGTTCAACCACAACGAGAATGAGCATCGTGGTGATATTGAGAGTTGCAATCGCGATGATTAGACCAATGATGAACAGACCCATGCGGCGTTCGAGTGCGAGTGCGGTGAAGAGTGGTTGATTCGCCTGCTGCCAATCGATCGTGGTGTAGTCGTTACCCAGAGTCTTCGCAACACCGGCTGCTACTCGTTTCACGTTTTCGGCGTCGCTCACCTGAACACTCATCATTGAGGCTGCATGATTGTCACCGGAAATAACATTCGCGACGTCGAATGCGACATAAATCCAGGTCGAGTCGTATTCAAATAATCCCGAACGAAAGATGCCGGCCGTGCGCAGGCGATGTGTTAGACCACCGGCAGACTCGCTCGCAGGAATGATCTGGAAAACATCGCCGACTGAAAGTCCAAGCCTCGCGGCGAGCTCTGAACCAACCACAGCGTTAACTGTCGTTGGAGATGGTTCAAACAGTGGTCCAAATGAACCTTCACTCAACCATTGCCGGGCTTGAGTTGACTGGCCGCCTTCGTTCTCGATGCCTCTAATGACGGCGTAACTTGAATCTTTTGGTCCACGCGCAATGGCGCCGTCGTAAGTGGTCGCTGAGGCACTGACTACACCCTCGACTTGTCGTAAACGTGTCGCGAGTTCTGAGTAGTTTTCGATCGGACGCCCATCTGTCCGCAGCACGCTAAGATGCGCAGTGCCTTGCAGGATCTTCTCCCGCATTTCATCGCGGAAACCGTTCGATAACGCAAAGGCGACAATTAGCGCGGCCACACCCATGCAGATGCCGAGTATCGCTGCGATTGAGGTCGCGCGAGCGAGCGGCCGTTTATGCCGCGAGCGAAGATAACGAAAGGCGAGAAAGATTTCGTAAGGCATTTGAACGTGTTCCGGGTTCAACCTTTAGGTTGCGCTTTCAGAACAAGCTAAAGCAGCTAAAGCTTGGACTCGCTTTGCACGAAAAGTACCTCTACCGAGAAGATCTCGCGCAAAGGCGCAAAGCGCTACCGCGTTTCTATGGGCTTTCTTTGCGCCTTTGCGCCTTTGCGCCTTTGCGCGAGAAATATTCTTTGTCCATCTATGCGTTTGGTTACTTTTCGTGCAAAGCCGCTTGAACTCTGACCTTATTTGCGCCCGGGTGGGCACTTCTTCATGTCTTCAGGCCTGTTTTCAGGCAACAAGCGGCTCAGGTTTGGATGGTCGCGCGCCGTTGGATCGCCCTTGTAGCTGATCTCGTAAATCGTGTCGCTGACCTGACGAAAACTAAAGTGCTTCTCCAACTCCACGATCACCGGGATCTCATCGCGTTGCCAACTGCACGGTACCCACCAACGCGGATCGGCATCGATAAAAACTCGACGTCGATGATCGAGATGATTCTGCACTATCGAGAACAGCTTATCACCGGGCCAACCGCCACCAGTCCCGATACTCTTCCAACGCCCGGAGCCGATCGCTGCCCAGTAGTTCACGGCGATCGTTTGCGCTCCGGAGATCATAACCGCGTCGAGCGGCAACGCTTCGAGCCGGTGCCTGTACTCTTTGCTCATCGCCCGCCGCTTTATGAATTCAGAACTTACCGGCCGCATGAAAATAAAAAACGTCACGGCCAAAAGCACAATCACTGTGGAGCACGCTACCAACGCACGGCGCTCCGTTCCGAATCCCTTCTGAGCAATGTGAAGTAACCAGCAAGCACCCAGCGGCACAATAGCCGGGAATCCCGTTAAGAAATAACGCCAATTGACCGTAGTGCTGTAATTGAAGAACAGAAGCAAATTGGCCAGGAAGCCCGCCAGCCACAGCAGCAACATTGGAGACATGCCACGTTTGCGCCATTCGAGCACCGGAGCAAACGGGATAGTCAAAAACACGAGGGGCGCGCTGAAGAAATAGTACATAACGTATGGACGCAGGCTCGCGAGCGTGATCGGATGTCGCGCTGACTCGTCGCGCATCGATTCGCGCCAGCCATACCAAACCGTACGGTAGTGCTGGTCCGTAATAAACCAGTATCCGAACCAGCCAAACGCCAGCACCAGAAAAACAACGAACGACGCAGCGACCCACAGGACTTCTTTACGTTGAAACTTCCAACCCAAAATGAACGGCGCCAGGACCAGCCACGGCGCATAAAACCCGATGGTCTCACGCAGGTTCATCCCCAGCCCCATCAGTCCCGCTCCAACGAGGACCAGCCAAAACTTTCTTTGCTGAATTCCACGGAGATGAATGATCAGTGCAGTCGCCAGCAACAAAACAGAAGGAACGTCGGTCATCACCTGGCCGCCATAGACCACAAACACCGGCGAGAAAACAATCAACAACGCCGCGGTTGTTGCCGTGTAAAGCGAACCACTGATGTCGCGAGCCAGGATCCAGCATGCAATCACCGCGAACGGAACTTGCGCGACAACCACGTACTTGAAAATTAAATAAGCGTCCTCAGGCTGGACGTTGAAAAGATTGTACGCAACTAAAAACAGCGCGTGGTTTGTGAAGATGAAAAGGTTCCGGCCAAGGGCCATCGACGACGGGTATCCCTCGACCGAGAGGATCGTGTAGTCCAGGCCGTCCCAATCGCCAATGAACGGGTCGACAAAATAAAGCACCAAAGCGAGGGCGATGAATGCCGGAGGCAACCACCAACGCCACGTTTGCCAAAATGATGCCCGGAATAATGCGCTGCCAGTTGGGGAACTGGATTTTAAAGCCGTGAAAGTGTCAGGCGTGTTTGTCGTCAGCGGTATTTGGGTCAACGAGTTGAGCTTCAACCGGTCCTTCCGGCCGCTTAATCATCTTTACGCGGTTACCCTGCGCATTGTACTCAACTTCGTCCATGATGTTGTAGATGAGGAGGACTCCGCGGCCTGACGTTCTGAATAAATTGGCGGGGTCACAAGGATCCGGAATCTCACGAATGTCGAACCCCTCGCCCTCGTCCTCGACGGTGAAACTCGCTTCCTTCGGAGATAGCTCAGCAGTGATCTTCAGTAACTTGCTCGGATCGTTTTTGTTTCCGTGTTTGACGGCGTTGACAAAAGCTTCATCGAGAGCGACAAAGAGATTCGAACGCTCGGGTCGAATCAAACCAAGCTTCGCGACACGTTCCTGGAGATATTCCAGGATGCCGTTCATCAAGGCCAGATCGCTGGGAAGTTCAAACTCGATCTTTTCGTGAACGTGAGAAAGAATGCGGGGATCGTCTACGTAGCGAAGTTTATGTGAAAGAGTTTGCTCGACGATTTCGCGAAGCTCATCACGGTTGTAAGGCAACCGCAGGTAGTTTGCGGCGCCCATTTTAAATGCCTTAACCTCATCCTCGGTTAGGTCGCTGATTATCAGATCGAAGGTGTCGAGGTCGTCCCGGCGGATCGCCTTCTCGCGTTTGGTGGTCACGACGATCTCGTGACCCAGGCTACCGAGAGCCTGTTCGAGAATACGCAACTCATCGTTATTGTCCACGATGAGAATCCGTCGTTTATGCATCGAGCTCCAATCTAATCGAATGTTCGGGAGGAGAGATTTCGAATGGCTGTACGAAAATCTTTCGCTACGCGTTCGAAATATATCAGAACCATAGACAGGATTACAGGATTTAGGTAGTAATCCTGTCGGCGAATGGCTAAACACGGAAAACTACAAACCTCCCTGCAATACGCTGCGGCCAAGTCAGTCCTCGCAACGCTGGGCCGTTTGCCTCCTCCGGCAGCGTTCCGGATCGGTCGTGCGACGGGCAAAGCCGCTTACGCCCTCGCGCGCAATCTGAGGCGAACGGGTGCGACAAACCTTCGTCTCGCTTTTCCCGAAAAGACGGAAGAGGAACGAGCCCGGCTCCTGCGCGAGTGCTTCGATAGCCTGGGCCGCGAATTGGGATTATTCAGCCAGTTATCCACGAGACCTCCTGAAGTACTCGAGAGCCTGATCGAGGTGCAGAACTTCCATCGCTTGCTGGAAGCCAAAAAGGCTCATGGCGACAAACTCATTTACTACACCGCTCACCTGGGCGCCTGGGAATTCACCAGCTTCGCCGTCTCAATGTTTGGACATCCGTTCAGCTTTCTTGTCCGAAGAATTGATAACCCGCACATCGAGCAGCTCGTCGATCGCGTTCGCACGAGGTTTGGTAACAAAACTATCGACAAGTTGTCTGCCGGTCGCTCGATGCTAAAGATTCTGCGCTCTGGAAAAACTGCGCTGGGGCTGCTGCCGGACCTGAATACACTCGACGACGAGGCTATCTTTATCGATTTCTTCGGCGTGCCTGCGGCAACGAATTTCCTTGTGGCCAAATTCGCTTTGCGAACAAAGACGCCAATCATTCCATTCTTTGCGCCCTGGTGTGAGGAAAAAGGAAAATACCTGCTCATCGTCGAAGAACCGCTTTCGTTTGAACATACTGACGATGAAGATGAAAACGTGCGGCGGCTGACAATCGCGATGACTCAGCGCATCGAAAATCAAATCCGCCGTTATCCCGGACAATGGCTCTGGATTCATAAGCGTTGGAAAACCCGGCCGCCTGGCGAGCCGGGCATCTACTGAACCCAGGAAGTTTTTCCCGCAAAGCGCAAAGGAGAAAAGCAAGGCGCAAAAGTTGGTTTTCTTTGCGTCTTGCTTTGCGTCTTTGCGCCTTTGCGGGAAACTTCTATACTTCCTGTCGCTCATGCAGGCCTCCGTCGAACAAGGATTCTCCCACGCGCGCGTCAACCGCGCGTATGAATTCGCCGATCTCTCCGACTACTCGTTCAAACAGCGCCTGATGATCCGCGCCGCGGATATCGTGTTTTACTTCCTAATCAACCTCATCGGCCTGACCGCGCGTTTCGAGGTGATTGGCTGGGAGAACCATGAAAAAGCGGAAGCAAATGGCGGCCTGCCAATCTACGTCTTCTGGCACGACCGAATTTTTCTAACGACTTACTGGTGGCGCAAGCGACGCATCGTCGTCATGACTTCGCGCAGTTTCGACGGCGAATACATCGCCCGGTTCATTCAGCGATTTGGTTACGGTGCAGTTCGTGGATCGAGCACTCGTGGCGGCGTTGGCGCCATTGTCGAGATGGCGCGTTTGATGCGCGCCGGCTGCACGACTGCGTTTACGATCGACGGTCCAAAAGGTCCGCGCTACGTCGCAAAGATGGGCGCGGTGCTGCTCGCGAAAAAGTCAGGTCATCCGATCGTGCCGGTAACGATGGCGCTCAAGCGTTACTGGACAACTCCCAGTTGGGACTTATTTCAGATTCCAAAACCGTTTACACGCGCTCGCGTCTATGTAGCGCCGCCGATTTACGTCCCTGCGGATGCCGACGAAAACACACTCGCCGCCAAACGCGACGAACTTCAGCAAGCCCTTGACCATCTAAATCGCGCCGGGGATTGGAAAAAGAGTTAGCACAGATTACACGGATTGAAATCCGGATTTAAATACCGATATTAAATCCGTGTAATCTGTGGTTTAAATTGATCATGACTCACAGCGGTTACGTCGCCCTTATCGGTCGCCCCAATGCGGGGAAATCAACGCTGCTGAACCGACTGGTGGGCCAGAAGATTGCCGCCGTCTCGGATAAACCTCAAACCACACGCTTCAGGATTCAGGGCGTCATCACCAGGCCCGAAGGACAAGTCGTTTTAGTAGACACGCCTGGCGTGCATCAACCGGGTTACGAACTCAATCGACGCATGATGGCCGCTGTTCAGGAGGCGCTGTTGGCCGTCGATCTCGTCTGCCTGATTCGCGATGCATCTGTCTCAACAGGCAACGGTGACCGCTTTGTGCTCGATCTGATCAAGAGATCTGAAAAGCCCGCACTGCTCCTGCTGAACAAGATCGACAAGCTTGAAGACAAATCCGCATTGTTGCCTTTAATGGATTGGTACCGGAACGAATACGAGTGGCGCGAGATCGTTCCGATCTCGGCGCTCAAAAATGAGATGACTGAGGTACTGATCGATAGCTGTCTGCGACACCTCCCGGAAGGCGAGCCGATATTTTCTGAGGATGAGCTCACCGATCAATCGTTGCGCGTGCTGGTTTCAGAGATCGTTCGCGAAAAAGTCTTGCACGCGACAGGCGACGAGATTCCTTACGTGACTGCGGTTGTCACCGAGCGATTCGAAGAAGTACGTGAAGACTTCAGTCGAATCTACTGTGTGATCGTTGTCGAGCGAGCTTCACAAAAGAAGATCATCATCGGGAAAGGCGCCAGCCGTTTGAAAGAGATCGGCATACGCGCGCGCAGGGAGATCGAGAATCTGCTGGGCCACCGGTGTCATCTCGAACTGTTTGTGAAAGTCGAAGAAGACTGGCGAAATAAGAACCAACTGTTAGACGAGTTCGGATTGAGCGGCAATTGAGCCACAAAGAAGCACAAAAAGCACAAGAAAAGTCCGGTGGATGGTACGCGCTCGATGTGGAGATCGAAGCCGGTGCGCAGGAAGCGGTTGAATACGCGTTGATGGAAGCAGGCGCGCTGGGAACCGAGACCATTAACAACACAGTCACCGGTTACTTTGAAGCGATTCCCAACCGTGAACGCGTCCGCAACGAACTATTCAATGCCCTGCGTATTTACGATCTTCCTTCGTCGTCAGTGCGCAACATGAACGTGCGTGAGGTGGCACAGCGGGATTGGCTGGAGGAGTGGAAGCAGAATTGGCAACCGGTCGAAGTGGGGCGTTTCATCATCGCGCCGCCATGGTCTGTGCTCAGTAACACACATGACCGCCTGGTTATTCGCATCGAACCCGGAATGGCGTTCGGCACTGGTACTCACGAGACCACGCGACTCTGCCTCCAGGCGATTGAAAAGCATTTCTCAGGCGGTAGTTTTCTTGACGTCGGAACCGGCACCGGCATCCTCGCAATTGCAGCCGCTAAACTTCGTCCCGAAGCTCGTATTACAGCCTTCGATACGGATGAAGACGCGATTGCGATCGCGCGTGACAATGCAAAAGCGAATAACGTTCGGATCGAATTCCACGTCGGCTCAGTCGACGAGGCCACGGCTTCGGCTGACCTCGTCTGCGCAAATTTGACCGCTGACGTGATTGCCGGAATGATGCAAACGCTCGTGAGTTTGACCTGCGGTAAGCTGGTCCTTTCCGGCATACTCGAGACGCAGATCGACATGGTCCAAGCCGCTCTTCATGACTGCGGAATATCCGATTTCGAAGTCGTTCAGGATGGCGAATGGGTAGCGCTGATCATTTAGCCTCATGACTCGCCGAAGATTCTATGCACCGCCGAGTGCTTTCGCCGATCAGACAGTGATTCTTGCGGCGGACGAAGCGCGTCACTTGCGTGACGTGTTGCGGCTGAAAACCGGCGATGAGGTTTACGTCTTCAATGGAATGGGACGTGAGTTTCGTTGTACGGTTTCTAATACCAGGCGCGATGCGGCTGAGCTTCTGATCGAGGCAGAGGTTGAGCCTGCAAAACCTGAGTCACAGTTGCAGCTTAATTTGTGCGTCGCACTGCTCAAAGGTGAGAAGTTCGACCTCGTCGTGCAGAAAGCGACTGAGCTTGGCGTCACGAAAGTCGTACCACTGATCACTCGTTACGCTGACATCCACCTGCGCAACGAAGCGGACGCGTCGAAGCGCGTCGCGCGTTGGCAGCGCATTGCGTTGGAAGCGGCGAAGCAGTCGGGAAGGGGGTTTGTGCCGGAAATCAGCGCGCCTGTGGCGTTCGATGCGTTGCTGGCTAGCGTAAAGGATGATTTACGTGTCATGTTCTCCGAGCGTGGCGGCGGTGCGTTGAGCAGCCTGCCTCCTTCGCAGAGTGTCACTGCTCTCATCGGCTCCGAAGGCGGCTGGTCTGACGAAGAGATCGAGCAGGCCGGGGCACAGGATTTCCATATCGTTACCTTCGGCGGCCGCATCCTTCGCGCCGAAACTGCGGCGATTACGGTGACGGCGTTACTGCAATACCTTTTTGGCGACCTGCGATGAGTGCCGGTTTTCCTTTGCGCCTTTGCGCCTTGCGTGAGATCATTACATCCGCCCGGAACAAACAATCTAAAGGGGTCGTTTGAAGCTTCGTCATGTCAATCAGTAAAGATGGTGCAGTTGAGAACGCTCGGAAGGACCTGGCGAAGCGATTGAAGATCGACCCTTCAGATGTCAAAGAGGGCTCGGTCGAAGACTCCGACTTTCCCGACCTGTCGCTTGGCGCGGCAGAGGACGGCGAAATGAGTGGCCAGATGATCACGCGCGGCTGGCGCATCCGGCTTGAGGCGCAGGGAAAAAACTACGAATACCGCGCGGACAAGAACCAGGTCAGGGCTTATAAGTTTAAGGGCAAGAATTACCGAATTTAATAGGTCATATAGGTCCTATACGACTTATTCGACTTATTAAAATCACATCAGAGGTACCACCATGAACCGCAATAACATCTTCATCCATCTCGCGCTGGCATTCGTCCTCATTCTCGTGGCCGCGTTCGCCGGCCAACTCAACCGGTGGCAGAAACAATGGAAATCACAAGTGCGGATTGTGCCGATGGGCGAGAAAAAGCGAGCGACTACGGTTGAAGAGGTCGCGCTCGGCGAAGCACGCAACTTCGGCAGACCGGAAGTGCTGGTGAAATTCCGGACTGGCGTCAGCCGCGAAACTATCGAAGCGATAACTTCACGTCTCAACGATCGTGTCGAAGACCGCATCGAGAGTGTTGGTTGGGAATCAATTGACGACATGGACGGTGCGGATTCAGCGGCGGTCGCCGCGGAATACAGCCGTCTCCCTGAAGTTGAATACGCTGAGCCGAATTTTGAGATCCAACTGGATGAGATCGAGGGACGACTGCTGCCCGTCCTTCCGCACGATCCTCAGTTTAACGAACAATGGGCGCTCGCCAATTCAGGTCAGCGAGGTGGAAAGGAAGGCGCGGACATCAGCGCCACGCTTGCATGGGCCACCACGACTGGCAGTGACACGGTTGTGGTCGCAGTGCTCGACAGCGGCGTTGATTACACGCACGAAGATCTCGCGCAGAACATGTGGGTTCGTCCTGCCAGCCTCGCTCCGTATCGCGACGAAGAACTCGGAACAATCGACGACCTGAACGGCTTCAACGCCATCGACAACGCTTCCGATCCGATGGATCAAAATGGTCATGGAACGCATTGCGCGGGCATCATCGGCGCAGAGGGCGAAAACGATCTCGGCATTGCGGGCGTGAACTGGAAGGTCCAGATCATGCCGTTGAAGTTTTTGAACGCGGGCGGTTTCGGATCGACTAAAGACGCGATCGAAGCGATCAATTACGTGATCGAACGTAAGAAGGCGGGCGTAAACGTTCGCATTATCAGCGCGAGCTGGGGATCGACACAGAGGTCTCGTGCGCTCGAGCAGGCCATTCGCAAAGCTTACGAGAACGACATTCTGTTTGTGGCTGCGGCAGGGAACGCGAGCGTTAACAACGATCGTTCACCACATTATCCATCGAGCTACGACATACCGAATGTGATCAGCGTGGCTGCGCTTGACCGGCACGATCAATTGGCATCGTTTTCAAACTACGGCGCGAAGAGTGTCGCCATCGCGGCGCCGGGCGTGGACATTCTGAGCACGTGGTTGGGAAATCAGTACGAAGAGAAGTCGGGCACTTCGATGGCGACGCCGGTGATTTCGGGTGTGGCGGCGCTGATAGTGTCGGAAAATCCGCGTATGTCGGTTGACGATCTGCGCAAACGGATCATGGCTTCGAGTGATCCGATCGTGTCGCTGAAAGGCAAGACCGTCGCTGGTGGCAGGATTAACGCCGCGAAAGCTTTACAGGATTAATCCGACTTAATCCGTGTTATCCGCGGTTAATGAACTACGGATAACACGGATTTAAGGCTGATTTAGTTTCTTTTTCCCTTCGAGGGCCTCTTTGTAAGCACCGCCGCGCACGTCGCCGAGCTTGATCGCCTCATCAAATGCCTTCAGCGCCTCAACCGTGTTTTCAAAAAACGCATTGATGCGCCCCATCGACTCGTGTGCGCGCGACATGATCGCCTTGTCAGTCTCTGGTGACGACGCCGCAACAGCCATACGGTAATGGCCCAGCGCGCGGTTCAGTCGTTCCGCCTGCACCTGCTCGTCAGTCGCGTCCATCGCAGCCAAACTCGCCGTTTGGCCCAGGGCGAAAAAGATGCGCGGTTCGCGAGGATATTCCGTCAACATCTCCCGCAAACGTGCTTCGGCCCCGGTGTAATCCTTGTTCCGAAGGGTATCTTCAATTGTCGCGAGATCTCTTACCAAAGCTGACTCACGAACATCTGTACTGGTGTTAAGTTCCGCCTGCGATCTGCGTGCGGCGGTACGGGCCTCGCGCGCGGCGAGAGCTCGCTGCACTGTCTCCGCGTATTCCGCCGGACGCTTAGCCTCTCGCACCGGGTCGAACGACGCGATCATGTCGGCGAAGAAGTTTGCGAGATCAAAACCCGCACTCTCGATACCCTTTAACTGATCCGCAAAATAAAACGCGAGCACGGCGCCCTTCTCGTACTCCTCAGCCAAACGCGCGACTGTCTCATCCTGGATAGCCTTCGTCTCCGCTTGTGCCGACTTTCCAATCGTCGCTCGTTCAGCCTCAGTCTTCGCAGCCGCTAATCGCGCGCGCGACTCGCGCGCAAGCATTTCGAGCCGTCTCGTCTCTTCGTAACGCGCGTCCGCTGCCGTCACGAGGGAACGGCTCACGCTCAGAAACACATCCGGACTAACCTGTGCACCTGCTTTTTGTCGTTCAGTCAAAAGCTGCTTCACCTGCTCGCGCCGTTGCGCGATGTCTCTATTGAATCGCAGCACCAGTGCATCGATGACGTATTGAAGATACGCGCGGCGCAACTCGGAGGAAGTCGGGTCAGTGCCTTCAGGCACGACCGCGTAATAATCGTCACCGATAACGCGAAAGTTTATTGCTCCACGCGCGGCGAGCAGATCCGGCAAGATCAAAAACCGGCGTTCTTTCTCCCGAAACGTGTATTTCTTTTCTTTGCTGTTCTTCTTTGAAGGATCTTTAACTTCGACTCGCTCAGTGGAAAAAGTAAGTGGCCTGGTGTGAAGATATGTCAGCAGCGCGCGCACCATCTCGGTCGTCGGCGCACGCAACCTGTCGCCCTCGGCCTGGTAGGCGCGCACGTACTCAACCATGTGCTCGTCAATTCCCGACCGGCGATAAAACTCCTGGACCAGCGGCGCAAAATCAAGCACTTCCAAAAGCCCCCCGGGCAAGTCCTCGGAACGCGCGGGCGCTTCAAACGACGGCGCTGGACCAAGCGCCAGCGCGAGAGAAACATAACGCGCAGCCTGATCCGCTGGCGTAGCCGGAGCCGGCAATCGATTACGTTCATAGAAGGTGCGCAAACGGGCGCGCAGATCCGGATCGAGGTTAGTCAAATCCTTGCGCAACTTCGTGCGAAAGGCAGATGGCTGTCGTCCAGGTGCTGTATCAAGTCCCGCAGCATCCAACGCCGCCATCACGAGGATGAGTCGTGGGTCCGCCTGGAAGTCAACGCCGTACTCAGAAACTTCGAACGTTGCGCCCGGGCGCTGTTGTACTGTTTGCGATAAAACAATCGGGGAGGCCAGAAATAGGGTAAGTAGAATCAGTAGGTATTGCTTCAATCCGTGTCACTCCGTGAAAGTCTGTGGCGCTTATGGACGCCGTAGGCGCGCAGCGCCCGTAATGTTAGCGGATAAGCAAGGAGCGAACAAACCACGGAGAGGGCCATCGCGCCTACCGAAAAGGGCCAAACGATAGCCCAGCTTTGCACAAACAGAAGCCGGTAATAGTCGCTGGAAAAAATTTTCGGGTTCTTTAGTAGTTCGAGGCCTTCGTCGGGGATGCTTAAGGGACGGCCGAGGATAAAAGCGCCGACGCCATACGACAGGATGATTATCGGCACTAGGGTAAGAAATGGATTGTTGATGAAGGTGCCGGTGTATATGGCGATCTTGTTGAAACGAAAAAGAAACGCGATCGCGGTCGCCATGAGGGTGTGAAGACCAAGGAATGGCGAGAAAGCGATGAAGACGCCGATTGAAAAAGCAAGCGCCGTCCGCTCGGGTGGATCATCGATCGCGAGCAGACGGCGAAATGCAGCACGAAACATCAGGTTATTGCCAATTGCCAATTGTGAATTGCCAATTTTCGGATTTCTTTAATAAATCGGCAATTGGCAATCGGCAATCGGCAATAATGATCGTTACTGAAAACTCTTCAATGCTTCTGCTTCGTTATCGTAAGCGTCAAAGACAGTAAGCAGTTTTGTAATAACCAGCAGATTCTGAATTCGATCAGTTAGATTCAGCAATTTGAGCTGGCCACCCTGACGTTTCACCGTCGTGTAGTTAGCGATCAACTCGCCGATACCGCTCGAGTCCATGTACTTAACACCCGCGAGATTGAGCAAAAGTTTCTTTTTGCCGCTGTCAGCCAGGTTTCTGATTGCATCGCGCAGGGCAACGCTGCCTTCACCAATCCGCACTTCACCAGTCAAATCGAGAATGGTGACGTCTCCTGCTTGTCGTTCTTTCACATCGAGCTCAGCCATTACTTTCTCCGTTCAGCTTCCCGGCAAAGATCACCGGGCGTCTATTTGAAGCTGTTGAGGGCCTCTGCTTCGCTTTCGTAAACGTCAAAGACAGTCAGGAGCTTAGTGATGGTCAACAGATCCTGAAGTTTCTGTGTGAGATTGAGCAGCTTGAGCTGTCCTCCGTCTTTGCCGATAGCCGTGTAACTGGACACGAGTTCACCAATGCCACTGGAATCGATGTAACCCACACCCGAGAGGTTTAACAGAATGCGCTTCTTGCCTTCTTCGAGCAATCGCCGAATGGCGGTGCGTAGCGCGACGCTTCCTTCCCCAATTGTTATCTTGCCGCTCATATCAAGCACAGTTACATCTCCGGCTTGACGCTCGTTGATATTCAACTCAGCCATTTTCAGAAATCTCCTTTATGCAAATGCGATTAACGTCGCTTGAGCATGCGCACTGTTGTACCACCGCCGGGTCTTATCGACCAGTCAACTTCATCCATAAAACTGCGCATGAAAAAGATGCCACGGCCTGAGGCTTTTAAGATGTTCTCTTGTGCTGTTGGATCTGGGACTTCTTCCGGGTTGAACCCTGGCCCCTGGTCGTGCACGCTGATTTCAACAGCGTCAGGCGAGCTCTTCAAAATGATTTCGACGACCTTGCCTTCATCCTGACGATTGCCATGAAGCACCGCGTTGGTCACGGCCTCGCGCACGGCCATATCGATTCCAAACGCAGCGTCATCACTGATACCTGAACGGCCAACAAACTCAGCGACTGCGGCGGCCGCAGTAGCAACCGTGTCAATGCGGCTGGGCAAACTTAGCTCGGTCGTCTCCACGGTCACAACTCTTATGCATGACCTCTCCGAAAGCCACTGCGCGAGGACTCTGGCCGCTTTCTCATAGCTTCAGACACTTACAGGAGTTCGAGGGTGTAACACGGTGGATAAGGGGATGTCAATAGGTCGAATAGGTCCTATATGACCTATTTAAGTCCTATCTCAGACGATGAATCCTAACCCCTTTAAAGTTCGATCGAGTTCCTCTAAATCGAGTGGCTTGCTGAGGTATCTATTGCAGCCAGTTTCCAGCGCGGCCTCTTCCATGCCGTAGACGTCGTAAGCAGTGATCGCCACGATCGGCACCCGATCATCATTTCCTTCCTGTTTCCGGAAGTTTTTGACTGTCTCCAAGCCGTCTAAAACGGGCATGTTCAAGTCAATCACGATGAGATTGGGGCGTTTCTCCTTTGCTATTTCGAGCGCTTGCTTACCGTCTTCAGCTTCAAAAACGCGGTAGCCTTTCATTTCAAAGGCCCGCTTGAGCATAATGCGCGTATCATGTGAATCTTCAGCAACCAGGACTGTCGGATTTATTATTGCAGACACAGATTCCCACATCCGGCTAATGCCTTTACTTCTACCCAGCTTGTAATTGGGGGTAAATTTCCCGTCTCAAGGGGAAGCGGGGTTTACGGGGTGGTTACTTATAACATACTTGAACCCTTATGTCTCCTACCGATCATAGCGAAAATGAGATTAGTACCCGCACAGCAAATTAACGGTCGCCTGCGACTACCGGGAGATAAGTCGATCTCTCACCGGGCGGCGCTCATTGCCGCACTCTCAAACGGAAGTTCTGAAATCTCAAATTTTTCCACCGCGCGTGACTGCGCCTCGACACTCGGATGCCTTAGGGAACTCGGGATTTCGATCGAAGACAGAGACGGCAAACTGTTTTTTGCGGGTGGGGAAAAGCTAACTGCACCGAGCAAACCGCTCGATTGCGGTAACAGCGGTTCAACGTTGCGCATACTCGCGGGAGTTTTAGCGGGACACGATTTGACCGCGGAACTTGTGGGTGATGAATCGCTTAGTTCGCGGCCAATGCGGAGGATTATCGAACCGCTCGAGCTGATGGGAGCAAAGATCCAGGCGACCGATGGCAAAGCGCCGCTAAAGATTCACGGCTCAGGAAAACCGGTTCCAATCACTTACAGACTTCCGGTCGCCAGCGCCCAGGTCAAATCCGCAATTCTGTTTGCTGGACTCAATGCTGAAGGTCGAACAACGGTGATCGAACCGTCGCCGACGCGCGATCACACGGAGCGTCTGTTCAATGGTTTTGGTGTGCCGGTCATAACCAATGATTTATCAGTAACACTCGAGGGCCCTGCGCGTTTCAACGGCGGCGCGATGACCATTCCCGGCGATGTCTCCTCGGCTGCTTACTTCGTTGCCGCAGCGATGCTTCTACCACGATCCGAACTGACGATCGAAGCAGTTGGTTTGAATCCGACGCGAGCAGCATTTCTTTCGGTGCTGAGTTGGTGGGGCGCTGATATTTCAACCACCGATTTACAAACAGAGCGCAACGAACCCTACGGAACGATCAACGTGCGCGGCGGAATCACGCGAAGTGCCGGCGATAACGAACGCACACTCAGCAGATCAATGATTCCATCGTTGATCGATGAACTGCCCTTACTGGCCGTCGCTGGCTCGCAGATCGAAGGTGGTATCCACATTCGTGACGCCGGCGAGCTGAGATTGAAAGAGAGCGATCGATTGGCCGCCACGGTAGAGAATCTACGAGCGATGGGCGCGGAAGTTGAAGAATTTGATGATGGACTTTCGGTATCCGGACCCACACAACTCCGCGGCGCTTCGATCGACTCGCGTGGCGATCACCGGATAGCGATGGCCTTCGCTGTCGCAGCCCTGATCGCTGATGGTGAAACAGAGATCGCCGGTTCAGAATGCGTCGGGATTTCGTTTCCTGAATTCTTCGGACTCCTCGAATCGCTCGTAGTCAGATGAAACTAATAATCACGGGTTTTATGGGTTGCGGAAAGACGCACGTCGCGCGTGAACTCGCGCGACGCCTCAATCTAAACATGATGGATCTTGATGACTTTATTACCGAAAGCGAGGGAAGGTCGCCGGCACAACTGATCGTCGAAGATGGCGAGCCTGCGTTTCGCGCTATCGAGTCGGAGGTGTTGCGCGGCTTGTTGGAGACCAAAGCCGAGGGTGTGATTGCACTTGGCGGCGGCGCGTGGATTCAGGAGGGGAATCGCAAGTTGATACACCAGTACGAATGGTTGAGTGTGTGGTTGGACGCCCCGTTTGAGATTTGTTGGGCCAGAATTGAGGCTTCCGGAGAAGATCGACCGCTGGGGAAAACGAGAGAGCAGGCGCAGTCACTCTTCGATCATCGCCGGCCAATTTACGAACTAGCAGATGTTCACATCGTCGTTGCTGGCGATAGTGTTAATGATCTAGTTGACAAGATTGCAGGATTTACAGGATTTGCAAGATGAATCCTGCAAATCCTGAAACATCCTGATCATCCTGTGCTAAAACTTGTACTTCAACGCAAACTGCATTTGCCTCGACGATCCCGAATCTCCCGTCGGAAAGCGCGTGTTCGTAATCTGTCCAAAGTTTGCAGTTCCAACCACGCGTCCCGGCTGACCGAAGTTTGCATGATTAAATAGATCGAACACTTCCCAGCGAAACTCGATCAACTGGCTCTCAGTCAACTTCGTCCGCTTAATCACCGAGAAGTCAGTGTTGTTGAATCTCGGGCCAATCACGACGTTGCGGCCAAGATTGCCGAAGCGTCCCACCGGTATGACAAACGGAGTCGTATCAAACCATCGATTCGGAGTGCCAAGGATCTCAATCGGACCAGTCACATCCGGTCTCACAGTATTGTTGGTACCAGTAAACGTTGCGTTATTCACCACGATGTTCACCGGGTTGCCGCTTTGCGACTGGACGATGGTCGATAGCTGCCAGCCCTCAACGAATTGATTTCCGCGGAACGGCAACTCGTATAGCCCGCTGATTACGAAGCGATGGCGCGCATCGAAATCCGAAAGACCGCGGTTGCCGCGCAGGTTATAACTGTCCTGCACAACCACGCCCTGGCTATTCAACGAGTTGTAGTCGATCGACTTCGAGAACGTGTAAGAAGAATTGAACTGGAACCCTCGTGACAGTCGCTTGGTGGCCGTAAGCCAGAGCGCGTTGTAACTCGAGTTTCCCGTACCTTCGATCTGCACGATGTTGTTCAAAGTAGCTCCCGGACGAATCGGACTGGAAGCTGACACAGTCGGAATCGGACGCACGCCGTTGATAGGCTGGTTGATGTTGCGCGCGATTCGTAAGTGAGTTCCCTTCGTGCCGAAGTAACCAATCGTTACGCCAAGGTCCCGCCCGACCTCACGTTGAATGTTGAGGTTCCACGACTGAACGTAGGCGTTGTCGAAGTTTGGATCGACGTTATTCGGCGCCAGTCCGGCCAAACCAGCAGTCAAAACCGCGTTCGCGAAAGTGATCGGACCTGAGAAAGTTAGCGGTGTCGCTAACGGCGGATTAGATGTCACCGGAGTAACGACATTAGTTACCGGCTGGTCCGTCAGAATCGCGTAAGCCGCACGCACCGAGGTCTTGCCGTCGTTGAATGGATCCCAGGCAATACCGACGCGTGGTTGAAAGTTCTTATTGTTTTCCTTGTAGACCTTGTCAATTCCCGAACCAACGCGGACGAACGATCGTGTTGCCGGATCGAACAGGACGAAGCGGTCGAACCGCTCGGTTGGAGTCATGTTCCAGTCGTAGCGCAACCCCAATTCGAACGTCAGGTTCGGGCGCGCTTTGTAGTTGTCCTGCACGTAGAACCCGAGGGCGTTTTGAATAATCGCGCTCGAACGATCGCCGAGCGTGACACTGAATGCGTTCGCATTTCCCGCGATGAAACTGTTGACGTTCGGAAAGGTGAACGTGCCAACGTCGAGGGTGAAATTGTTGTTGTAGAAACGCCGCCCTTCACCACCAAACTTGAATGAGTGGTTACCTCTCAGATAGTTGAGCGTATCGGAAAGAACAACAGTCATGTCGGCGCGCCCCTGCGGAAAGCCCGCTGGTCCACCGATGTTGAAGTTAAAGCCTGTAATGCTCATTTGCGGCAGGCCGATGTCCTGATTGATTCCGTTGTTGATCCCGAAATCGGCAGGATTCAATTGCAAGTTAGGTGTGAACGTAATGTTGATTCGATTGAAGCCAAGCCGCGCTTCGTTGGTCAGGTTTGGACCAAAGATGTGAGTTTCGTTCAACGTGAATATCTGCCGCTGCGATTGGCGTGTGTCGCCGAACCCCGGAACGGTGTTGCCTTGCAGGTTTGGTTCACCGCGCCTGTCGCGCTGGAATGCGTAGTAACCGTGTAGACGATCCTTCGCGCTAAACTCGTGACTCACGTCGCCAGTCCACTGATCGATATCGACCGGAGCCGTGCCTGAGCCCGCAAACCGGCCCACTGGAACTCCACTGACTATGTCAACACTCGTGGCCCGCGGAATCAGTGGTAACAACTGCAGCACTGTTGGATTAGTCACTAACGCGCGCTGGGCATCGGTCAGCACGTTGCTGGTAAGTGTCAGCCCCTGTCGTTGCCGCGTTCCTTCATAACTGAAGAAAAAGAAAGTCCGGTTCTTCCCCTTATAACTAAACGGAGAGCCGCCTTCGCCGAAGTGCGGCAGGTTTACTGGACCACCGATATTGAACCCAAACTGGTTACGTTTGAATGGAGGCTTGCGAGCGTCGAAGAAGTTGCGTGCGTCGAGCGCTTCATTACGCAGGAACTCGAAAAACTCGCCGTGGTACTCGTTCGAGCCGGAACGCGTCGCGATGTTCACAATCGCGCCTGAGTTTCGCCCATACTCGGCGCTCACGGTTGAATTATCGGCCTTGAATTCCTGCACCGTATTTATCGATGGCTGGAACGTAATCTGGTTCTGGACCATGTCGTTGAGATTGACACCGTTGATCATGAAATTAACGGTGTCCTCGCGACCGCCGGCCGTGTTGAATGCAAATGAACCCTGGCCGCGCAGCGGCGCCGTCAAGAAACCGTTTTGGGGCGGCGTTACCGAGCCGGGAAGGAGCAGGCCGAGGTCTACGAAGTGACGGCCGTTGAGTGGGATCTCCTGGACCGTCCGCTGGTTGATGACGGTGCCGACTGAGGTGGTCGCGGTCTCGATTACGGGGACGTCCGAAGAGACGAGCACCTGTTCGGAGATCGCGCCCACATCCATTTGGAAATTCTGGACCGCGGTTTTGGCAACCTCGAGAGTAACCTGATCGGCAACGCCGGTCTTGAAGCCTTCGACTCGTACCTCGATGGTGTAGACCCCGACGGGTAAGGCGGCCACCTGATAATTACCGTCGCTGTCGGTTTGCGTCGTGCGCTCGGTAGAGGTGCTTCTATTTCTGACTATGACGGTCGCGTTCGGGAGCACCGCGCCTTTGGAATCGGTGACGGTGCCCTGAAGTGTTGCGGTTGATTGGGCCAATGCTGAGGTCGCTAGGAGAGCGGCTACGAGCATCAAGAACGGGAAGAACAGTGCGATTCTTCTGCTTAGCATAAATACCTCCTGACATGGCTGGGCGAGTTTTCAAGTGGGGGAGGCGGAAAAAGGATGTAGGCAACGTGGATGCCGTAGGAGTAGACCTAAGGCCGTGAGATTTCCTTAGCAAATCCGCTCTTGAATCATGCTCGCGATCCAAAAACCACAAGGCCATCCGAAAACACAGTTGACCTCCTTGGAGTGCGGCGGCCTGGCGCCGCTTTGGCCTTCGATCACGCGATTCGAGAACAAAGC
>JAICGZ010000053.1 GCA_025922875.1 Pyrinomonadaceae bacterium
GCATCGCGACCGCCCGGCGCAAACGCCGACATCGCGGCTCCGAAGAGGATGAAGATCAATCCGTAAATCACGCCGATGATTAACCCTACAATAAAAAGCAGCAAGCCATAAATTTTGGCCACTGAGATCACGCCGAAGCGTCTGATTGTCATTTCAGCCATCTCGTTCTCCTTTGAGATTAAACGTAGAACAAGCTGAGTCGCGGCACGGCGAAATGCTCGCGCAAACGCTTCAGCAGAAGGTTGTTGAAAGTCTGATTGTAAACGGCAGTCTCCATCAGCGCGCGATAGGGTTTGAGTTGCTCCTTGATCTCCTTTTTAAGATCGTCGAGCACCGTTTTAGTAACTACTGACAGCATCGAGTCGTTGAGCATTCTTTCGAGACCAGTCAGAGAATCTTCGAGCTTGCGAGTATCGAGCGTTGCGTCGCCGGCAAAATCGTTTTCAATCTCGGCGAGCAACGAGGCGGCGCGCGCGAGTGCTTCAGAGAGATCGTCGTCGCCTCTTGCATTCGCGAGTGCGGACAACGAACTGCGGCTGCGCTCCAGATGTTCACTTATCGCGGCAACCGAAAAGGGTGTCTTGTCAGAGTCTATCTCTGTGGTCGATGTTGTTGCCGAACCCACGCGCGCTTCGATCCATTCGGCGTACTGGGCTTCAACTTCCTCCTGGCAATAAAGCAGCGACTTCACGGTTCGCTTGCGCGGCTTCGCTTCGAACGAGTCAAACGATCTTTCAACGCCACGCAGAACGATGTGCAATGGAATTCCCTGCTGCTTCCACGTTTCCATCAAGGCCCAATCCATCGGGCTGAGAAAGAGATGCTTACCGCGCCGCCTGACGAATGCATCTTCGATTTCGGTGAAGTAGTTGAAGTAGTTCAAGGTCTCCCAATCGGGCCTCGATTTCTCTCGTAGATCAAGCGCAGGCCTTCGAGCGTGAGATTGCTGTCGACCTCTTCGATAAACTTCGAGGCCGTGGCGATGAGCGGCGCCAAACCGCCGGTCGCGATCACACGCGGCTTGGATCCCATCTCCAAGATCATCTGCTCCAGCACGCCGTCAACCAGGCCCGCATAGCCATGATAAACCCCCGACTGCATGGCCCCCGTCGTCGACGAGCCGATCACCTTCTGCGGGCGTTTGATCTCCACACGCGGCAGTTTCGCAGCCCGCGCAAATAATGCCTCAGAGGAGATCATGATTCCCGGAGCAATCACGCCGCCAAGATACTCGCTCGCAGCATTGATCGCGTTGAAAGTCGTCGCCGTTCCGAAGTCCACTACAATACAAGGCGCTCCATACTTAGCCACCGCCGCCACAGCGTCGACAATCCTATCCGCACCAACATCCGACGGCGGCTCGTAAAGGATTTTCAAGCCAGTATCGCTTGTGTGATCGACAAACAACGGCGTCAACTCAAAATATACTTCGGCGAGTTGCTTTAACGTGTGATTCAAAGACGGCACCACTGACGCAATGACGATTGCCTCAATCTCTTTGAAATCAATACCCGCCAGCTCGAACAGTGTTCGTGCCTGTACGCCATACTCGTCGCTGGTCCTCGCCGGTTCAGTAGTAATTCGCCACTGAACAATCAACTCCTTTTCCCGAAACACAGCGAGTGTAATGTTAGTGTTACCCGCATCAACGACCAGAAGCATAGGCGAGTTCCTCGTTGCTGTTTGGCGTTCCCGAAAGAATCTGTTCGATGACGTCCGCCGCTCGCGCTGGACCATCTTCCTGCTGGAGTTTTCTACTGACTTCCATCGCGCGGCGAGCATAATACGGCCGCCTGAGTAACTCGTTCAGTTCGTTTGCAACCCTCGGGGCGAGGTAATTTTTTCGATAAAGCGTGCGGCTGGTGCCGAGCTTACGAGCATGTTCTGCGTTGTCGGATTGATCGAAAGCGAAAGGAACGATCAGAGTCGGGACTCCCGCGAGCAAGCCTTGAGAAGTGGTTCCCACACCGCCGTGATGGACCACCACGCAAGCGCGTGGCAGCAGTGACTGGTAAGGCACGTAGTCGACCGCGATCACTCCTTCCGGAAGTGAGGACGGCAGGTTTCGCTCATCGCCAATGAGCAACACCGCTCGCCTTCCGACGCCTCTCGCAGCCTCAATGCTCTCGCGGAAAAAATCACGCGCGACCCAAACGGCTGACGAGCCTAACGTAAACACGATCGGTGGCGCACCACTATCCAGGAATTTAATCAGCTCGTCGGGAATCCGTACTTCACGATTACCGTCGTAAAAACAGAATCCGGTGACTTCGGTTTGAGGAGGCCAGTCAGGCTGCGGTTGGGCAAATAGTTTCGAGAACAGGGCCAGGACGCGTGTGGGCGAGTGCTGCCCTTCAAAGATGGGATTGCCGGTGTCTTCAAGTCCGAGTTCGTCGCGGAACTCTGTCACCGCCTTCGCCTTGTAAGTACTTTTCGAGAGGTTGAGTAAAAACCTCATCACGCCCGGACCGAGCAGACTCAGCTTTCTGGTCCATTGCCAGTATGGCGGAACCGGCGGGTCGTACGCAGAAATGAAAGAGAACGGTGAAAGCACGGTTGAGATCCAGCGCATACCCGTCTTTCGGCCAACCAATGGACCAGCCGGCGCCGCTGGATGAGTAACAAGCAGATCAGCCCCGGCGACCGCCTTCAGCAGATCCGCGTAACTATCGCGCACAGCGGGAAACACAACTTGTTCAGTCAAATACCTTGGTCCGGTTTTCGGCTCCATGATCTTTTCGATCAGTTCCGTGTCCTGTTCTTTGGGCTGCGGTATGTCTGGCCGTACAGGCGTAAACTCCAAACCGGCGCCTTCGATCTTCTCGCGATAGATCTCCATCGTCGCGATCACCGGCGTGTGGCCACGCTGCTGCAATTCCATCGCGAGCGCCATGTATGGATGAACGTCGCCAAACGATCCGAATGTGTTTAAGATGATTTGCATCTGACTAATTAGAAGATCTCACACTACAAACATCGCCCGCTCTTACCAACCTGATTTCACCATTCGCTGTGTTGAGACGTAACGCGCCATCGCGCTCAACTCCGCTGGTTGTGCCCTGCCACACCTCGTCGCCATTGCTTACCTGAACCAATCTTCCGGTCGCATACGAAGATCTGTTGGACCATGCAGCGACGATTTTTTCCCTGCCGTCGGGCTCATGCAGCAACGAATACCAACGGCCCACGGCTCGCAACAGAGCAGCGAGTATCGCTTCACGCTCCGGTGACCGGCCACTCGCTTCCGACACTGATGTGGCAACAGTTTCCAGTTCAGGCGGAAACGCATTTTGGGTCAAGTTGATCCCAATGCCTACCACGACCGCGCGCCCGGCGGGCGTCTCAATTGCCTCGGCAAGTATGCCGCAGATCTTTCGCTCGTTCGAAAGGAGATCGTTAGGCCACTTGATATCGGTATGAACTCCGGCGCCTTCCTGCAGAGCATCTCCGGCCGCCAGCGCCGCCATGAAAGTGATCAGTGGCCAATGTTCCTGGGGAATCGCAGGCCGCAACAAGATGCTGAAATAGAGTCCGGCGCCTTTCGGCGACGACCACGCGCGCTGCAAGCGACCGCGGCCGGCAGTTTGCTCGTCGGCGACAATCGAGAGGCCTTCGTCAGCGCCTTCTGACGCCATCCGCGCCAGCTCGGTGTTTGTGGAAGGCAACGATTCGAATCGCAGGATCTTTGGTTTGAGACCTGTCATGTGAACGTCGCCGATTGTGCCATAAAAAAGCACAAAAGGCGGGAATGACTTAGCAACACATTTTGTTTCGTGCGTTTTATGCCTCTTGTGGCTTAAGCTGTGCGGCACAACTTCTGTGATCAACTGGTTTCCCATCAGGCTTTCCTTCGCGGTAGCCACGGCAGCTACGCTGATTGCATTGATAGCCGGCTCAGGGCTCGCGTGGCTGCTCGCCCGCAAACGTTTTCCTGGACGAAACCTCGTCGATGCACTCGTAACGCTCCCGCTGGTCCTGCCTCCGACCGTGTTGGGTTACTACTTGTTGGTGTTACTCGGCACTCGTTCGGCGTTTGGAGGTTTTCTTTACCGGACGTTTGGTATTCGTCTGACGTTCACGGTGACAGCAGCGATCATTGCTGCTTCAATTCATGCGCTGCCGCTGGTGACAAAGAGTTTGCGTGCCGCATTTGAAGGAGTGAACACCGATCTCGAAGCGGCGGCGCGCACGTTGGGTCTCAACAATCGACTCATCTTCCTCCGCGTGACGTTGCCGTTAGCTGCGAAGGGGGTGCTGGCCGCGACCGCGCTCGCCTTTGCACGCGCACTCGGTGACTTTGGCGTGACGATAATGATTGCCGGAAACATTCCGGGGAAAACTCAGACTGCTTCAGTTGCGATTTACGATGCGGTGCAGGCGGGACGTGATAACGAAGCGTTCACGTTGGCTGTAATCGTTTCAGTGATCGCCGTGCTCATGCTTTATCTGATCAACCACTTCGGCCGCGTCCGTTGGTAGCCACAAAGCACAAAAGGCACATAACTCATTTTGTGCTTCTTGTGCTTTTTTGTGGCTTAAAATTTTGTGTCTTTTTGTGCTTTTTCTGGCCTAACCCAGGAAGCCTTTGAAGTTCGATTGAGTCAACGAATAGCCGGGGAAGATTGACTTAGTAGCGCCGAGGTGGCGCGTTGCGACCTCGCCGAACACATCACGAAAGTCGGTAGTCAAAGCAAGATCGCGTCCTTCGTAAAGCTGATCGCTCTTTAATCCAGGCCAGCGTCCGTAAACTTTTCCGCCGCGCACGTTGTTGCCCATCACAAACATCGCGTTCGCATGACCGTGATCCGTGCCGCGATTGCCGTTCTCGCGCACCGTCCTGCCAAACTCTGACATCGTCAACACAACGACGTCGTCCATTCGTTGGCCCAGGTCCTGGTAAAGCGCGGCGACGCCGGAGTTGAACTGCTGCAAAAGATTTGCCAGTTGACCGCGAGCGTTGCCTTGATTGACGTGCGTGTCCCAGCCGCCGATATCAGTAAAAGCAACTTCCAGCCCTACACCTGCTTTGATTAGCTGCGCGATCTGCAACAACGAATTACCAAATGGATTGCGCGGATACTGCGCGCCGTTCTCGGGTTTGTATTGCGCGGGATTGGCTTTCTTCAAATAGTTGACGGCTTCGAAAGTCTCGCGGCCCATTCCCGCGAGCTTATCGTTGACCTCTTTTGCATAAATTGCTTCAAAGCCGCCTTGTATATTTGCCGACGATCGGCCTGCGCGAATGGCGAAGTCAGACAAGTTAGCCATCGCCACTGCTGAGGCGCGTCCCTGAAGCACGCGCGGCATGGTCCTGGTCATCGATACGGCGCGAAACAGCGACCGATCGGGATCCTGTTTGCTTTGCAGGTAACGATTGAGCCAACCATCACTGGTCGACTTCACGCCGGGCGTCGCGGATTCCATGTAGTCCTGCGCGTCGAAGTGCGAACGAGTGTTGTCGGGCGATCCGGAGGCGTGAATGATGGCCAGCCGCTTCGAGTCCCACAAGGGTTTGAACGAACTCATCGCAGGATGCAGGCCGAAGAAGCCATCGAGATTAATCGCAGCATCGGTATTGCCTGACTCAGGTTTCGGGATGGCGATCGACGGGCGCAAGTCGTAGTAAGTGGATTCGCCAAACGGCACGACCATGTTGAGTCCATCGACCGCGCCACGCTGGAAAATGGCGATCAGAGTTTTTCGCTTGCCGCCAACGGGTTGGCCCATCACTGCTCGCTCGAGAAATGCAGGCGCTGAGAGCGACATGCCTATACTGGCGAGGGCGATGCTGCCTGATTTAAGAAAGTATCTACGGTTCATCGTTCAATTCCTTTATTTCTCCCGCAAAGGCGCAAAGAATGCAAAGTGTATTGAATTCTTCCTTTGGCGCCTTTGCGGGAAAAAAACTTATTGCCTCTGAAACTCCGGCGTTCCGAGTATCAATCCAACCACCTTCGCCGCGGGATCGGATTGGTCCACCTGCTTCAATAACGTTTCCCTGGTCGCCTGCGAGATCTCTCCTGCGAGGATCATTTTTAGCGACTCCTCCATCGTCCACTTACCGAGATCGACCCGCGTGCCCTGAACCCGGTTACTCGCCAAAGCGATACCAAAGTTCATTCGTTCGAGCAGGCCGCCAGTGTTCACCCAACTGTCCGCCGCATCGGAGTAGCCATTCGGTGTTTGAAATCCGTAAAGCGGCTCACCCATGCGCGCAATCCACTGGTGTGTGCCCGGTCCGCCGTTGGTATCGGCGCCGAGCGTCCTGATCGCACTAACCACGAGTTCAAACGGCCGCTTGATCTTCGCGCGATACGCTTCTCGCGAGTTGAATTCATTCGAAAAGAAGATCGCTTTGAGCGTCTCGCGAATATCGCCGTCGCTCTTTGTGAAAACAGCAGCGACACGATTAACCAGCGACGCAGGTGGATCATCAGCGACGAAATGGCGCACGAGTTTGGTCGCAATGAACTTCGCCGTTGACGGATGCTTCGCCAGAATATCCAGCACCATCAAGCCGTCTTTGATTCCGCCGCCAGCGGGAATCTTGTGGCCCAGAACAGTTTTTTCGCCATCGTCATGCACGCGTGTGTTGAAGAAAAAGGTGCCGGCATTGCGACGCCCGGCCTCACCGAGCATCGCATTCACTGCAGCACCACCGCCGCGCGGCTGAAAGATGGTCCAGCCGGTGAAACAGCGAGCAACTTCCTGCACATCTTTCTGTGTGTAGCCACCGTCAACGCCGAGTGTGTGTAGCTCCATCAACTCGCGCGCGTAGTTTTCGTTGATACCGCGTCTCTGTCGCTGTGGCGCACGTACCCTTTGCTGAGCGTTTGGACTGACGCTCTGGAAGTTGTCGAGGTAAAACAGCATTGCGGGACTCTGCGCTGTCGCCTGCAACAACGTCGAAAACTTCGACATGGCATGCGGCCGAATCGTGTCGCGATCGTAAGCAGGAAGTAACCAGCGATCCGCGCCCTTGCCTGCAAAGATGTTGAAGTGGTTGGACCAGAAGTCGACCATCACTTCCTGAAGCTGTCGCTCGCTGTAGACGGCGCGCAGAATTCTCGACGCTTGCAACTCGGCAATGATGCGCTGTGGTCGTTGCAACCCGTTCTCGCGGTAATACTCCTCGAGCACCTTGCGATATTTTTCGTTTTCGAGTGGATTGCCGGCGGGCGGAGTCTGCGCCGTCATCGAATCGTTCATCGGCATTTCCGCGGACGTGGAGTTCGCGCCGCCTTTGACCCGGTTCTCGCGCGCCTCGGCGAGATCGTCAGGCAACATACCGCGCGCTTGGAGCTGCCGCAGAAGTTGTCCCGGTTGAGGATACTTTTCGTAGAGCTCGGCGGTCGTCATGTTCAGGACCGCCAGATCTCTGACTTTGTTTTCGGCGACCGTGTCAGTGATCTTTTCCGGTCTCAGTTGCTGGTTGATGTAGTTCTCGAGGCCCATCGTCTTCACGCGCTCAACATCACCAGGGCGTGCGCCGAAACCGAGGCGGTTGAGCACGTGGAAAATGCGCTGTTCTTCAGTCAATGAGCGCGTCTTTGCGGACGTCTGGGCGGCGACTGAAACAATCGACTGCGCCGCAATGGCCAGGATTAGAGTTATTGCTGCGGTGAATCTCATGTGGGGTTAGACGCACAGGCAGGTGAATTGGCTGACAGGATTAGCAGGATTTTTCAAGATGAAGGACGTGGCGTCCTGGCCTGGGGCTTCGGATACGTCACCGGGCTGCGGTTCCCGTCCTTGTCAACGGCTCTCACACCGAAGAAGAAATTGTCTTTCGACATCCCTGTCATCGTGAACGCGGTCACGTTCCCAACCGGTTTCGAGTTCGTCCAAACCGGCGACGTGGTGTCGCGCCAGACGATCTCATATCCCGCAAGATCAGGCTCCTTGTTCGGTTCCCATTTCAAATCAGTATCGTTCGACAAGCGTGACTGTATCGTGACTGCCTTTGGCTTCGCGGGCGCGAGTGCCAACGCCGCTAATGCAGCAGCATTTACCCGCGCCACATTTGCGACGTACGGGAAATCGACAAACTCCGGCAGGTCGCCATACTGCACTCCATTCTCAACACGAACGTTTTGATGCTGGTGCCGGAATTCTTCGTTCACTTCAGTAAATCGCACTGCGGGATAACCGCGTTCGAGAAACGGAATGTGATCGCCGCCGCGTCCATATCGATCGCGCCGGTACACGAGCATCACTTTCATCTGCGGCACGGAGCGCTCACCTATCTCTTTGATAAACCGCGCTAACTGTCGAGATGCAGAATCGTTCTCTCCACCGACGCTTCGCCGTATCGTCGCTTCAGCCGGCGTTTCATTGGAGGGCACACCTTCAGAGAAAACTCGAACAGTGCCGCGATCGCGCACACCGTTGCCGCCGAGCGTGTTGCCAATGATGTCGTTGGTGAACATCGCCTCTATGTCCCAGTTTTTCTGTTTCGCCTGTTCCGCAAAATAGGTCGAACCCAGCAGGCTTTGCTCTTCACCGGCGACAGCCATGAAAACAATCGTGGCCTCAAACTCATGCTTCGCCATCACTCGCGCCATCTCGAGCACCGCCGCGGTTCCCGATGCATCGTCGTTGGCTCCAGGCGCGTCGCACTTCGCATCAACCGGACTATTGCACATCGAATCGTAATGACCGCTGACGACATAGATCCGATCAGCCGATTCCGGTTGCGTGCCTTTCAACGTCGCGACGACATTCGTGATGATCGTCGGCTGCGGTATACGCTCGGCCTTTTGCTGTTCGTACGCTTGCTTCTCCACGGTCATGCGACCGTTCGACGTCTCGGCAACTTTTAGAAACTCCGCATACAGCCAGTCACGCGCGGCGCCGATACCTCGCTTCGGATCGTTCTGCTCAGACAAGGTGTTGCGAGTGCCAAACGAAGCCAGCTTTCTGATCGACGCTTCGATATTTCGTGCATCGATCTCACGCACGATGTTCGCGATTGTGCGATTGCGAGGGGCTTGGGATCTTCTGGTAGTTTGAGCGGCGACAATGCTGAGGTTCGCTGCCAGGATAACAATCGTTACGCTTTGAAAAACTCGGGTTCGAAGTTTCATAGTTTTTCGAAGTTACTTTTAGCGTGTCCCACGGTCGGCCGGTTCTCTGTAAATCGGAGTGAAAGTTCGCGTCGTATTCTCGGTAACGCTTGGCACCGGCTCCATACGCGGAGGCAGGTGATGCATTGTCTGGCGGTCACTCATCCGCGGACGAGGAGGCTGCGCCGCAGGGATTTCACGTTGCAGCGTGAGCAGCTTGGTGAAGAAACGGATCATTAGACCAGCGCAACCGAACAAAGCTGCCGCACTAAACAGGACCATCCAGACGATCGCTGCCGGGTGTACACCGAGTTTCGCGAATTCAGTGGCGCCTCCAAAGATTATTCCGAGTCCGCCGAGGATCGTGATACCAAGCACAATGCTTGGCACACCCAACCTAACGGGAGCCATTACTGTTGGTGCACTCATCGCCGGCACCATCAGGTTCGCGCCGCAGCGATTGCAATACTTAAGTTCGACGGTGATTTCATTACCGCAAGTGGGGCAATACATAAGGACGACCTCCAGCAGGGTAACTGTAACACTTGAAGCGGGAACATTGTAGGGGTCTCTCCTTGGAGTGGGGCGGCCGCACTCCAAGGAGGCGCAAAATCCAACGAAGCTAACGGATGCGGTAAGCGCGGCCCTTCCAAACGACAATGATCTCGCCGTCGAGTTCTTCGGCAATGGTTCTGATGCCGGGTTCATCCGCTACTAAAGCTCGATATTGCTCGGAGCCACGACTGAGACTGACTGTACTTCTGGGGGCAGCGTAAGCCGTATCGATCCACATTCCGTTTTCCCTGCGAAAACGACGACCCGCGACAGAACGAGTCTCCGCATCCTTCTTGTCTTCCACGCCGTCTCGCTGGAGGATCGCAACCGATCCCGCACCCTGAGCTTTTCTCGCCGCTGCTGTAGGAGCCGGAGACTCTGCAACCATGTAACCATGGGTACGATCGTCTCTCTTTGGCGACTCGGCAGCTTTTTCTCTCCGCACCTCATTCACGGCGCGACCGGCTGCCTCTAGTTTGGCTGCTTCGGGCTCCTCTCTTTTCTTAATTTCGTCAGTTGCAGTGGCTGGCGTAGGTTGCGGCGGCGGTGCCGCTGCCGCGTTTGCTGCCGGCTGCTCTTCCGGTTTCGTAACTGGAGCGGCTTGATCGACGGCGCCCACGACCCTCCCAACTGAAGCGTTTGGAGGAGGCGCAGGCTGTGTCTCCGGTGATCGCAGGCCGCGAGTGTCCGCTGTGGCGCCAGTTGATTCGGTCTTCTCCCGATCATCGATCAATCCGGGCAGCGGCGACTGCACCGGCTCACTCGGCACGTCGGGCATCTTAACTTCCTGCTGAGTCAGCTGTGCTACAGAATCACGGCTTTGGTTCTGACGCAAAACTGTAAACCCAATCGCCGCGACAACGATCAGTCCCAGTGCCGGAACCGCATATCGCAAAACCATCGGCGAGAACAGACTCGCTAAAAACTTTCTGAGCGCCGAGGGTTCAGAAACTTTCGCAGTCTCAGCAAGACTAACGACCCCGGCTGATGAACTGAGCTGCGCAACGAGCTTTCTACAGCTCGCACACTCCGCCAGATGGTCGGTATAACGCGCACGCGCCGCGGCGGGTAAAGCATTCTCAGCATACGAACTGAGTTCGTCCGCATCGAGATGATCACCATCTTTATGCGACTCAGCATTTCGGCCCAGCCGTCGCAGTAACAGATCCATCTCGTTGTTTGTTTCCGGTTTCATCTATGTAAGAACGTATCGATCCTTATCCCTTGCACTCAAGTTTATCTACAGATTACACGGAATCCGCGAAATCCGTGGATGGCTTTGACCGTGTCCAAGCCTCCACATCCGTATCCAAATGCTGCGCTACTTCCGCAAACGATCGCTCAGTTTCCGCTTGTGTCCAACCTCGTTCATCGACCAGTATCTTCGTGACTCGTTTGCGCAAATCCGTTTGAATCCTCGTCAACCTGCGGCTCGCCGTAGCTTCGTGAACACCCAAAACAGCGCCCGCTTCTCGAAGCCGCAGGTTGTCAAAGTAATAGAGTTTCACCAACAAGCGATCTTCGGCGGATAACTCCTCGACCGCCGTGTTCAATGCCTGCTGCATGTCGGCCTGTGCAAATCGATTCGACATCGACTCTTCCGGATTCGGGACTCCCACAAGCATCGGCTGGCCCTCGCCAACTTGCGTGTCGCGCGCGAGCCGGTCGAGATCGGCATCTTCTTCTGTCTGGACCAGTCTCGATTGTTTACGAAACACGTCGACGGCAAGTTGGGCAACAACTGCGCGCAGCCATCCCGCCAGTGACCCACGACCTGAGTAATAGGCGAGCTTGCTGGCAGGCTTTCCGTCTTTGCGTGTTCGCAAGCCATAAAGTTCCGCCCAGATTGACTGTACAAGATCTTCGGCCGCGTCCTCGTTTGCACTGGCCGATCGAGCGGCCGATCGTACTGTCGCAGTGAAACGTTCCACGAGGTCGTTCCACGCGCTTTCATCGCCACGCTCGCAAGCAATAATCAAACAGAGATCGTCCGCCTGCATTTCGTCGATAAACTTTGAAATATCCGCGTGCGGTGTGTCGGGGTCATTCCGCAAAAGATACTTTTCGACGGCCGCTGAGATCCGTGGCGCGAGCGAGTCGCGGTTTAGTGAACGGCTCTCACTCGCCCGCTTAAGCAATCGCGCGGCGCCTTCATTCAGCAATCTTTCGATCTCAGGCTTCACTGATCCAATCCGTGTTTATCCATGACAATCCGTGGCTAATCCTACCACCGTCAACGTCCGTTTGATGCACAAACGTCGACTTTTGACAGGTAATTAACCCTAAGATAGATTCGAGTCGAATGCTGCGCGTCACAGAGATCTTTCGCTCGATACAGGGCGAGTCGACCCACGCCGGTCGTCCCTGCACTTTTGTGCGGCTAACGGGCTGTCCGATGCGTTGTGTCTGGTGCGACAGCGAGTACACCTTCACCGGCGGCGATCACCTTTGTCTTGACGACATCATGGCCCAGGTCCATACGTTTGGCTGCAAGCTGGTGGAAGTGACCGGAGGCGAACCGCTGGCGCAAAAGGAGTGTTTCGAGTTAATCGAGCGTCTCTGTAACGAGGGTTTTGAAGTTCTGGTTGAAACTGGCGGTTACGTTTCAACCGCGGGTTTAGATCCGCGCGCGAAAGTCATTCTCGATATCAAGTGTCCGGCCTCAGGCGAAGAAGCGAGGAACGACTGGTCCAATCTCGAACGGCTGCGGCCCGATAAAGATGAAGTGAAGTTTGTCATAGCGGATGAGGGCGACTGGGCTTACGCGAAGAGAGTGATCCAGGAGAAGGATCTGGAGACTCGAGCGAAGGCAGTCCTGATCTCGCCTGCGTGGGGACAAGTTAATCTGGAAGAGATGGCAAACTGGGTCGCCGGCAGTGGTTTGAACGTCCGCATGCAGTTGCAACTGCATAAATACATCTGGGGTCCGGAGGTGCGAGGAGTGTGATGGGCGGCTCCCAGGAACTTGCAACCGAAGAGTTCGAATTAGCGGAAACCGATGGCCCACAGCTCGCCGTGTGCCTCGTCTCCGGCGGTATGGACTCCTGCGTCACAGCCGCGATCGCACACCAGGAGAACGACGAGCTTGCGTTCCTGCATGTCTCGTATGGACAGCGAACCGAGAAGCGCGAGCGCCAGTCGTTCGAAGCAATCGCAGATCATTTCAGAGTCAAATCGCGCCTGGTGATCTCTTTGGAGCACCTCGCCCAAATCGGTGGTTCGTCGCTAACCGACGCTGCTATTCCTGTTACTGCCGCCAATCTCTCCGCGCCAGGCATTCCATCAAGTTACGTTCCTTTTAGAAACGCTCATCTGCTGGCGGCGGCTGCGAGTTGGGGTGAAGTTATCAATGCAACGGCGATATACATCGGAGCGGTCGCGGAAGATTCTTCCGGTTATCCCGATTGCCGTCCGGAGTTTTATGCCGCATTTCAAAACGTGCTCGATCTCGGTACGCGGCCCGAAACACACATCACGATCAAGACTCCTGTTATCGCCATGCGAAAGTCAGAGATCGTGCGGAAAGGTTTGGATTTAGGTGCGCCTTTACACCTGACCTGGTCGTGTTATCAGGAGTCGGACGCAGCGTGCGGAAAATGTGATTCGTGTGCTCTTCGTCTGCGCGCGTTTCGCGAGGCTGGGGCTTCGGATCCCATACCTTACATGCTTGACAGTAGTCGTTTTGCTTATTAAGTTTAGGGCACATTCTCAGGTGCTGATAGTGACAACCAGTAAATAGTGTGGGTGCATCCTACGGGTTCTCTACGAAGCGTTGCAGCCGGCACAAGATGGAGGAATCTTTACATGATTGGCAAATACATTTACGGAGCGCTTGCAGTCGTTATTCTCATTGCATCCGTTTCTATGACGGCGTTCGCGCAGGTTGGTGAACTGCGTGGTCACGTTTGGCTACAACAGGCGGACGGCCAAAAGGTTCCCCTTGCTGACGCGCAAATCGATGTCTTCCGGGTCGACATGTCCGCCAAATACAACACCAAGACCAACAAGAAGGGTGAGTTTGTATTCGCCGGATTGCCCTTCATCGGTACTTACATAGTCGCGGCCAGCCATCCAACCGCAGCACCAGGCTGGATGCCCGGCGTAAAAGCCGGACGCGACATTCCCGTCGAAATAACTGTCACGCCCGGCGATGGAAGGCGACTCACCTTAGAAGAGATCAAGGCCGCAGGCGGCGGTTCAACTCCCACTGCTGGTGGTGAACCGCCAAAAGAGAGCGCGGCGGACAAAGCGAAGCGTGAAGAGTTGATGAAGAAGAATGCTGAGATCGAAGCCAGCAACAAGAAGATCTCAGAAGCAAACGAGATCATCGCGCGTACCTTCAAGGCCGGAAATGAAGCGTTGACCGCAGCCAGTGCCGCGTCGAAGGCGCAAAGTTCTGACGACGCTATTCAGAAATACACGGCAGCTATCGCTCAGTATGACGAAGGTCTCGCTGCCGATGCCGAACAGCCGGCCCTTCTCACCAATAAAGCTGTAGCTCTCAAGGGACGCGGTGTTGAACGCTTCAATGCGACAGTCAGATCAAAGACACTGGACGATGCCGGACGTAACGCCGGAATACAAACTGCTAAAGATGATTTCAAGGCCGCGGCGGAAACTGCCAGTAAGGCTGTCGCTCTCATCAAAGCCCAGCCGGCTCCGACCGATCCGGCGGACGTCCAACGACATACCCAGAACAAGTATGCCGCGATGCTTACCAACGCGGAATCGATGAGATTGCATGTAAGCAAGGGCGATCCCACTCAGGCCGAGGCGGGACTCGCTGCATACAAGGAATACCTGGCGGTAGAAACTGATCCGGCGAAGAAAGCCAAGGCTCAGCTCGATATGGCTCAAATGCTGCTCGACTCAGGGTCTGCTGACAAGGCGCTCGCGGAGTTTAAGACCATCCTTACCGCTCAACCGGATAGCCCCGAAGCAAACCTGGGCGCTGGTCTCGCGCTTTATGCGAGTGGCGACAAGGCGAAGTTCCAGGAAGCGGCAAACTATCTTCAGCACTTTGTCGACGTGGCGCCTGATTCAAACGTCATGAAGGACGACGCGAAGGCGATCCTCGCGGAGTTGAAAAACTCGGAGAAAGTAACTCCGGAGAAAACCAAACCCGCCCCTCGCAGAAAACCATAGTCGTCAAATCAAAACCTTTCCCGCAAAGACGCAAAGAAGCAAAGGGATTTTGAAGTTTCCTTTGCTTCTTTGCGTCTTTGCGGGAAATGATCGTCGGCTACTTTTTGTAAAATTCTCTACCGTTTTCGCTGGAAAACCTACCTTGACACTCTAACAGCCCAAACTGTACTATGAACGCACAACGATGTTGAACCATCGTTGCTGAGACAGTTTCGAATCATGCCTCGCGCCCCAATCGGCGCCTCCAAATCCACTCAGAGTTAATCGGGGATCTACCCACTCCCGAAAGTTTAGAGCCATAAATGTCAGCCAAATTAGGCGAAATCCTGGTACGCGAAAATCTTATCAGCCCTCAAAACCTGAGAGAGGCACTCGACCACCAACGCCAACACGGTGGTCGACTCAGCTTCAATCTGGTCAAACTCGGCCTTATAAGTGACGATATGATCACCGCCGTACTGTCCAGACAGTACGGCATTCCATCCGTCAATCTGGATCTCTTCAATATCGACCCTTCCGTGCTAAGCCTCATCCCTCAGGAAGTCGCGCAAAAGTATTCCGTTTTGCCTCTCTCGCGTGTCCGCGCAACACTCACCCTCGCGATGGTGGATCCCACCAATGTATCCGCCATTGATGACGTCAAGTTTATGACCGGCTTGAATGTCGAACCCGTAGTCGTCGCCGAAAGCAGTGTCCAACAGGCAATCGCCAAGTATTACGGCAGTTCACGTGAAATCGAACTCGCATCGACTACCGTAGAAGAAGTCTCTTCCCTACCCTCATCGAACGGTTCGAATGGTTCAGGAGGGATTACTCACGCCGACCTTGTCTCCCTGGACAGCATCGATTTCGAAACCGGGCAGACTGAAGACGTCGAGGTAGTTGAAGACAACGAGGAGATCGATCTCTCCACTCTCTCACGCATGAGTGAAGACGCACCGGTTGTGCGTCTGGTGAACGTGCTTCTCGTAGATTCACTGCGCCGCGGAGCTTCTGACATTCACGTCGAACCTTACGAGAAAGAGTTGCGCATCAGGTTTCGTATCGACGGCGTGTTGTACGACGTAATGCATCCGCCTTTGAAACTTCGCGATGCTTTGATCTCACGCATCAAGATCATGTCGAAACTCGACATCTCAGAGAAGCGTCTTCCTCAGGACGGCCGTATCAAGATCAAAGTGAAAGTCGACTCTCGCTCGCGTGAGCTCGACTTTCGCGTCTCCACCCTTCCGACTCTGTTTGGCGAAAAAGTCGTGCTTCGGTTATTGGATAAACAGAACCTCATGCTCGACATGACCAAACTCGGTTTCGAGCCGGAATCGCTCGTCAAGTTCAAAAGAAATATTTCCAAGCCTTACGGGATGGTACTGGTAACTGGTCCAACGGGAAGCGGTAAGACAAATACGCTTTACTCTGCGCTCCAGTCGTTGAACACGGTCGAGACTAACATCATGACCGCGGAAGACCCGGTCGAGTTCAACCTTCCCGGTATCAATCAGGTGCAGATGAAGGAGCAGATCGGTTTGAACTTCGCGGCCGCTCTCAGATCCTTCCTGCGCCAGGATCCAAACATCGTTCTTGTCGGTGAGATTCGCGACTTTGAAACGGCTGAAATCGCCATCAAAGCCGCACTCACCGGACACCTCGTTCTCTCTACGCTCCACACCAACGATGCTCCCTCGACCATCTCACGCCTCATGAACATGGGCATCGAACCCTTCCTTGTCGCCACCAGCGTAAACCTCATCCAGGCACAACGACTGATTCGCCGTGTCTGCAAGGATTGCAAACAGGAACATCAAACTCCGCCCGAGGCGTTGATTGAAGTGGGTTTCTCCGCAGAGGAAGCCAAGTCGATCAAGACCTACAAGGGCAAGGGATGTTCGACGTGCAATAACACCGGCTACAAAGGGCGAATCGGACTTTACGAAGTGATGGAAATCACCGATGAGATTCGTGAGTTGATCCTGATCGGTGCTTCCGCACTTGAATTGAGGAAGAAGGCGATCGACGACGGCATGATCACGTTGCGCGAATCAGGTTTGTACAAGATTCGTGAAGGCGTGACGACGCCTGAAGAAGTTGTTCGTGAAACGGTCGCCTAATTGAGGAGAACCGAAGATGCTAAGAACAATTGCTATATCGCTGATCCTGGTGCTGTCAGTGGGCGTCATGTTGCCCTTTTCGAATTCAGCACACGGTGTAAGGCAGAGCGTACAACTCGGGAAAAAGCGCAATCATTATCGCTATCGCTCACGCGCCTGGTGGCGACGCTATCGCGCGCGCCAGCGGCAGAAGAGATTGGCCGCCGAGTTGGCCCATCGAAACGCGATGCTCTCGTTGCCGAACAATATTTCTCTCGGCGACGTATCTGGCGTTGCTGGTCCAGCCTTGCCGTCTCTACCTGTAAGTTCTGCTGTAACCACAACCCAACCGCCACCGGTCATGACTGCAACTGTTTCGAATGGCGCAGTGAGACCGCGAGTCGTAAACCCGGCACATCCGGCGTTCAAAGAAACGCCTGCGAAGGTGCCCGGTCAAATGAACCTGGCAGTGGTTGCCTTAAGCCGTCCCAATCCGGCGTTTCTGACTTCTCGCGAAGCGAAAAGGATGCTGGGCGGAGTGGCAGTTGGCGACCTGCGCCGGATGGTGATCGACAAGATGGTTTCGTCCGGTGGTTGGGTCGTTAACGACTTCGTGCGCGAAGTTAATGGCGCTCGCGTTTTTGTAGTAACAGCGCGTACGCCGAAAGATGCATTAACACCGGAAAAGGCATGGACGTTTTATTTCACCGAAGCGGGTGGTCGCATTTATGGACTCACCACGGATTCGCCGGTTGAGTTTGCGGATCGAATGACGACAGAGGCCGAGCGCTTCATCGAATCGCTACGCGCCAAGTCCGTAAATCAATAAGGAGTTGCCCGCAAAGGCGCAAAGGACGCAACGAAGACTTACTTTGCTGCCTTTGCGTCTTTGCGGGAAAAATTTGTCAAGTCATTAAGGACTTGCAGTCTTGCCATAGGAGACACGACTTAGATGCGACTGAACGAAACCGCACCACAAATCTCACTCTCCGAACTGCTGCGGAAGCTTTCTGAACTCGGCGGTTCGGATCTTCACATTACAACAGGCTCGCCGCCTCAGGTCAGAGTCGACGGACATCTTCGTCCGCTCGAAGCCTATCGCGTTCTCACCTCGGCGGACACGAAGCAACTCGCTTACTCCGTATTGACCGACGCGCAAAAACATCGTTTCGAGGAGAACCTCGAACTCGACTTCTCATTCGGCGTCAAAGGCTTGTCGCGCTTTCGCGCGAACTTGTTCAACCAGCGTGGAGCAGTGGGCGCAGTCTTTCGCGCCATTCCCTACGAGATCAAAGCATTTGAAGAACTGGGTCTTCCGGCCGTTGTGAAACAGCTTTGCGAGAAGCCGCGTGGCCTGATTCTCGTTACTGGTCCAACCGGCTCCGGAAAGTCCACGACACTCGCGGCCATGATTGACAAGATCAATCGCGATCGTCACGAACACATTCTGACGATCGAGGATCCGATCGAGTTTCTTCATAACCACAAGGGTTGTTTGATCAACCAGCGCGAAGTCAACGCCGACACCCACGGATTTGCGGCAGCACTTCGAACTGCGCTGCGCCAGGACCCGGACGTTGTACTCGTCGGTGAAATGCGTGACCTCGAAACGATTGAATCGGCCCTGCGTATCGCGGAAACGGGACACCTTACGCTCGCGACGCTGCACACAAACTCCGCCGCGTCCACAATCAACCGCATCATCGACGTATTTCCTTCCGATCAGCAGGCACAGATTCGCGCGCAGTTATCACTGGTGCTCGAAGGCATCATGTGTCAGGCGCTACTGCCGCGAGCTGAAGGAAGCGGCCGCGCGATGGCGCTCGAGATCCTCGTGCCCAACGGCGCTATTCGTAACCTGATCCGCGAAGACAAGGTCCATCAGATTTATTCGATGATGCAAACGGGCCAGGACAAGTATGGAATGCAGACCTTCAATCAGGCACTGGCCACTCTTTATCACAAACGCCAGATCACTTTGGATACAGCCCTGCAACGTTCGTCGAATGTGGACGAGCTGCGCGAGCTGATCGATCGTGGTGCGGGAGTCAATCCCGCCAACACAACGAAGCCGCACGCGAGTCCCTATGCTCAGGCTCGACCGATTGGTAGCAGACCGAACGTTAGATAAAGCCACCTGGAGCTCACAGCTATGCCTACCTACGTTTTCAAAGGCCGCAACAGACTCAACGAGATCGTTGTTGGCGAACGTGTCGCCGATAATCGCGAAGCACTGCGCCAGATCTTGCGGCGCGAGCAAGTCACGCTGACTTCCGTCAAGGAGAAGGGTCGCGAAATCGGTATTCCAAAAATCGGTGGGCGAAAGAAAGTAAAGTCGAAAGATCTGTCTGTGTTTACGCGACAGTTTTCAGTAATGATCGACGCCGGCTTACCGCTGGTTCAGTGTCTCGAGATCCTGGCCCAACAGCAGGACAACAAATATTTCCAGCAAATTCTTTTGCAGGTGCGCCAGGACGTCGAGGAAGGCTCTACTCTGGCGGCAGCAATGGCTCGCCATCCGCGCGTGTTCGATCAGCTTTACGCGAACATGGTTGAAGCAGGGGAAACGGGAGGTATTCTCGATCTGATCCTACAGCGACTCTCGACCTTCATCGAAAAGATCGTGAAACTGAAACGCGACATCATCTCGGCGATGATCTATCCGTCGGCGGTGATCCTGATGGCGATCGTTGCTGTCGCCGTGATCATGGTCGTAGTCATTCCGCAGTTTCAGAACATCTTTCTCGGTCTGCTTGGACCAGGCGAACAGTTGCCGTTGCCGACACGCATCGTAGTCGGGTTCAGTAATTTTCTCGCCGGTTGGGGCGGTTTAGTAATACTTGCTTCCGTAATCGGAACAGGCGTGGCGGTGAAGTTTTATTACAAGACGCCGGGTGGGAGAAAAACCATCGATCGGCTGATTCTAAAGGTACCGATTCTCGGCGACATCTTCCGCAAGATTGCGGTCGCGAGATTTTCGCGCACGCTTTCGACGTTGCTGTCTTCGGGTGTTCCGATTCTGCAGTCGCTGGACATCACTGCAAAGACTTCAGGCAACGTGATTATTGAAGAGGCGATAACGAAAGTTAGAACCGGCGTTGAGCGCGGTGAAAGTTTCGTCGATCCTTTGAAGGCGACGGAAGTGTTTCCACACATGGTCGCGCAGATGATCGGAATCGGCGAACAGACGGGCGCGTTGGACGCGATGCTCGGCAAGATTGCTGATTTCTACGAGGCGGAAGTCGACTCCGCCATCGCGAATCTTTTAACTCTCATCGAACCCCTGCTGATCGGCTTCCTGGGCGTCACCATCGGCTCCATCGTCATCGCCATGTACCTGCCCTTGTTCACCCTGATCGGCAAACTCTCGCAGGGCCACTAAAGATCGAAGCTGCGAAGCAGGTGTAAAGCATAAAGCCTGGGGTGGAGCGAGGCTTTGCCGAGCGAAACCCTAGGTAAGGTGTGTCAGAAACATTTCAGCCCGCGAATGCGGGCGACAGCGCGGGATTCGCAACCGCTATGGCCTGCTGTACTGGCTCCCAATTTCTATCCTTTAACCCTTTAACTCTTTCTCCCCACACCTGCGCTGGAGGTTCTCGCCATGTTGCCTCATAACCGTCATAGATTGTTTTTGATCGTCGCGGCTACCACCTTGTTGTTTGGTTGTGTGCCGGCGCCCTCCCGTGTAAGCCCAGGCACGGCCGTTCCAGCGACTCCGCAACACTCCTCAGCCAATGCGTCTACTCTCGTTGGAACAGTTGTCAAGGTCATCGATGGAGATACGTTCGATATGGTCGACGGCGGAAGGATTACCCATCGAATCCGTCTACAAGGCATCGACGCTCCCGAAAGGAGTCAGGCATTCGGTAATGCGTCTACGCGATCCTTAACCGGCATGGTCAGCGGTAAAAAAGTAGTTGTCGAGTGGATCAAGATTGACGAGTACAACCGTCGCGTCGGCAAAGTCCTGGTGGACCAACAAGACGTTTGCCTTGAACAGATTCGCTCCGGAATGGCCTGGCACTTTAAGAGATATGAATACGAACAAAGTGATGAGGAGCGCGAGCTTTACGATCGACTTGAAATTGAGGCTCGAGCAGCGCGAAAGGGACTATGGGCCGATGCTGCGCCAATCCAACCATGGGCGATCCGGGAACGCCAGCGTAGAACCTCATTTCCCATATCAGAGCCCACTTACTCGGATCAGGTTCAGACTCCAGTCTCACAGGAGGGGCCGATCCGAGGAAACCGCCGCTCCGGGATTTATCATTGGCCCGGCTGCCCCAATTACGATGACATAGCGATGCACAATCGCGTTCCATTCGCCAGCCGTGCTGAGGCGGAGCAGGCCGGATTTCGCGCTGCAAGAAATTGTCACTGACGAATTCGCAACGCGGTCACAATCGACGCCATTCTATCTATGGATCGGCTCACCACGGCTATAGCGGAGAAACGAATTCACGCCTTTCGACATAAGATCTGAAACAAGATTTACGAAAGAGCGTGAAGCCCATGATAAATGTTTCTTTGCGATTGCTCGGGTTGACTGTCCTTGCGCTGGGGATTCCATCGTGGACGATCCGCGCCCAGGAACCGGCTCTACCTGCCCAAGCACTACAACGAGTGAGGACTTTCTTCGAGCAGCGAAGAGGCGCGCGGTATATGGAACAGGACTGTCACGCAACCACTTATCCGGATTGGGAAGGACTGCCGTTGCAGGAATGCACCTATGGCGTGAAAGGCGAGCGCGACCCTGCAAGAAAAACCGCGAAGGTAATCATGCTCAACGCGTCGCCCGACCAGTTGGCTCGATGGGTTGTGGCGACCTGCGTAGAAGTCACTGGAGGTGCGGCGCGGCGCTGCACGGACAAGCTTAGTCGACAAATAATTAACCAGTCGGGTGCGCAGTTCCCTATTGCGGGAATTGTTTATGAAGACATACTACCGGAAGATGGCCGAATGGAAGTGTTTGCATTTCGCAATGGAGTAACGGTTAAAGTTAACGGCGTCACACATCTCAGTACGCAACAGCCTACCGCTGCTGAGATAGAGAAATCACTCAATGGACAAGTGACTAAAGCTTACAAGTTTGCTCGCATTCAAAGCACCACTCGCGAACAGTATCAAGCGAATGGTGGTACTACAAACGTTGTGGAATTAGCCTGGCTCGAGGTCACCCGCGATCTGTACAAAGCTGCCTGGGGCAACAACCGAAACGAGTTGATGATCGCCTGGGCTCGAGCCAACGCCGCTACATTGCGATAGTTCAGAGTTCAACTTAGCTTGCCTCTCAAAGCAGCCTAAAGGCTGAACTCTGAACATTTGGAAGTTAATTATGAAAAAACTCATCTACGTAATACTTGCGGCCATCATGTTGCACGCATTCGTTCTCGCCTCCGCTCAAACTGGCGAATTCCACCAACCGTGGAGAGACGAGCGAATAGCGATCGTGATCGATCCGTTTCAGGGAAATGAGATCGTTTGGACTGAGGTGGCCCGCGACCCGAGAGTCGTAGGCATCATCCATCGCGCGACTATCGGATCCAGGAAAGACACGAAGTATGCAGAACGAAAAGCAGAAGCTCTCGAGCGAGGCTATAAATGGGGCTCATATCATCTCGGTAAACCGGGAAATCCTATTGTCCAGGCCGACTTCTACCTCGATACCATTAGACCGTCTGCCGACGAGGTGATGGCGCTCGATATCGAGAGTCTCAATTCCGATACTGACATGAGCCTCCCAAATGCTCGCAAATTCATTCAACGCATTCGGGAAAAGACCGGCCGCTTTCCGATACTCTACGGGAATCACGCCGTTGTGAAGCACATCTCTGAGAAATTTGGCCGCGATGATGTTTTCGCCAAAACACCGCTTTGGTACGCGCGTTTCAAATCTCGTGTCACTGACTTCCCCACTAAGACGTGGGACTCTTACATGCTTTGGCAATTCTCAAGTGAAATCAACTGCCGGCCGGCGGCGCCCGATAATTGTCTCTATCGCGTCCCGGGCACGCGGACAGACATGGACGTGAATGTGTATCGAGGCACGGTTGAGGAGCTAAAGGCAAAATGGCCCTTCAAGATAGAGTAGGCTACCTGTCCTGATCTCTGGATGCGTTATCTCCACATCCCTTGCTATAATCCTCGCACCCCTGCATCCCCCTCAGCAGTCTCTCCTGAACGTACGAGAGTTTTCGCACGATTATGTCTAGAAACGGTCCTGACGACCGTCCACCAGGCGGCAGTCTCGCTACAGATCAAATTACTAACCTCCGAAGCCCGGAACTCGCGGCGTATTGGCTCTCAGCTCTGATTGAATCCGCGGATGACGCAATCATCAGTAAGACGCTCGAGGGCGTCATCACTAGTTGGAACAAAGGCGCAGAACGTATTTTTGGTTACACGGCCGAAGAAGTCATCGGCAAACCGATCACGATCCTGATTCCGGAAGATCATCTCGAGGAAGAACCTGCAATCCTGGCGCGACTCAGAGAAGGCCAACGCATCGAGCATTATGAAACCGTGCGCAGGCGAAAAGACGGAACCCTGCTCGACATCTCTCTGACAGTGTCGCCGATCAAAGGTCCTCACGGGCAAATCATTGGCGCTTCCAAAATCGCACGCGACATCACCGAACAGCAGCAGGCACGACGCGCACTCGATGAGGCTTCGGAGCGCTTGAGACTTGCCCTCGCTGCTTCACGACTCGGCGACTGGGCCTGGGACCCCAAAACCGACATGGTGACAATGTCGGAAACCGCGGCACAGATCTTCAACATTCCACCAGGTCCATACATGACGTGGGCCCAACTCCGCGAGTTGCTTCACGAGGAGGATCGCGAACGCGCAAGGGCCGCAGTGCAAAAGTCGCTTGCTGAACATACCGACTACGATATCGAGTTTCGCTTCAGGCGTCCTAACGACAATTCAGAGGTTTGGGTCTCGGCAAAAGGACATGGAATTTACGGCAAGGGGGGAGAGGTTGTCGGGATGTTGGGATTCGTGCAGGACATTTCGGCTCGCAAAGTAAATGAAGAGATGTTGCGCGAGCAAACCGACGCCTTGCGGACACTCAACGAGGTTGGCAAGTTAATCTCAGCCGAACTCGATTTACACAATACAGTTCAAGCTGTAACTGACGCCGCAACCGAACTAATCGGAGCACGCTTTGGTTCATTCTTCTACAACGTTTTGAACGAAGAGGGTGCGTCTTACATGCTCTACACACTCGCCGGCCTGGCGCGCGATGCGTTTGCGCACTTTCCTATGCCTCGAGCGACTGATCTCTTTGGTCCAACTTTTCGCGGCGAAGGAATAGTACGTATTGGCAACGTAAAACTCGATCCTCGATATGGCAAGAGTTCTCCTTACTACGGAATGCCTGACGGTCATCTTCGCGTTGTTAGCTACCTGTCAGCGCCGGTTGTTTCGCGCTCGGGTGAAGTTCTTGGCGGTCTGTTCTTCGGGCATCCGGAACCTGACGTTTTTACCGAGCGAGACGAGACCCTCGTTTTTAACCTCGCATCGCAAGCTGCGATCGCGATGGACAATGCTCGACTCTATGAAACGGCGAAACGTGCGCGTGAGGACGCCGAGAAGGCCGCGGCGGATAACGAGCGTTTGTATCGCCAGGCGGAAGAATCAAGCCGCCTCAAAGAAGAGTTTCTCGCCACTATCTCTCACGAACTCAGAACTCCGCTGAGCGCGATCCTGGGCTGGGCGCGCATGCTGCGTCTGGGCCAACTGTCAAAAGAGAACGAAACTAAAGCGCTCGATACGATCGAGCGCAATGCGCGGGCACAGGCCCAACTTGTCGACGATTTGCTTGACGTTTCGCGAATTATCACCGGCAAGTTACGCATGGACGTGCGACCGGCGGATCCGAATTCATTTATTGATGCCGCTGTTGAAGCGGTGAGACCGGCCGCTGAAGCGAAGGGTGTGCGCGTGCAAAAAGTGATCGACACTGGTCCAGTTTCGATCCCAGGGGATCCGGTAAGACTTCAGCAAATTGTCTGGAACCTACTTTCCAACGCAATCAAGTTCACTCCTCGTGGTGGCCGTGTACAGATTCGGTCGGAGAGAGTGAATTCACACCTCGAGATCGTGGTTAGTGATACTGGCCAGGGCATCGCGCCCGATTTTCTGCCGCATGTCTTCGATCGTTTCAGGCAGGCGGACCAGAAAACGAGCCGCCTACACGGTGGCATGGGATTGGGTTTGGCAATTGTGCGACACCTCGTCGAACTGCATGGCGGAACTGTTAGTGCAACCAGTGAAGGTGAAGGGCACGGCGCGACGTTTACCGTGACGTTGCCGATCACTCCCGTCTATCAAGTCGACTCATCCGGCAGTCGCGTACATCCGGCCGCAAGAGATCTACTGCCGGCAAACGATATCGCTGATCGATTGGACGGTTTGCGGGTGCTCGTGGTGGATGACGAAGCAGATACTCGCGAGTTGCTGAGGCAGGGACTCGAATACTGTGGAGCGACGGTGAAGGTTGTTGGCTCCGCCGCCGAAGCGGTGGATGCTCTCATTACTTTCGTTCCGGATGTTTTGATCAGTGATATCGGAATGCCCGGCACTGATGGGTACGATTTGATCCGTCACATTCGCGCGCTGCCGGCAAATAAAGTTAGAAGAATACCCGCAATTGCTTTGACGGCTTATACGAGGGTCGAAGATCGTTTAAGTGCACTGCGCGCGGGCTATGACATGCACGTGCCGAAGCCTGTTGAGTTGGCGGAGCTGGTGGCAGTTGCTGCGACTGTTACGCGTCGAAGCAGTTAGACCTTCTCTGTGCAGAAGGGCGTCTTCAATTAAAGTCGAGTTTCTTATTCTCGCCGTAGTCCGCCTCTTTCCCTGTAACCACCGAAGAAACGAAGCTCAATGCATACCCGATCGTGCTCGAAGGACTATCCCAGTATTCAGCTTTCTCCAAACTGATTCGCAGCAAAGCGATCTCGGGATCGTCTTTCCCCTCCGGGAACCACATCTTGAACTCGGGCCTCCATAGTTCTTCGATCTTGTTTTGATCGCGAACGAGTTGCGCCCGTCCAGTGATCGACACGTAGTGTTGATTCTCGGGGTCGGCGAAACTGACGTTCACTTTCGGCAACTTCTCGATCTCACTCACCTTGTGAGACGACACGGAAGTAAAAAACCAAATGTCTCCATTCGGATCGATGTCGCCATTCGACGACATGGGACGGCTGTGCAGATCACCCTTTTCATCGACTGTGGTCAGCATGCAGAAATCGATGTCCTTAACCATATCTCGAAGCTTCTGCAGATTGTCTTCTCGTCTTTCTGGTGCACTCATAACTCCTCCCAATAAACAGGTGTGATTACTGTCTCGTGACAACATCACAGATCGGTGTCAGCGGTCTCGGGACTTCTTTGTACTTCGAGGGGCGACTTTCTTTGGACCGGCTTGTGTAACTTTGCCCGTGCCCTGACGTGCGCCGCGCTTCACTGCTCTTTCGCCGGC
>JAICGZ010000054.1 GCA_025922875.1 Pyrinomonadaceae bacterium
CCGTGCGTGGCGATCGGCTGGTGGCCTATGTGGTCGCAACAGCCGATAAGACAGTAGATGGCAATGTGTTGCGACAGCATCTGCAACAACGACTGCCGGAGTACATGGTGCCGAGCTACTACATGCCGCTCGCAGCACTGCCGCACACACCCAACGGCAAACTGGACCGCAAAGCACTGCCGGAGCCAGAGCCCGCTGCAGCAAGCGCAGAATACGAAGCGCCGCGCACACCAGTAGAAGAAGTGCTCGCCGCGATCGTCGCCGAAGTCCTGCAAGTACCTAAGGTCGGCAGACAAGACGATTTCTTCGCGCTTGGTGGTCACTCGCTCCTTGCGATGCAAGTGATCTCGCGGATCAGGGAAGCGTTTCATGTCGAGTTGCCGGTGCGTGTGTTGTTTGAGACATCGACGCTAGCGGGTGTGGCGCGCCAGGTGCTCGACACTGGCGCACCAAAGTCCGAAGCACCGCCTTTAGGACAACTGGATCGCACCCAACCGCTGCCACTCTCATTCGCGCAACAGCGTCTCTGGTTCCTGGACCAACTTGAACCCGGCACTCCTTTATATAACCTCCCGGCAGCAGTTCGCCTCACCGGCCACTTGAACCTCACCGCCTTACAACGCGCCTTCCATGAAGTTCTCGATCGACACGAATCCCTGCGCACACGCTTCAACGAAGTGAGCGGGCGCGCAGTTCAGGTCATCGAGCCAGATCTAGTCCTGAGCTTGTCGATCGAAGACCTGCAACACCTCGCGCCCAAAGAGCGCGACGCGGAAGTTCACCGGATAACACGCGAGGAAGCGCGCAGACCTTTTGATCTATCACAGTCACCGTTGTTGCGCGCCAGGTTATTACGCCTCAAAGACGACGAGCACGTAATGCTCGTGACTATTCACCACATCATCGGCGACGAGTGGTCCATGGGCGTGCTGGTGCGTGAGCTGGCCACTCTCTACGAGGCACACTCACAAGCACAACCATCTCCTTTGAAGGAGCTTCCGGTCCAGTACGCCGACTACGCGGCCTGGCAACGCGAGTGGCTCCAGGGTGAACTACTATCTTCGGAAATCGATTACTGGCGCGGACAACTGCATGGTATTCCGGTCCTGGACCTACCCACAGATCGACCCAGGCCCACAATTCAAACCTATCACGGTGCGCGATACTCATTCGAAATCTCACCGCAGTTGAGCAACGCAGTCAACGCTTTGGCCCAGCAACAACGCGTCACAAAATTCATGACATTGCTGGCGGCGTTTCAAACATTGCTGCATCGCTATTCATCCCAGGACGACATCGTTATCGGAACACCTATCGCCGGCCGAGGTCATCTCGAAACCGAGAGTCTCATCGGTTTGTTCGTTAACACTCTGGTACTGCGCGGCGACTTGAGTGGCGATCCGGATTTCCGCGAGCTGTTGCGAAGAGTTCGTGAAACGGCCTTCGCAGCGTATGCACATGACGACGTACCGTTTGAAAAACTGGTAGAGCAGTTGCAACCTGAAAGAGACTTAAGCCGCACGCCATTGTTCCAGGTCGGTTTCGTGCTTCAGAACGATCCGGTACAAAGCCTGGAGGTACCCGGCCTCAAACTCGATCCGATACCGGTCGATACAGGCACGGCGAAGTTTGATCTGCTGCTCGCAATGGTTGAAGAACCTCACGGCTTGCGCGGTTCGGTGGAATACAACACGGATCTGTTTGACGACTCAACCATCGAGCGCATGTCAAGCCACTTCCAGAATCTTCTGGCAAGCATCGTCGCCGATCCCACGCAAAAACTCTCGCAGCTGCAAATACTCGATGCCGCGGAAAGCGCGGAGCTGTTGGCCCAAGGTATACAAAACCGCTTCGATCGCGAGGAGAGTCTAAGCCGTTTCTTCGAACTCCAGGTGGAGAAGACGCCCGCCGCGGTGGCGCTCGTGTTTGAAGACCAGGTTTTGAGTTACGCCGATCTGAACAGCAGGGCAAATCAACTGGCTCATTACCTGCGCGATCTCGGAGTTGGACCAGAGTCGAAAGTCGGCATCTGCATGGAGCGCAGTATCGAGATGGTGATCGCGCTATTGGGTATTCTCAAAGCCGGCGGAGCGTACGTACCGCTGGATCCAGCCTATCCGGCGCAACGGCTCTCATTCATGGTTGAAGACACGCAAATGAGTGTCTTGCTGGGCCAACGCAGTCTGAGAGATGCCGTCCCCGACTACGCCGGAAGGTGGATAGATCTTGATGCAGACTGGGAAACGATCAGCGCTTATTCGTCCGAGAACTTTGATTCGCAGACAACTGCCGGCAATCTCGCTTACGTGATCTATACATCGGGTTCTACCGGTAACCCGAAAGGCGTGCTTGTCACTCACGGCAACGTCACGCGCCTCTTTGCTGCTACACAAGACTTTCACTTTGACGAAAACGACGTATGGACATTCTTCCATTCCTTCGCTTTCGACTTCTCAGTTTGGGAAATCTGGGGCGCGCTGCTCTACGGCGGCCGCCTCGTAGTTGTACCGTACCTCGTGAGTCGCTCGCCGAAGGATTTCTACCAGTTATTACGCTCAGAGCGAGTCACTGTACTTAATCAAACACCTTCCAGCTTCCTGCAACTGATCAAATTGGAGAAGGATCATGGTCCAGCCACCGACCTGAGCTTACGGCTCGTCATCTTCGGCGGCGAAGCCCTCGACCTGCAAACGTTGCGGCCATGGATTGCCCATCACGGCGATCGAAAGCCGTTGCTGGTCAACATGTATGGCATCACGGAAACGACGGTACACGTAACTTGTCGTCCGCTGTCCGCTGCCGACATCGAGCAGGAACTCGGCAGCGTGATTGGGAATTCCATCTCTGACTTGCAACTCTACGTCCTGGACCAGCACCAGCAGCCGGTCCCCTGGAGAGTTCCCGCCGAACTATGTGTTGGTGGCTTCGGTCTCGCGCGTGGCTATCTCAATAATCCTGATTTAACCGCGCAGAAGTTTATTCCGGATCCATACAGTGAAGTACCGGGAAGCAGGCTCTACAAGAGTGGTGACAGTGCGCGACGTTTGCCTAATGGTGAAACCGAGTATCTCGGGCGTCTGGACCAGCAGGTGAAGATCAGAGGCTTCCGCATCGAGCTCGGCGAGATTGAAACAGCATTGAGCCTGCATCCGGCGGTGCGCGAATGTGTGGTCATCGCCCGCGAAGACATGCCGGGTGACAAGCAATTAACGGCATATGTCGTGGCTCAACCGGAACAGACGCCGAATGTAAGCGAGTTGCGTAGTTGTCTGAAGCAGAAACTGCCTGAGTACATGATACCGGCGTCGTTTGTGCTGCTGCCTGAATTCCCATTGACCCCGAATGGAAAGCTTGATCGCCGCGCTCTCCCCGCGCCGGACAGCGTGCGACCGGATTTAGCCGGCGCGTATGTGGCGCCGGAAACGTTTGTCGAGAAAAGCCTGGCCCAAATCTGGAGCGAAGTTTTGCACCTGGACCAAGTGGGAGTGCATGACAGTTTCTTTGCGTTAGGCGGAGATTCGATTCGCAGTATTGAAGTGCGCTCCCGCGCCGAACAAGCCGGCGTCAGGTTCTCCCTGCAACAGCTTTTTCAGTACCAGACAATCAGAGAATTAAGCCAGCAACTAAACGGGACGAGTGTTAAGCCGTCGACCAGTGAAGGGACCTTACCCTGGAGCCTTTTGACGGATGCAGATCGCCGGCGTTTGTCTGACGAGATCGAAGATGCGTACCCGTTGGCGATGTTACAAGCCGGGATGCTCTTTCATAGTGAGTATGCCGAGGGCGTTGCGACCTACCATGACGTCTTTTCGTTCCGACTGCGAGCGCCGTTCGATGAAGATGCTTTATGGAGCGCAGTTGACCAGTTAGTGTTAAGGCATCCGGTGCTGCGAACATCTTTTGACGTGTCGAGTTTCAGCGAGCCATTGCAGTTGGTCCATAACTCGGCCCCAGTACCGTTGAGGGTTGACGATATAACTCACCTGCCGGCGGTCGATCAGGAAAACGTGATCTCCTCCTGGTTGAGTGGCGAAGCGAAGACGCGTTTCGACTGGACTCGCCCACCACTTTTCCGTATCCAGGTGCACCGCCGCAGCGAGCAGACGTTTCAATTCTCGCTAAGCTTCCACCATGCGATCCTCGATGGCTGGAGTGTCGCATCGATGCTTACGGAGTTGTTTCAGTCGTACCTCTCGAATTTAGGACAAGCAGTCACGCAAAGTGATTCGTCGCCTGAAACCAGCTACCGTGATTTCATCGCGCTCGAGAGGGAGGCACTTCGTTCCAGCGAGGCGAAAGATTACTGGTTGCAAAAACTCGAAGGCGCAGTGAGTAGCAGACTGCCGCGCTGGTCTTCGCGGAAGGGAAATCGTGATGAGTCAAGAGCTCAAGTGCTGACGATCCCTATTCCGCCAGACGTGTTCGATGGTCTGAAGCAACTGGCCCAACGCGTTTCTGCGCCGATCAAGAGTGTCTTGTTAGCGGCGCATTTGCGGGTAATGGCTCTGTTGAGCGGGAGGACCGATGTTGTCACGGGGCTGGTCTCAAACGGACGGCCCGAGCAGTCTGGTGCGGAGCGCACGCTTGGTTTGTTCTTGAATACACTGCCTGTTCGCGCCAGTCTTCGCGGCGGCGCCTGGGAAGATCTCGTCAGAGAGACTTTAGAAATCGAGAAAGAGATACTCCCGTTCCGCTGGTATCCACTCGCCAGCATGCAACAGCAGCGCGGTGGAGAAGCTCTCTTTGAAACGGGTTTCAGCTTCAACCATTTTCATGTTTACGAGCGGCTCCGCAATCTCGCTGGGATCGAAGTTTTGGATGAGAACGTTTTTGAACAGACGAATTTCACTCTCGGCACGATCTTCAATCTGGATAGCACTTCATCCCAACTACAGTTGCAACTGAACTACAACGCTGCTGAACTCACTCGCGAGCAGATCAGCGCAATCAGCGATTACTATCTCGCTACTCTGGACAGGATGGCGGCAACACCAACTGCGCGCTACGAGTCGAGCTGTTTGCTTCCGGAGCATGAGCAGCGTCGAGTCCTTTTGGAGTGGAATCAGACTAAAGCAGAATTTCCTGCCGAGCTGTGTGTTCATCAATGGTTTGAAGCGCAGGTGGAGCGCACGCCCGAGGCAATCGCCCTCGTTTGCGCGGGCGAACAAATGAACTTCCGGCAATTGAATGCTCGAGCCAACCAATTGGCCCACCGGCTACAGCGAATGGGAGTTGGACCAGAGTCGCTGGTGGGGATCTGTCTCGAACGTGGTTTTGAGATGGTTGTCGGGTTGCTGGGAATTCTCAAAGCCGGCGGCGCCTACGTGCCGCTGGATGCAGCTTATCCGCCGGAGCGACTGCGGCTGATGCTAGAAGACTCGGGAGCCCCCGTGTTGATAACACAAACGAGTTTGCAGCCGCTGCTGGCCGGTTACGAGGGGCAGACGATTTGTGTAGACAGCGAAGGCGATCAGATTGCGGCCGAGAGCACGGCAAACTGCGCGAGCGGTGTGATGGCACTTAATCTCGCGTATGTCATTTACACTTCCGGTTCGACTGGCAAACCAAAGGGCGTAATGATTTCGCATAACGGAGTGTGCAACACGCTTCGTTGGCGGCAGGTTGCCTTCTCACTGGCAGAGGAAGATCGCATTCTACAAACTATCCCTCTAGCTTTCGATCCTTCCGTCTGGCAGATCTTCGGTTCGTTAGTAACTGGAAGTCGCCTGGTGCTCGCGAGGCCGGGTGGAGACAAGGAGGTTCCATATCTACTCAAGTTGATCCGCGAGCAGGAGATAACGATCGCGGACTTCGTTCCCTCGATGCTTCAGGCGTTTTTGGATCAACAACCGCCGGATACCTGCGGGCATTTGCGACACGTCTTCTGCGGGGGTGAGGTGTTGCCGGCAGAACTGCTCGAACAGTTTTTCAAGTCCATGCCGGCGCGCATTCACAACATGTATGGACCAACTGAAGGCACGATCGATACGACGTGCTGGCACTGTGAACCTTCGGAAGAGGTTTCGATTGGCTGTCCAGTTGCGAACAAGCAGGTCTATTTGTTGGATCCGCATTTACAACCGGTGCCTACAGGCGTGCCGGGCCACCTGCACATAGGCGGTGTTGGTCTCACGCGTGGCTACCTTCATCAGCCGCAGTTGACGGCGGAAAAACTAATTCCGAATCCTTTCTCGACAGAACCCGGTGCGCAGTTGTATCGCACCGGTGATCTCGCGCGCTACTTACCTGATGGGTCGCTGGAATTCCTCGGACGTCTGGATCAGCAAGTGAAGGTACGAGGGTTCCGCATTGAAGTCGAAGAGATCCAGGCGGTATTGACGAGTCATGAGGCAGTGCAGGCTGCGGTTGTTCTGGCGCGCGAAAGAGTGAAAGGCGTGAAGGAGTTGGTGGCGTATGTCGTCGCTAATCAGAGGCCCACGGTGTCCGAACTCCGCGGCTATTTAAAACAGAGATTACCCGAATACATGGTGCCGGCGTACTTTGTCGTGCTTGATGAATTGCCGCTGACGCCTAACGGAAAACTCGATCGTCTCAGTCTCCCGGCTCCCACTGAAATCCGTTCGCAGACCGAAACAACGTATTTGGCTCCGCGAAACGAACTCGAAAAGATGGTGGCGAAGGTTTGGCAGGAGACGTTACAAGTCGAGCAGGTTGGGGTGCACGACAATTTCTTTGACCTTGGTGGGCACTCGTTGCTGATGCTGCGCATACAGGGCAAAGTTCGCACACTCTTCAACCGCGACCTGTCGATTGTTGAAATGTTTCGTTACCCGACCATCAGTTCGCTGGCTGAGCTCCTCGGTTCTGAGCCATCGAAGCAACAGTCTCTCGAAGAAAGTGCGGAGCGTGCGGTACTTGCGAAAGCCGCCACCAGACGTCGCCGCGAACTCCGAAAAACCGTTTAACAAGATGGACAGGATTTATCAGGATTTACATGTTAATCCTGAATAATCATGTAAATCCTGTCAAAAAGCCCCTCTGAATATGAAGTACACGGAATCATTCGATCACGCTGATGCGATCGCAATCATCGGCATGGCAGGACGTTTTCCCGGTGCTCGTAATCTCGACGAGTTCTGGAAGAATTTAAAAGCAGGAGTCGAGTCGATCTCGTTCTTCTCAGACGACGAGGTTGAGTCGACCGGCCTTGATACTAATCTGCTGAAGGATCCGCGACTGGTGAAAGCCGCGGGAGTGCTGGAAGACGTCGATCTGTTCGATGCTCCGTTCTTCGGCTTCAGCCCGCGTGAGGCGGAGATCACAGATCCGCAGCAGCGCCTCTTCCTCGAGTGTGCCTGGGAAGCTTTGGAAAACGCGGGTTACGACCCAGAGCGCTTCCATGGCCTCATCGGTGTTTATGCCGGCACAAGCATGAACACGTACCTGATGAATCTTTTTTCCAACGCCGAACTGGTGAACGCAATCGGGCCACTCCAACTCGGAATGGCCAACGACAAAGATTTTCTTTCCACACGCGTTTCATACAAACTGAATCTCAAAGGCCCAAGCCTCACCATTCAAACAGCCTGCTCAACGTCACTCGTCGCTGTCCATCTTGCCGCGCAGAGTCTACTGGACGGCCAATGCGATATGGCCCTCGCAGGCGGAGTCTCAGTGACATTGCCTCAAAAAACAGGATACCTCTACCAGGAAGGCGGCATTCATTCTCCGGACGGACATTGCCGCGCATTCGATAGTAAAGGCGGCGGTTTTGTGAAAGGCAACGGTGTTGGCGTAGTGATCCTGCGTCGCCTCGAAGACGCTCTTGACGATGGAGACAACATTTACGCGATCATCAGAGGCTCGGCCATCAACAACGATGGATCGGAAAAAGTTGGTTACACCGCGCCCAGTGAATTAGGACAGGCTGAGGTAATTGCGAGCGCACTGGCGATTGCGGGAGTCGCTCCGGAGACCATCAGTTACGTCGAAGCGCATGGCACCGCCACACCGATCGGTGATCCGATCGAGGTTGCGGCTCTCAAGAGAGTGTTAGCTGCGAATGGCAACGGGAAGCTGCCGTGCGCGATCGGTTCGGTTAAGACGAACATCGGTCATCTCGATGCTGCCGCAGGCGTTGCGAGTTTGATCAAAACGGCGCTGGCGCTTAATGACAAATCAATTCCGCCGAGTCTCAACTTTGAGCGACCCAATCCCCAAATCGATTTCGCCGATCGTTTCTTTGTGAATGACAAGTTGACGGAATGGCAAGCCTCTCCGCGGCGTGCGGGAGTTAGCTCTTTTGGCATTGGCGGCACGAACGCTCATGTCGTTCTCGAAGAAGCGCCCGTCGTTGACTCAGTACCCTCTACCAAGCCTTCTCATCTGCTGGTCCTCTCGGCAAAGACTGAATCCGCACTGGAAACAGCGACCACTAATCTCATCAAGTACCTTGCCGAGCACGGTGAGGTGAACCTCGCCGACGTGGCCCATACGCTTCAAGCCGGTCGTAAGGAGTTTGCTTACCGGCGGGCAGTTACGTGTCGCAACGTTTCAGAGGCAGTCAGCGCGTTGGAGACGCTCGATCCGAGAGTTGTCATTACCGCTGCTCATGAAAACAGCGATCCGCCAGTCGTTTTCATGTTCTCCGGACAAGGGACACAGTACCCAAACATGGGACTCGAGCTCTACCAGGCCGAGCCCATCTTCCGCGAGCACTTTGATCTGTGTTCCGAAATGTTTGAGCCGTACCTCGGACTCGACTTACGTACCGTCATCTACCCTCGCGAAGAACAGATCGAAGCAGCCTCGGACGCGCTCAAACAGACTTACATAACGCAGCCGGCGTTATTCACGATCGAATATGCGCTCGCAAAAATGTGGATGAACTGGGGTGTGCGGCCGGATGCGTTGATCGGTCACAGCATTGGCGAGTTTGTCGCGGCATGCTTAGCCGGCGTGTTCACAATCAAAGAAGCAGTACGTTTGGTGGCAGCCAGAGGACGGCTGATGCAGCAGATGGAGCCCGGCAGCATGTTGGCCGTGCCTCTGCCGGAAGAACAATTACGAAAGCTGCTGGCGGGAAATAATCTGTCTTTAGCGGCTGTCAATGGACCATCCAATTGCGTCGTTTCGGGGACGACTGAAGCAATCGATGAGTTTGAATGGGAACTGAGCGATAGAGTAATCGCCTGCCGCAGGTTGGAGACGTCACATGCGTTTCACTCAGCGATGATGGATCCCATCGTCGAGCCATTTATTGAAGAGGTACGCAGGGTGACACTCAAGATTCCCAACATCCCTTTGATCTCGAACGTGACTGGACATTGGGCCAATGAGGAAGTGACGGATCCTTCTTATTGGGGGAAGCACCTGAGGGAAACGGTCAGGTTCAGCCAGGGCGCCTCTGAGCTACTACGAGATGCACATGCGTTTCTCGAGATTGGACCAGGGCAAACCTTGAGTACTCTGATTCGCAGGCAAACCGGCTACTCGACGCAAACCGTGACGGCTACCTCGCTCAGACACGCACAGGAAGTCGACTCGGACGTGGCCCACTGTCAGAAGTCGTTGGGCCGCTTGTGGGCGTCGGGAGTAAGTGTGAATTGGAAGACACTCTACGCCGGCGAAAAGCGTGGTCGAGTTGCGTTGCCGCCTTATCCATTCGAGCGGGAACGTTATTGGATCGAAGCTGACTGGAGCATGACTTCGAAGAGGGCGACTGCCAGTAGGGAAAAGAAGAAGGATTTAGCCGATTGGTTTTATGTTCCCACCTGGAAGGAGAGCCTGATTCCTCTGACAGCGGAAGAAGGAGACTTCGGACGCAAGGTCTGGCTTTTGTTTGCCGATTCTGACGGCTTAGCGCTCGAGTTGGCCCAGGTGCTTGATGAGCAGGAGCAGAATGTTTTCGTAGTCAACACTGCGTCCGATTTCCAGCGAGTCTCAGAATGTCTCTTCACGATCAGGCCGGACAACGCTGAAGACTATCGCGCGCTCTTGAGAGAGCTGCGAGCCGCGGGAAAGCTGCCGGACGTTATCTTTCACCTGTGGAATGTGACACCGGAACCAAATAAAGCCGAATCTCAGACGGCAGGCTTTTTCAGTCTCTTGTTTCTAGCCCAGGCACTCGGAGAGGAGACGATCGCAAGCGGTGTGGGCCACGCCTGTCGAATAGTTGTTCTGTCAAATGGCATGCAGGATGTTACCGGCCAGGATTTATGGTCACCGGAAAAAGCGCTTCTGCTTGGTCCATGCCGGGTGATCGCACAGGAGTACCCGCACATCACCTGCCGCAGTATTGATCTCGCGCTTCCAACTCGCGATACCAAACAATTGATTACTCGTCTGATCGCTGAGGCCAAAGCTGAGACTGATGACGCGGTAATCGCTTACCGTGGCAGTCACCGTTGGAGCCAGACTTTTACACCGTTGCGATTGCCCGAATTAAAAAAGACGCCGGAGCGGCTCCGTGAAGGCGGGGTTTACATCGTCACCGGTGGGCTCGGCGGTATCGGTCTGGAGATTGCCGATTACCTCGCGCGCACGCTGGACGCGAGAATCGTCTTAATCGGTCGTACTGTGCTTCCGGAGAAGAGTGATTGGGATGACTGGTTAGCTACACACTCCGAAGACGATCAGATCAGTATCAGGATCAGAAGAGCACAAAGACTGTTGAGTTCGGGCGCTGAGGTGCTTATCGGCAATGCCGACGTAACGAACCAGGAAGAAGTTCGGCAAGTGTTAGAGAGAGCTTATCGTCGCTTTGGCGAGATTAACGGAGTGGTCCATGCAGCGGGGGTTCCCGGCGATAGCTTGATGCAACTCAAGTCGCCTGACGCTGCCGCCAAAGTGTTCGGTCCAAAAGTTGAGGGTACGCTCGTCCTCGCGGAGCTTTTGAAAGACACACCGCTTGATTTCTTTGTGCTCTGTTCATCCATTCGCTCGCTACAAGGCGGCGTTGGACACAGCGATTATTGCGCGGCCAATGCGTTCCTTGATGCTTTTGCACGATACAAGAGTTTGACTGACGGTACGCCTGTGCAGTCGATCAATTGGGGCGGCTGGAGCGAGGTCGGAATGTCAGTTGATTACGCCCGCGAGCGTAATCTGGATCCGGAGGAATTGCTCGGCAGCGGAATGTCTTCGGCGGAAGGCGTCGAAGCTTTTTGCCGTGCTTTGGAGACGAGCCTGCCGCAAATCATCGTTGCGCCTCAGGACCTTGAAACAATCCTCGCCGAGAGCAAACAACGAGCGGAACCAGCCGCTGCACCGAAGAGTGCAACAAGACCCGCCCATCAAAGACCTCGATTGAAAGACGCTTTCGTGGCGCCGGGAACTGAGACTGAAAAGTTGATCGCCGGCCTTTGGCGTGACTTGCTTGGCGTCGAAAGTGTCGGCATTCACGACAACTTTTTCGAACTCGGCGGTGACTCGATACTCAGTTTACGGATCATCGCGCGAGCGAACCATGCAGGCCTGCGCTTAGCGCCTAAAGACATATTCAAACACCAGACGATAGCAGAACTGGCCGCTGTCGCAGGCACCCACGACGTCGTGCAGGCGGAGCAGGGAATCGTGACTGGCAATGTGCCGCTCACTCCTATTCAAAAATGGTTTTTCGAACAGGAGTTCATCGATCAGCATCATTGGAATCAGTCGGTGTTGCTGGAATTACCAAATGGCGGCGAGCCGGCTTTGATTGAAGCGGTCATTAAACATTTGCTCGCGCAACATGACGCACTGCGCGCGCATTTTAACTATTCAGATCAGGGATGGGAGCAGTATTGCGACGAGTTGAAAGAGCGACTGCCCGTGAAATGGGTTGATCTCTCAGGCATGAGCGAGACCGAAAGGTTGCAGGCAATCGAATCGGAGTGCGCGCAGGCCCAGACCACTCTTGACCTTTCAGCAGGTCCATTGCTGCGAGTCGTTGGGTTTAATGAGGCAGGAAACGTAAGCCGCTTGCTTATCATCATTCACCATCTCTTAACGGACGTTGTGTCTTGGCGAATTTTGTTGGAAGACTTCGTGACCGCATACGGTCAACTCAGCCAGAATCAATCCGTAGCGTTACCAGCAAAGACGACGTCGTATCAGCAATGGTCGAAACGACTCAGAGAGTTGGCCCAATCTGAATTGATAAAGGCAGACCTGCCGTACTGGTTGGAACAGTCGTGCAAGTCCGTGTCACGTTTGCCGCTGGATTTCGCTGACGGTGTGAATACTGTAGCTGTGGCCGAGTCGGTGTCTGTTTCCTTGAGTGTCGAAGAGACCACCGGGCTGCTGCAGGAAGTTCCTTCCGTTTATCAAACGCAGATCACTGATGCTCTGCTCGCCGCACTCGCGCGAGCTTTCAAAGATTGGACCGGCAAACGCACGATGTTAGTGGACCTGGAGAGTCATGGCAGGGAAGTGATCGCGGATGATTTAGATTTGTCCCGCACCGTCGGTTGGTTCACTTCGGTATTTCCTGTAGTTGTTGAATTGGATGGGAATGATGTTGCAGTGACCATAAGGTCAGTCAAGGAACAGTTGCGCCGGATTCCACGCAATGGTTTCAGCTACGGGTTGCTGCGTTATCTCAGCACGGACGGTATTCCGGCTGATCAATCACTGCAACCGGAAGTCGGGTTCCTGTATTTGGGCCAGTTCGATCAGGAACTCTCAGCATCAGCTCCCATCAGGTTGGCTAAAGAATCAAATGGTCCGGCGCAGAGTCCGCGGCAGCGACGCAGTCATGTCCTGGATTTTGAAGCACGAGTTGCGGACGGGAAGCTGCAAGTGAGTTTGACTTACAGCCAAAATCTGCATCGCCGTGAAACTATCAGCAGACTGGCGGAAGCGTTTATCGAGGAGTTGCGCGTGTTAATCAAGCACTGCCAGAGTGCTCAGGAGATCAGTTACACACCTTCTGACTTTCCGGATGCGGAATTGAACCAGCAGGAACTCGACGACCTGATTACGTCGCTTACTGTTGGTTCATCGTCCTAGCGATGCATAGCCCAGCTGTTCGGAGACTTCTAATGATCAAAAGGATCACAAAAACTCTTTTGTGCTTTGTGTGCCTCTTTGTGGCCTCAGTTTGTGCGTACACGCAGGACGTAGCCGCAGTCTCCGAGGAGTTGGAAAAAAGCGTCGTCCAAACGATGAAGCGGACCGGCACACCCGGAGTCGCCATCGCCGTCGTAAAAGACGATCGCATCGTCTTTGCCAAAGCCTTTGGTGTCTCAAACCTCGAAGCACAGACACCGATGACCACTGACATGCTCTGTCGCAGTGGTCCAATCACCAGCGTCTTTACAGCCGCCGCTCTGGTCATGTTTCAAGAGCAGGGAAAACTCAGACTGGACCAGCCGGTAGGCAAATACGTCAGCGGCTTAAGCTCAAAGCTGTCAGCGGTGAACGCTCACCAGCTCCTCACCCATACGGCGGGAATCAAAGAAGAGCATCCGACTTACGGTTTGCTTGATGATTCGGCATTAGCGAGGACTGTGCGCTCCTGGAAGAACGACTACTACTTGAGCCCACCGGGCCAAATATATTCGCATTCGAATCCGGGTTACGTGCTCGCCGGACTACTGATTGAAGAGGTGAGCAAACAGCCCTTTGCAAAGGTCATGGGCGAACTTCTCTTTGAACCTCTCGGCATGAGCAGAACAACCTTTCGTCCGTCTGTGGTCATGACCTATCCGTTTGCGCAGAGTTACCGTTCATTCAGCGGAGAGAAACTCGCGCAGGTACGACCGTTTGCGCTGGAGGCTTTTGGTTGGCCCAGCGGGTCGATGTTCTCGAACGTGAATGATCTCGCGCGCTTCACCATCGCGTTCATGAATGAGGGCAGGATTGAAGGGAAACAGGTTTTGTCGAGTTCGTTAATCGACAAACTTTCGACGCCGGTTGCCTCTGTTCCGGCAAGTCTAAACGATCAGAAGAGCACTTACGGATTTCTGGCCGAAGATTACCGCGGCGTCCGCATGTTGAGCATCAGCGGCAGTTGGGCCGGGTTTACTGAACAGATGTTGATGGCGCCGAAGCACCGCTTCGCTGTCATTGTGATGGTGAATAGGAACAACGCCTTCTTTCATTCCACAGTGCAGAAGGCGATGGAGATGATGTTGCCACTGGAACCAGCGCCGCCAGCAACATCGACTCAAGCATTAACGATGAGCGATGAGGAGATGGCGTCGTATGTTGGAACCTACAGCAACGAGAACACAGTGGAGATCGTTTTGAAAAATCGCCGGCTCTTTCTGCGAGAAGGCAAGAGTGAATGGCCCATCAGGAAGTTGAAAGAGAGCGTGTTTTCACTCGGTTTGTCCGGTACGTCTCAGGTATTCGCGTTAATCGCAGGCCCAGGTGGCCGGATCGAGTTTCTCCATCGAGCAGGCCGCGCACTCAGAAGGGCGCCTGCTTCTCAAACATCACACTAAGGACGTCTCTTTGGAGTGCGGCGGCCTCGCGCCGCTTTCACCTCGATCATGCCTGATCGGGGACCAAAGCGGCGCCAGGCCGGCGCACTCCAGGGAGATAAAAGAAACAGTTATGACATCGCAATCTTTTGCAAGCAGCGTGAACGCCGATCCAGTCAGCGAGTTCTACACTAGTCACCCCTACCCGCCTCCTGTACACAATCTGGAGCGTGACGTGTGGCGCGACGAGAATGCTCATCGTGCCGAGTACCATCTGCTGTGGCCTCATAAGGAATTTCGTGCCGATCTTGATGTTCTCGTGGCTGGATGTGGAACGTCGGAAGCCGCAAAATACGCACTCAATCATCCCGCTGCACGCCTGGTTGGTATCGATGTTACCCCGACAAGTATCGAGCACACTGAGACACTGAAGCGAAAATACAATTTAACGAATCTCAAAACGCAGCAACTGGCAGTCGAAAACGTCAGCGACCTGGACCAGCGCTTCGACGTCATCATTTGTACGGGCGTGCTGCATCATCTCGCTGATCCTGGTCTGGGTTTACGTGCACTCGGATCCGTGTTGAAACCCGACGGCGCGATGTACGTGCTGGTGTACGCGCCTTACGGTCGAGCCGGCATTTACGTGCTTCAGGAATACTGCCGGACTCTCGGTATCGGAACATCGAGACAAGAGCTTGCGGAGCTCTTTGCAGTGTTGAAGGCGCTGCCTCAACATCATCCGTTGTTTGCTGCTCAGGGCGGCTCGAGGGAGTTTCTGGACGGCGATCTTTTGGCTGATGCACTGTTGAATCCGCGTGAGACGTCGTACACAGTGCCGCAACTGTTCGACTTTATCGAGCGCAATGATTTGATGTTCGGGCGTTGGTACTCGCAGGCGCCTTACTTACCTCAATGCGGTGCGATCGCCAGGACACCGCATGCAGAGAGGCTGTCTGCACTTCCCGAACGTAAGCAGTACACGGCAATGGAACAGTGGCGAGGCGTGATGAACAACCACAGTTTCGTGGCCTATCGTAACGACATGAACAACAATAGCCTGAAGGTTAGCTTCGATGACGAGCGCTATTTGCGTTATGTGCCGGTTCGTCTTCCATGGACCATGTGCGCCCAGGAACGGCTTCCTCCCGGCGCCGCGGGTGTATTGTTGAACCGGCTCCATCAGTTTCAGGATCTGTTTGTTGTCATCGATACCTACGAGAAGCGGATACTGGAAGCAATTGATGGACGTCGCAGCATTTCGGAGATAATCGGCAGAGTGGAAGGAAAGGAAGTTTCGCCGCGCGCTCGATCCTTTTTCGAGAAGCTCTGGTGGTACGATCAGGCTGTATTTGATACGTCCAAGACTCAATGACGAAACTAATTTGAACTGTTTCTCTGGGCGACCTCTGTGTTCTCTGTGCCTCTGTGGTAATTTCTCAACAAGTTAACCACAGAGACATAGAGAACACCGAAGTTGCACAGAGGAAATCTCAGAATAGACATATGACACAAAAGACCTATCTTCTCGTCGTGCTCTGCATTGGATTCCTGCTGTTCGGCGGTTCCACAGCTTTCGTACAGCAGAAAAGAGACTCGAAAGAGTCAGTCTCAACCTCTTCGCCTCGTCGTTACGAGATAAGGCCTGCCTCTCTGCCGCCGCCTGATCTTGGTCCAGAGGTTGAAAACCCACCCAAGGTTATTCCGCAACCTGCGGACGCTCATCTGAACGTTCCGCCGGGTTTCGAAGTAAGCACCTTCGCGGAAGGCAATTTCAGAAACTTGCGCTGGATGGCCCTGGCGCCCAATGGCGATGTTTTCGTAACTGATGCAGGCGCCTCGAAGGTGATTGTTCTGCGTGATACCGATGGTGATGGCAAAGCCGAGACTCGTTTCACCTTTGCTTCCGGCTTGTCGTTGCCGTTTGGTCTGGCGTTTTGGAACGACTATCTCTATGTCGGCGCGACCAACGCTGTCCTGCGTTTTCCTTACAAGAGTGGACAAGTCGAAGCGCAGGGAACACCGGAAAAGATCGCCGATCTGCCGGGTCGAGGTTACCGGCAACATTGGACGCGCAACGTGATTTTTGATCCGAGCGGAAAAAAGCTCTACGTCTCGGTCGGGTCTGAGTCGAATGTCGACGTCGAGAAAGAGCCGATGCGCGCGACCATCATGGAATACAACCCGGACGGATCGGGTAAGCGCATCTTTGCAAGTGGCCTACGCAATGCGATCGGTTTGGCTTTTCATCCCACAAGCAAGCGGCTCTGGGCTGCGGTGCAGGAACGTGATCTGCTCGGCGATGATCTGCCGCCGGATTATCTCACCGAGGTTAAAGACGGCGGGTTTTACGGCTGGCCCTATTCCTATATCGGCCGGAACGAAGACCCGAGGAGAAAAGGTGAACGTCCGGAACTCGTCAATAAAGCGCTTGTGCCTGAGGTGTTGATTCAAGCTCACTCGGCAGTGCTCGGACTTATTTTCTACAACGGCAAGATGTTTCCCAAAGAGTATCGCGGCGATGCGTTTGTCGCGCTGCATGGCTCGTGGAATCGCAGCAAGCGCACTGGTTATAAAATCATCCGCGTACCTTTCAAGGGCAACAAACCGCAGGGTGGCTACGAGGATTTTTTGACGGGTTGGATGCTCGGCGAAGACCGCCGCGAGGTGTGGGGTCGACCCGTCGGCCTGCTCCTTTTAAAAGATGGCTCGATGCTTGTGTCGGATGACGGCGCCAACAAAATCTGGCGAGTGACTTATCGCTCGCCGAGCACTTCGAAGCGATAGCCACAAAGAAGCACAAAAAAGCACAAAAAGCACAAAAGTTTCCCTTTCGTGCCTTTTGTGCTTTTGTGGCTTCAATTAGTGAGATAGGCAGCGCTTCCGGCGACGCCGTATTGGGGTGCGTTTGGTGAGCAGATCCTGGTGCCTCGTGTTTAGCATGTAGTTCAATTCCTGATACGAAATGCCGAGAGCGCGAGCGGCGCGGGTGATGCTGCCGTTGGTTATTTCAAGCGAGTGTTTGATCAGGTCGTGCTCAACGGAGTGTGTTTCTTCCGTTAACTTCCGCCCGGAAACAAGACTTCCTCCTTCGTTTACCGCCAGGCGATCTCCGATTTCCTGAAAAGCAGTGAGCGCGAGCTGTCCCGCCCGGTTGAAAGAGCCGAGGCGCTGAGCTACGTCGATAGCGCGACGGAAGGTAGAAAGCGCCAGGCCGTAGTTTTCAAGTCGAGCTAAAGCCGTTCCGTGCGCTGTGAGCGCCTCGGCCAACGGCAACTGCATGTCGCTCTTTTCCAGAGTTTTCACAGACGAACGCGCAACTTTTTCAGCCTCAACGTTACGTCCTTCTTGAAGAAACACGCGAGCGCGAGTTTCGTCAACTTGCGCTACTGCACGAATGTCTTTGAGATTGGTAAAGATGACCCGGGCGCGATCCAGATGCTCATGTGCTTCTTTACGGCGGTTGATCCTGAAGTAGATCATGCCCAGATTGTTTTCGAGATTGGCCAGATAACGCCGGTGTTCGGCTTGTTCAAAGTGATAACTAGCGGCGGCATACTCGATTAAAGCGCGATCGAGATAGTTCCCTGGCGTGTCCGATTCCCAAAGATCCTTATGTGCGTCTCCGAGAGTTTGGTGATAACAGCCCTTGAGCATGTCGCTGTTGATCTCCTCAACCAGCGAGGCGTTATCCGTGAGGAATCGTAACGCTTCGGTGAGACGGCCGGCGTCAATTTCCACGATGCCCCAGCGAATTACGGCCTTCACTTTTAACTCGCTGTCATCGGTAGCCTGCGCGAGCGCGAGTTTAAGGAGATCCAGGGCTTCGTTAAAGTCGCCTGTTCGCCAATAACACAGAGCAAGCTCAATCTGTGCTTCGGCTATCTTTTCCGCATAACGCTGGGATTCAAAAATGGCGAGGCTTTCGCTGATTAAATTCTTCGCGGTCTCTTGTGCGTCCGGAATCTGACTACTAGCGCTTCCGATTATTCCCGTCAGGACTCCCGCCCGCAAGAGGACTTCGGCGGCGGTGCTTCGTTCCAATCCGGTGAGGTTTGGAGGGTCACCAATACCCGACCAGTACCCACTAAGCACTTCCCGCGCTTCCTCATAATCGCCTTTGTTCTCAAATTCCCTGGCGAGTTCGCAGCATAGCTCCGCCCGTCCTCCCACTCTGAGGGTTGGATCTACTAATTCACGCAAGAGTGAGGCTGTCAATGTCATGTGAGAACTAAAAAGTTCAGCTTGATCGCAAGGACAGCAACTGCGGGCAAATCTTACGCTTTTCACTGCCACTCTTGCAAGAAAAGTTATCGTGGTCTAGGGTGAAATACAAAAGGCTTTGCATATTTCCGGAGATGCAAAATCTTTTGTATCTCTTTTCTCTTGGAGGACACCCAAAGGTGAAGACCTTACGCCGAACATGCACCGTTGCGATCCTGAGCATAACAATCGCTGTCTCTGTGTTTGCCGGGACAATCCACTCTCCGGGCGCTGTACCACCGCCGCCCCCATCGAGTGGAACAACAACGTCAACGACAACATCGACCGATATCACCACGATGATAATTCTGACGATTCTTGATTTGATTCGCTAGACCGTCGTTTTACTTCGCTGTGGGGGCACGCTCGCGTTCTGTGCGGGATAGGGATAGGTGTGTCTGCTCTATTTTGGCGGAGTTCGATGGTCAAGATGGCTCCGGTCGTGATATCACTTAAGCATCAATCAGAATCAACTCATCCCGCTTGACCGAGTACTAAGGAGAAGGAATGGAACGCAAAGTAGCAAGTGATTACCCGCAGGAGTTGTTGGATCTTTTTCACGAATACCAGCACGGCGACATCAGCCGGCGCGCATTCCTGGACGGCGCCGCCAAGTTCGCGGTCGGCGGCCTGACTGCAGCGGCAATCTTCGAAAGCCTGAGACCCAACTACGCATGGGCGCAGCAGGTCCCGCCAGACGACAAACGCATCAAGGTGGGTTACGAAACTGTGCAGTCTCCGGAAGGAAACGGCTCGATCAAAGGCTACCTGGCGCGCCCCGCGAAAAGTGGGAAACTGCCTGTTGTGCTCGTCATCCACGAGAACCGCGGGCTGAATCCTTACATCGAGGACGTGGCGCGGCGGCTCGCGCTCGCCAACTTCATTGCCTTCGCGCCTGACGGGTTAACTTCTGTGGGCGGCTATCCGGGCAGCGACGAGAAAGGCGCCGAAGCCTTCCGCAAAGTGGACGGAAAGAAGATGACTGAAGATTTCGTCGCGGCGGCGAAGTGGCTCAAAGCACGCTCCGAGTCCACCGGTAAACTTGGCGCGGTAGGTTTTTGTTTCGGCGGCGGGATGGTGAATCAACTGGCCGTCAGGCTGGGCGCTGATCTAAACGCGGGCGTCGCGTTCTACGGACGTCAGGCGAGCGTGGACGATGTTCCGAAGATTTCAGCGCCGCTGTTGTTGCAGTACGCGGGCAACGACCAGCGGATCAACGAAGGCATCGCAGCCTACGAGGCGGCGCTCAAAGCCAACAACAAGGTCTATCAGGTTCACATGTACGAGGGCAAACAGCACGGCTTTCATAACGACACGACACCGCGCTATGACGAAGAGGCAGCCAAACTGGCGTGGACGCGTACCCTCGAATTCTTTAACAAACACCTGCGCTAACGAACCAGCCACAAAGAGGCACAAAAAGCACAAAAAATTTCGGCGAAAGCCCTTTTGTGCTTTTGGCGCCTCTTGTGGCTAACTTTTGATTACCTCCATCACCTCAACCAAAACTGTGCTTAGCGGCTTACCGAGGCTGCGGCCCACGCTGGTGTTCACTTGCACAGCCACCGCGACTTTATGCTCCGGGAAGTACATCATGTCGGTCCTGTATCCAGGGAAGAAGCCGCTGTGTCCGTACGACGTTCCGAGCGGTGTTTTGCGGATGATTGCTCCGAGGCCATATTTACTTTCACGCCCGAGCATCGGAGCTGGGACGCCCTCGACAACTTGCGGCAGGAGGTCCGGCGAGAATGCCTTGCCCTCGTAAAATATTTTGGCCCAACGCGCGAGATCCTGCGCGGTCGAAACGTAGCCGCCTCCAGTCCACTCAAACTGCGGATTGATCGCAAACTTCCCATTAACGATCATTGCGTCGGTGCCGCCGAATGGATTATTAGAACCTGCATAACCCTGGACCACGCCTTTTAATCTTGGTCCATCCTGCGGAATCGTGTCCGTTAACTTCAGAGGTTTAAGGAGTCGTCTGTTTGCTTCTTCGTAGAACTTTCTGCCCGTCACCTTTTCGATGATCATTCCGAGAACGATGTAGTTCGTGTCGGAATAGTCCCAGCCTTTGCCGGCCTCGAATGGCGGTTTTTCATCAAGCAGGTAAGCCACAAGCTCTGCGGGCTTCCATACCTTTTCTGGATTCGCGGTCAGGTCTTTCGTGAACTGCTGTTTGAATTCATAACGCACAAGACCACTCGTGTGGTTCATCAACTGCCTGACGGTGATGTCGTTCGCATTCGGCAGACGCGCGAACCATGGTTCGCGTCCAAGGTACTTTTCGATCTTGTCATCGAGTCGGATTTTTCCCTCTTTGATCAACTGCAAAGCAGTGGCGGCGGCAAATGTCTTACCTACGCTGCCTGCCGGCAGCCGATCGTTGGGCCTCATCGGCGTTTTGGTCTCGCGATCTGAAAACCCAACTGCAAGGCCGAAGGATTCGCCATTCGCAAGCACCACACCGAGTGTTGCGCCAGGAAAGCTGCCCGCCTTGTGCCATTCATCCAGTTTGGCCTGAAGTGCAGTTTTTAGTGCAGTTGTATTCGCGACGGCTGTCTGCCCGTAAACCGCGATAGTTGAAAGCAGACAGATCACGAAGACGGGAATTATTTTTTGCATCCTTTTTGTGCCTCTTTGTGGCCCCGTCTTTCACGCTCGTGGTCGTGCAACGCATGTCAGACTTAAGATTAACCCGCTTCTTCTCCGTGCAACCTCTGTGTTGCCTCTGTGGTTTGTTTTTCTAAGCAGGTGAACCAGAGAGGCACAGAGAACACAGAGATTGCACAGAGAAAGCGTGAATGCCACTTTTCGGGTAAAGCTTGAGTAACGCGGAAGGAGAACACTACAGATCCGTTTTCTTCAGGTCAATGTAAAAGTTGCGATTAACCTCGAATGTTTTGATCTCTTCGGGGAAGTCGTGCGTCTGTTTGACTTCGCTCGGCGTTATTACTGTTTCCTTGCCATTAATCGTTACGCGAACCGGCATCGCGAACCCTTTCACGACTCTTTCATACTTGAATGACAGTGTCCTGCCGTTTGACTCGTACTTCAATAATGGAATGTTTGTCGTCCGGAGGTACTGGTCAAATACCTTGCTGAGATCGATACCGGCCTTATTCGAAATATACGATTCGATCTGCTCTGTGGTGACGGTCTGGTGCCAGAAATCAGCGTTGAGTCCACGCAAGATCGAGAGCCATTTCGCCTCGTCGTTGATAATGTGACGAATCGTGTGCAACATGTTCCCGCCTTTCGGATACATGTCTCCCGATCCTTCCCTGTTTGATCCATAAACGCCGATGATGGGACGGTCGTTGTCAATGCCGCGACGAGTGCCGATCACGTAATCTTCCGCGTCCTTCTTCCCGAAGTGGTATTCGACAAAAAGGTTCTCTGAGTAATTGGCGAAGCCTTCATGAATCCACATGTCGGCAGCGTCTTTCATCGAGATGTTGTTGCCGAACCACTCATGCGCTGATTCGTGAACAATGATGAAGTCGAACTTAAAGCCAACGCCGCAGCCACACGGGTCGCGCGCCAAATAGCCATTCCTGAACCAGTTGCCATAAGTGACTGAGCTTTGATGTTCCATGCCGGGATATGAAACTGTGACGAGCTTGTAGCTGTCTTCATAAAAAGGATACTTTCCGAACCAGTGCTCAAAGGCCTCGAGCGTGCGAGCCACTTCCTTGAATTGTGTGATCGCGGCTTCTTTCTGGTGCGGCAAGACCCAGTAGTCCACATCCAGCACGCCGCCTTTGCCATTATATTTTTCGGAAAAGTGCACATAGTTGCCGATGTTGACGTTCACGCCGTAGTTATTGATCGGGTTCAAGACTTCCCAGTGAAAGGTCTTCTTCTTATTGGCAACATCATGGTCCGTCTTTTTCAAACGACCGTTCGACACGGCCACCAGGCGCTCCGGCACCGTTACACTAATTTGCATTCCGCGATCGGGTTCATCAGATCCATGATCTTTATTGGGCCACCAGATACTTGCTCCAATCCCCTGGGCGGTGGTAACGATAAAATGCTCGCCAAGATCGTCTCTTCCCCAGGTTATTCCCCCAACCCAGGGCGGATTTTTACTAACGACCGGAACGCCTTCGTAAAATACCTCGATCTTATCTTCTGCTCCTGTTGCAAGTTGCTTCTCGAACATTACCCAGTAAACGTTTCCCTCACGTTCAAATTTGAGTTGCGAGTCGCCGTGAGTAATTTTTGTAATTGCTAACGGCGGCTGCAAATCGATTTGCATTTTGCTTCCCGGTTTTAGTGTCTTGAAAGTTATGGTGTTGGACCCGCTCAAACGTTTGGTTTGCGGCAGGAACTCCACTTTCAGGTGGTAGTGCAGCAAGTCCCACCATTCACGCTCGGGTGTTACCGAGCCTCGAAGCATTTCCTGGCGAGTTATGTTTCCGGTTTGGGCGAAGAGATAACCGGCACCGATGTGCATCTGTAGAAATACGGCAAGGGCAACGATTTTAAATTTATGCATAATCATCGATCTAATTGAACTGGAGTGTGAACAAGCGTACTCACTTGCCATGCAATCTGTCTCCAATCGAAGACGCTCAACAGCGATTGCTGAACACAATCGTCTCTTTCATTCGCATTAGTCAACTGTCGCACTCGGCATAAGCATTGCTCCACTCATCGTCGCCCAGACGTATTACTAACAAGCGGGAACTGCCCTTCACTTCACTGGGCTGAAGTGGCGCCCCTCATCGGTCTCTACTCGTAACCCAAACGAGCCTACTTTGGCCCTCATTCAAGGAGCAGAAATGACCCAACAAACAAGATTTGCGCGATGCACCGGTGTGCGTCGCCTCGTTTCTCGTTATTCAGTTCTCCTGGTGGCGTTGATATTAAGCGTCTCTTTGTTATCCAGCGTACCGGTCGCGGCCCTGGACAGCGAGCTTGATCCAAGCTTTGGCGGCGGCGGTGGTGTCATTGCCGATCATAATGAATTTGACCAAATCACTGACATCCTGATCCAACCCGACGGCAAGATTGTGGCGACTGGCCACAGTGGTATCTTTGCGACCGATGCGGAACGTTTGGACATGATGGTCGCGCGGTACAACGTCGACGGTTCACCGGATTTCACCTTCGGAAACAACGGCGTCATCACTACAGATGTGCTCTTTGATGCGCGAGCAATGGCCGTTGCTCTTCAGGAGGACGGCAAGATCGTGGTTGCCGGTAGTGGCGCCGCAAGCTTCAGTTCACGCTTCGCGGTAGTGCGCTACAACGCGGATGGATCGCTGGATACCTCGTTTGGATTCGGAGGCATCGTCACGGAGAGAATCGGCCGCCTCTCCCGAATCATGGATGTCGCTATTCAATCCGACGGCTACATTGTGGTCGCAGGAGAAGCCAACTTTTCAAGCCGTGACACCTCCTCCACCGCAACGCTGGCGCGCTTTGAGCCGTCTGGCTTTCTCGATTTCACGTTTGGTGTCGGGGGCGTGAGCCATCCAGTTCCAGCCGGATTTACAACTTCCCCAATGGCTACTCACAACAGTATTGCACTCCAGCCCGATCAAAAGATCGCTGTTGCCGGAGTTTGCCGCCTTAACACCCGTCTCGAGTTTTGTCTGTCTCGCTACAACTCAGACGGCTCACTCGATAACACATTTGACGGCGACGGTCTCGTGCTAACGAGCTTCAATTCTTTTTCTTCCGACGGTGTCGCGAAGGACCTTAGCCTTCAGCTTGACGGCAAGCTCGTAGCCGTAGGACAAAGCGTTGAAGCCTTCTCCAGCCCCGTCTCTGTGTTGGCCCGTTTCAATCCTGATGGCTCACTCGACAACAGCTTCGGCTCAAATGGGGATGGCAAAGTCATAATATTTGAGGTTGCCCAGTTACGCGCAGAGTCTCTCGCGCTGAAGCCGAACGGGAGGATCGTAGTAGCTGGAGGTGCTGTCTTCTTTGGGGGCCGTTCGGAGATGACTGTAACGTATTTCAGTCCGGACGGCGTAATACAAGACCTGGCGACGACATCGGTCGGAGAGCACGCGGTTGCGACTGCTGTTGCCGTGCAGCCGGACGGCAGAATTGTCGTTGGGGGCTATGGAAATTTCTTTACTGATCCGGCGCCCAATCCTTCCGATGGCTTACAGCATACCTTTTCTGATTCTGTCTTATTGCGTTATGGGACCAATAACCCACCGATCGTAAGTATTACATCTCCCGCGAGCGGTTCCATCTTTGCCGTCAACACGCCGGTTGATTTCACTGGCATGATCGTCGACAACCCGGAGGACACACATACTGCTGAATGGTTCTTCGACTCGATTATTCAACCCGGAATAGTTCCCGTACCTGGATTTGTAAGCACGACCCATACCTTTACCGAGCCTGGTCTTTACAAAGTGTCGTTGAAAGTGACAGACGACGACCTTCTAACAGGCACTGCAACTACCGTAGATGGTCTTGAAGCGCTCGTTGTAATTTACGATCCGAGTGGCGGCTGGGTGGCCGGCGGCGGCTGGATCGATTCGCCCGCTGGTGCGTACGCTGTAATGCCGGAATCGACCGGAAAGGCCAACTTCGGTTTTGTCTCGAAGTATCAGAACGGCGCGAGCGCACCGACTGGGAATGTTGAATTCCAATTCAATGCCGCCGGTCTGAAGTTCCAAAGCAAGAGTTTTCAGTGGCTGGTGATTTCCGGTGGCAGGAAGGCACAGTACAAAGGCGTTGGCACGATTAATGGCCTCGGTGACTATCAATTTATGCTGACGGCGATCGATGGTGATCAACCGGGCGGTGGCGGGCAGGACAAATTCAGGATCAAGATCTGGAGGGACGACGACTTCCTCCTGATTTACGACAACCAACTCAACGCACCCGATGGCGATGATCCAACCACCGTGTTAGGCGGCGGCAGCATCGTCATACATCAATGATCCTTCGGGTATTCCTGTCTCCGTGATGAACATTACGGCGACGCGGAGCGGTTATTTCAAAAAGCGCACCCCATGACGGCGCTTGAGCATTTTTCACTTTATGAATTCCAGTTTGTCGGAGCACAGCCGGGAAGATGGCGTGTTTGGGCTATAGATAAAGAAGGTCGTGAAGGTTTCAAAAGCCCCTGGCGAGGCTTTGTTTATCTTCGATGAAGACGGCCACAAAGAAGCACAAAAGTTTCGCCCAATTCTCGTGCTTCTTTGTGGCTTGAAAGAGTCTGGAACACTTTACGGCATCGAGGGGCCACCCGAACCAGCGCCCCTCATCATCTCGTCACGCTTGCCTTTGAATTCTGATCCCGCTTTC
>JAICGZ010000055.1 GCA_025922875.1 Pyrinomonadaceae bacterium
GAGGATCTTAATTAGCCGGAAGGAGTGAAAACTTGAGCTCACAAGTATTCAATCTTTGGAGTTGGCAGGGCCGGATTGGTCGAGCGCGTTACCTGGCGACGGGTGCGGTGTTACTTGCTATAAAGCACAACATCGATCGTTTCTTAGCTGCTGCTTATGGCCATCCGTGGAGCATCTTTAACTACTGGGTATTTGACAGGCCGCAAGGCATCGAGGGGATCACGTCGCGAGAAGCTAACTTCTATGCATCGCTGGTCACGGTTGCACTACCCTTTGTTTGGATCGGCACGGTACTAACCCTGCGACGACTCAGGGACGCAGACTTGCCCCTGTGGCTCGTAATATTTTTCTTCCTGCCGTTTCTCAATTTGATCTTTTTCATAATTCTCATCGCCGTTCCGTCGAACCAGTCACTTGATCGAGGTTCCAGTGTCCCTTCCCGAAGTAGCCGGCTGATCCCGGAAAGCGAATTTGGCAGTGCGGTTTTCGGAATAGTAGTCACCGCAATACTCGCTCTTGTCGTCACGGCACTCAGCGCCAACCATCTCGGCAACTATGGATGGGGCCTGTTCGTTGGTATTCCGTTTTTTCTGGGATTCAACTCAACTTTGATCTACGGCGTTCACCGGCCGCGCTCACTCGTTAAATGTTTGGCGGTGGCAAGTCTTTCAACCGCACTTGTCGGGCTGGCTTTGTTTGCTTTTGCGGTCGAGGGTGTTATCTGTCTCATGATGGCTCTGCCGCTCGGCGTCATTCTTGCGTTGTTTGGCGGTTTAATGGGCTTCATACTTCAGCAGCGCCCGTCCTTTTCGCCAAACACTTTGCGCGTTGCTTCAGTCGGATTTCTTTTGATGCCCGGACTGATTTTGCTTGAACACAGTTTGGGTGAAACTCCTCGACTCCATACAGTCAAAACGTCAGTCGTTATCAATGCCGATCCGCAGACTGTTTGGTCTCACGTGGTTTCGTTTTCAGAACTCCCGCCGCCGGCGGAATTAATGTTCAGGGCAGGAATAGCGTATCCCATTCGCGCCGAGATCAGGGGTCAGGGCGTGGGCGCAGTGCGACACTGTGTATTTTCAACGGGTGAATTCGTCGAGCCTATTACGGTGTGGGATGAACCTCGATTGTTGCGATTTGACGTGACTGCTCAACCGAGTTCGATGGAGGAGTTATCACTCTACAGCGATTTGCGACCACCACATCTGGAGAACTACTTGATCTCGAAACAAGGACAGTTTGAATTGAAGTCTCTGCCGGACGGTACCACGCTGCTTGAAGGAACAACATGGTACCAAAACCGATACTGGCCGGCGCCGTACTGGCATTTATGGTCCGACTACATTATTCACCGCATTCACAAAAGAGTTCTGCTGCACATCAAGTCTCTCGCTGAATCTGCGTAATCTGTGGATATACTCTGCCGCGAATGGTGCGCATCGCAATCATTGGCGGCGGTATTGGTGGTCTAACAACCGCAATAGCTCTGCGACAGGTCGGCTTCGAACCTGAAGTTTACGAACAAGCACCGGCGCTGCTCGACGTGGGCGCCGCAATCGCCATCTGGCCCAACGCGATGCGAATCCTTGCGCGTCTGGGACTAGCCGACAAAATCCTCGAGAAAGCCGGCGTCATAGAAGAGATACGCTGGCTGGACCAAAAAGGCTGGCTCATTAACCGCGTTTCGATTTCTACTGCTCTCGCTCTTCACCGTGCCGATTTGCAGAGCATTCTCGTTCAGGCACTGCCGCCGATCCATCTCGGACATACGCTCATCAGTTACACGCAACCAGGCGATAAGGTAATCGCGATCTTCGCTAATGGTCTTACAACAGAGGCCGACTTTCTGATCGGCGCCGATGGCATTCACTCGCGCGTCCGCGCGCAATTCATCAACGACGGTGAGCCTGTCTATCGCGGGTACACTGTCTGGCGCGGAATCTCTCCGGCAGTTCCGCCGACGATTCCACCGGCGACTGCGCTCGAGATTCACGGGCGCGGTAAGCGATTCGGCATCGGTCCGGTTGGGTTGGGCCGGCTTGGCTGGTGGGCTTCTGCCAACGATGCTGGTGACCTGTTGTCCTTATTCGAAGGCTGGTATCAACCGGTTCTCGAGCTCATCGACTCCACGCCACGATCGTCAATCCTGAAGACCGACGCCTTCGATCGTCCTCCAAACAAAAGCTGGGGCAGCGGACGAATGACGCTGTTAGGGGACGCAATTCATCCAACAACACCCAACCTCGGCCAGGGTGGTTGCCTCGCAATGGAAGACGCCACCGTGCTGGCGCGATGCTTTCACAAATACGGCGCGAGTGAAGAAGCATTAAGAGCGTACGAGCGCTGCCGCTACCGCCGCACGTCAGCAATGAGTAAATACTCACGCTATTACGGAAGCATAGGCCAGTGGGAGAACATCTGGGCCAGAGGCTTCCGCAAGACCACCCTCGCCCTCGTCCCCGAAGCTTTGGCCCATCGTCTCATGCAAATCGTCTTCGACTACGACGCGACAGTTTGAGCGCCTCGCCCTATTGAGGCAAAGGTCACGCGGGTTAACAACAAAGAATAGTGTCCACAGATTACACAGATGAATCTGCGTAATCTGTGGATTGCCTTAGTTGCTCGGGGCGGGTGAAGTAGAAACGGGATTGCCTTCGATGTCGATGATGGTGATGGGCGCGATGTTGGTGGCTTTCAACGCAGATTCCACCGCCGATCGATCTCCGACAATCACAATCGCCAGATGATTCAAGTCGATGTATCGCTTCGCCACGCGCAGCAGATCTTCCTTCGTCACCGCCGACACGTTCTTCGCGTACGTTTGATAGTAATCATCCGGCAACCCCTGTACGACCAATGAAGTGATCGCGTTGCTAATCGCCGACACGGAAGCGAAACGCTGTGGCAGACCCTGGATCAGCGACTCTTTCGCCGTCGTGATTTCTTCATCCGTAATCGGCTTCTCGCCGACGATTCCTTTCAACTCCTTCATGAACTCGATCAACGCAGCGTCAGTCTTCGCGGAAAAGATCGAGCCACCCGCGCGGAACGCACCCGGCCCTTTGCCGTAACTGAAACCCGAGTTCACGCCGTAGCTATAACCCTTCTGCTCGCGAATGTTCGCGTTGAGTCGCGACTGAAACTGCCCACCAAGAATCGTGTTCAGCACCTGGAGCGCAAAATAGTCGGGCGTGTTTCGCGGTGGGCCAGGCAGTCCAATATTAACTACCGACTGCGCGGCGCCAGGCTTATCAACCAGATAGATCTTCGCGGGCTGGAGTTCGGGCAGCTTCGGATAATCAAACGCCGGCTTCTCACCGGCTTTGGCCCATGCAGCCAAACCTTTTTCGATTGAGGCTTTCACTTTCGCGGGGGTAACGTCGCCGACAACAGTGATGATTGCACGCCCCGGTTGAAAGTACGCCTTTTGAAAAGCGACAACATCATCACGCGTGATCGCCTTCACTGAAGTTTCAGTGACGCGTTGGCCGTAAGGATGCGCATCGCCGTAAAGGATCTTTGCAAACACCTGCGAGCCGACGACGACGGGCTGATCCTTCGCTTGCGTCAGGCTAACCAGCGTTCGAGCACGCAATCTTTCAAGTGCGTCCGCAGGAAAAGTCGAGTTCAGCATCATGTCCGCGAGGATCGCGAGCGTGGCGTCGAAGTTCTTTGCTGTCGAGACAAAGCCAATCGATCCTTCCTCACCGCCGATTCCGGCATTGACGCTCGTTCCGAGAAGTTGCAGCGCATCGGAAATTTGATCGCCGGTTTTCGTCTTGGTTCCTTCCGTCAACATGGAGGCAGTGGCTGCCGCTACACCACGCTTTCCCGCAGCTTCAAATTGATTGGAGCCGCCAAGAAACGTGATCGTGAAAGAAACCAGCGGCAAGCTATGACGCTCCGACACGATCAACATCGCGCCGTTTGCCAGCTGAGTCTTGGTCCATGTGGGAACACGCAGCACGGGAGTCGGACCCGGAGGCGGAACTTTCGTGCGGTCGAGCGGCTGCTGCGCGAGTGCGGCAATGTTCGCCAGACTAATTATGACCGCCGCTGCCAATGCGAGAGTTTTTTGTCTTTTCATGATCTACCTCCTCGTCGCCCTTCAATCACCACACTGACGGCTTCGCTTTCGGCAGCTTTGGAAGCCTGATCTTTTTTGCCCTTCGGCACAACGCTCAGCACGATGCGAGAACGCGTGAGATACTGATTCGCAACGCGCTTCACATCTGCCGCGGTCACTGCCAGCGTCTTTTGATAATCAGTACTGAAGTAACCCGGATTGCCGTAGAAAACCGCGCCGCTGATCAGTTGGTTCGCTTTGCCCAGATTCGATTCCAGGCCACGCAAGAAATTCAGCTCGAGTCCGCTCTTCGCTTTCTGCAACTCTTCGGCTGTCGGACCTTCACTGACAAACTTCTGAATCACTTGATCGACCGCAGCTTCGAGTTCGGTAAGACTGTGCTCGGGCCGCGGAATGACGGTGACTTGAAATACCCCCACGTCCTCAGCGGCGTTTTGAAAACCAAACACCTGCGATGCGAGCTGCGAGTCGTAGACCAACGCTTTCGTCAAACGGGCCGTTCGTGAACCCGATAGAATCGAACTCATTACCGACAGCGGGTAGTCGTCGTCATTCTTGAACCCGACGGTGGGCCATTGAATGTAGAGCCGCGGCACCTGCACGCGATCTTCATAGACCAGACGCTTGCTGGAATCCAACTTCCCGAGCGGTACTTTCGGTCTTTGCACTGGTTGCCCTTTCGGAAGGTCGCCGAAGTATTTCTCGATCCATGCCTTCGCTTGCGCCGGATCGAAGTCTCCGACTACAGCCAGCGTCGCGTTGTTTGGCGCATAGTAGAGTCGAAAGAAAGCTTTAACGTCTTCCTCGGACGCGGCGCTCAAATCAGCCATCGAACCGATGACCGGCCACGAATACGGATGGCCCTTGGGATACATTGCCGCGGAGAATATTTCTCCCACTCGACCATACGGCTGGTTGTCGTAACTCTGCCGCCGCTCGTTTTTGACGACATCGCGCTGCGCGTTGAGCTTGGCGATGTCGAGTTTGTCGAGCAGAAATCCCATGCGATCCGATTCCAACCACAACGCCGTCTCGAGATAGTTCGAAGGAATGGTTTCGAAGTAGTTGGTGCGATCAGGGTTTGTCGTACCGTTGTTACTTCCGCCGACACCTTCTGTGAGTTTGTCGTGCAGTCCATAGGGAACGTGGCCGGAGCCTGTGAACATCACGTGCTCAAAAAGGTGTGCAAAACCGGTGCGGCCAGGCATCTCGTTTTTTGATCCGACGTGATACCAAACGTTAACGGCAACGGTGGGCGTGGTGCGATCCACGGAGAAGATCACCGTGAGACCGTTTGAGAGTTTGTAAGTTTCGAATGGGATCTTGATGGAGTCGGAAGCGTTCTTCTGACCCAGCAATGGTTGGGATAGGGCGATAGTCAGAAGAAGGACCAGAGCTGACAGTACTATTCGATTATTAGGCACAACAACTCCTTTCGCATTGTGGAGATTTTGCGAGCAAGGCAGGAGCAGATTTTGCCACAGATCCGCGCCCATCTGTGGCAAAATTTCGAATCATGCAAGCCATTCAAGTTTCCCAGGTCGGCGGGCCGGAAGTGCTCACCGCGGTTGATCTGCCGGTTCCATCTCCAAAGTCAAACGAAGCTGTGATTCAGATCAAGGCCGCCGGCGTGAACTTCATCGATGTTTACTTTCGTGAAGGCCGCTATCCGGCGCAACTTCCGTTTGTGAACGGACAGGAGGGCGCGGGTGTTGTCAAAGAGATCGGCAGTGACGTCACTACGCTACAGCCCGGTGATCGCGTTGCTTATACGAGCGCGTTAGGAAGTTATGCTGAGTACGCCGCGGTTCCGGCGAGTCGCTTAGTAAAGATTCCGGACGAATTGGATTTTGAAGAGGCGGCGGCGGCCATGCTGCAAGGCATGACTGCGCATTATCTTTTGTACAGCAGCTACAAATTGCAAAGTGGTGAGACGGCGCTTATACATGCCGCGGCTGGCGGCGTCGGACTACTGCTGGTCCAAATGGCGAAGAAGATTGGAGCGCGCGTAATTGGCACTGCGGGAACGCACGACAAAGCGCAACTCGCGCGCGACGCAGGCGCAGATGAATGCATCGTTTACACCGAGAGCGACTTTGAAGTTGAAACTAAACGACTGACGGACGGCAACGGCGTGCACGTCGTTTATGACGGCGTGGGTAAGGCCACGTTTGACAGAGACCTTGACGTGCTTCGACCTCGTGGCTACCTGGTGTTGTTTGGCGGATCGAGCGGCGCTGTACCGCCGTTTGATTTAATCAAGCTCTCGCAAAAAGGGTCGCTCTTTATCACGCGTCCAACATTGGGCCACTATACCGCGACACGCGAAGAACTCGAGTGGCGTGCGAATGATGTGTTGCAGATGATCGTGCGTGGCGATCTGAAACTTCGAATCCATAAAACTTATCCCCTCGCTGAGGCTGCACAAGCCCACCGCGATCTCGAAGGACGCAAAACCACCGGGAAGCTGTTGCTAATACCATAAATCCAGCCGCGGATTAACGCGGATTGATACGGATTAGATCCGTCATCAATCTGTGTTCATCCGTGGTGCTTTAAAGCAAACAACAAAATTGCTGACGCGGTTCCATCCATCGTCGGTTCGTTCGTCGAGTAGTCGCTGATGTCGTCGTGATAGACGGCGCGATCGTCCTGAAACGCCGCTAACGGATCGGGCTCTCTGATCGAGACACCCCGCAGACTCTGAAACACCTTTCTATAAACGGGCCCATCCACTAACCCGCCGCGCACCATCTTTTTCAACAGCGCGTTCGTGAAGAGATGAACGTCCTTTGGGTAGACTCCGTCCGCGGGAATACCCGTGAACATCGAAACTCCCCACGGGTTCTTTCCCAACAACCAATCAACCTGTTTGGATGTGAACTGTTGATAACGCTTGTCGCCGGTCATGCGCTCGTAAAGCAGCAACTGCGTGGCGAGCGCCACGACCAGGTTGTTGGAGCACCAGATAAACGGCACGCCGATGCGATAAGGATTCTCCCCAGCGCGCTTCAAGGAGCGCTCGATCTGCTCGCGATAAAACGCAGCGAGCTGTTTTTTCGTGCGCGCGTCGACCAGATCGTACAACCGGAAGTGGCCGGTGTTCATGAACGGATAGTACTGGTAATGACCCGCTTCATCTTTTCCCATCCACGATTCGCTGCCGGCGAGTAACGCATATCGCTTCGCGTCGCGAAGATAGCGAGCATCACGCGTCGCGCGAAATAGTTCCGCGGCACCCCACTCCATATCATCAGCCCAGGTAGTTTCCGCGTAGCGGTATGGAGCACCATACGAGTTGCCCTGCTGCACTCCTTCTTTTGCCTGGCCCAACGCGTACACTTCCCTGCCGGCTTGAAGCAACGTTAGTGCAAACGATCGCAGGCGTGGATCGTCTTTCCAAATCTGGTAGCCGAGCGCCATCGCAGCCGCATAGCGACCGGCAAGATTAGCGACACCGTTCGAGTCGCTCTTGTACTGGCGCAATCCCTGCGGTTGCCCGTCAGCGAAATAGACAACACGGTAACTGCCGGCTCCCCAGCCGTAATCGACCGTCTCATTCTGCGGTAAGCGGAAGCCTTTATGATCGCGATCGTCCGCGACCTGGTGATAGAGGTGATCGGGTGCCGGATGTAGTCGCAACATCCATGCGAGTCCCCACAAAGCTTCGTCAAGAATGTCCGCCGTGCCGTTCGCGCCCGGCTGTCCCAGGTTGTTGAAGTTGTCGGCGAACGCGCGCTTTGGTGCGAGTTGATAGGCGAGCAGCATCTGCGCGGTGGCGTTGCTCGCGGTTAGCAAGTACTTCAGTTGATCTCCGGCGTCGTGCCAACCACCGGAGGCGTCGATGTACGTGCCGGGAGGCATAGGGCCAAACGCTGTGCGGCCGTCGAAAGTGTGACACGCCGCATCGACGTATGGGTTATAGCCGCAACGTTGTTGTCGCATGAACTCGAGCAACTGATCGGGGAGCTGAGCATTTACAGTTCGGCTAATCGTGAACTTGGGCGAACGCACCGAATCTAATTCGATAACGTAGGCGCCTTCCGATCTGAAGGCAGTGAAATCGAGATCGCCATGATGCTTGAACTCGCCCCATGATCCTGCGACTGGGGTAACTTTGCCTTTGAAAACCGCTGCGCCTGTGTTGACGTTTACGAGGCTGAACTCGTCTGGCAGTGGTTCACGTGCAAAGGCGATGGCAGTCTTGATATCCGCAGGCGCAAAGCCGAGTTGATTAAGGCGAATATATCGTGCAGATGTCTGTGCAATCTCTGTGTTCGCTGAGTCTCTGTGGTGAGTTTGTCCATTCAACCACAGAGACACAGAGAACACAGAGATTGCACAGAGAAAAATTCTTGACAGGCATTTCACGCCTGCCTATAGTAGCCGAGGTCATGAATAGCACTCGTACATTTTTCTACTTCGCCTTTAACTACCGCTTCTTCTTTTTTAAGGAGAGCGGACCGGCGAAGTTTGAAAACGACGTGCTGAAGACCTAAACGCAAGCACAACACCTTCAACGAGCCAGCCGCGATCCTAATAATCGCGGCTGGTTTTTTTGTGTTAACGCCCAGGAGCTTGATCATGGACATAGAACACTGGCGCAGAGAAATCGACGATATCGATTCCGAACTGCTTCGACTACTTAACATGCGCGCGCGTCTCGCTTTGAAAGTCGGAGCGCTCAAGCAGGCCGCAGACCTCCCATTTTGCGACCCCGATCGTGAACGAACCGTGCTGCAACGCCTTCAGGAAATCAATTCCGGACCACTCGACGAACGTGCCATCGACAAAGTCTTCCGGCGCATCATTCGCGAATCGCGGCGGGTTCAGTCAGGAGTGAGTATCGCGTGAACAGGCTTATTAGAAAACCAAGAGTGGCATTCCAGGGAGAACGCGGCGCGTTCAGTGAGGAAGCTGCGCTCCAGTTGCTCGGCCCTGAGATTGAATTGGTCCCGCGCAGGACTTTCGACGAGCTCTTCAACAGTCTCAACGTGGCGGACTATCTCCTCGCCCCTGTTGAAAACAGTATTGCCGGCGCGGTGCAGTTGTCAGTCGATCTGGTGCTCTCGACCACACTGAGAGTACTCGATGAAGTTGAAATCAAGATCGAACAACACCTGATCGCTTGTCGTGACGCAACCTTCGACACGATCGAAACAGTGCAGTCTCACCCGGTTGCACTCGCGCAGTGCAGCCGCTTCTTTGAATCGAATCCCCAACTCAGATCCGTTCTCGCCGAAGATACCGCGGGAAGCGTTGCCGAAGTTATGCGCCGCCGTGATCCCAAATGGGCGGCGATCGCCGGACAACGCGCCGCCGAACTCTACGGCGGATCGATTATTCGCAAAAGCATCCAGGACCAGGCGGAAAACTACACTCGATTTATCTTGTTGTCAGCAAAGGAACACACATCATGATCGTCAATATGTCAAACAACGCAACCCCCGATGAGATCAACCACATCGTTGAGAGAATTAAGGAATGTGGTTTCCAGGCACACGTAGTCACAGGCGCGGAGCGCACCATCATCGGGGCGGTAGGCAGCAGTGGGCGTCGATCGGAAATCGAAGCGCTCCGCGCTGCTCCCGGAGTTGCCGACGTCATCCAGATATCTCATCCGTTTAAGCTGGTGAGCCGGCAGTTGCGACAAACGCGCACGGTTGTCGACGTGCGTGGAACAAAGATCGGAAACGGAGACATCGTTGTGATCGCCGGGCCGTGCTCGGTGGAATCGGAAGAGCAACTGATGGAGACTGCGCACGCCGTGAAAGCGTCGGGCGCGAGCATGCTTCGCGGTGGTGCTTACAAGCCGCGCACTTCGCCGTACGACTTTCAGGGACTCGGAGTCGAAGCACTGCATTTTCTCCGGCAGGCGAGCAGAGAAACCGGGTTGCCGATCGTGACTGAAGTAATGAGCGAAGCTGACGTGGAGATAGTCGAGGAGTATGCCGACATGATGCAGGTCGGCGCGCGCAACATGCAGAACTTCTCGCTCTTGCGGAAACTCGCGCGCGTTTCAAAGCCGGTGCTCTTGAAGCGTGGGCCATCCGCGACGGTGAAGGAGTGGTTGTTAGCGGCCGAGTACTTGCTGGCCGGTGGGAATGCGAACGTAGTCTTATGTGAACGCGGCATCAAGACATTCGAAACGGCGACACGCAACACACTCGATCTGGCGGCAGTCGCACTCGTGAAAGAGTTATCGCACCTGCCCGTTTTGGCGGATCCTTCACATGGAACCGGGTTGCGGAGTTTGATTAGTCCGATGTCGAAAGCAGCGGTTGCAGTAGGCGCTGACGGGTTGTTGATTGAAGTGCATCCATGTCCGGAGCGTGCGCTTTCGGATGGGCCACAGTCGTTGGATCTTTTAGGGTTTCAGGAGTTGATGGAGAATCTCGGGCAGGCGCCGGTTCGTGAAGCCAAGGCGGCTTAATCCACAGATTACACAGATTAACCGGCGTAATCTGTGGATGGCCTTGCATCGTTGTAGAATCTCCGCGGTGAAGAGACAGACGCTCATCCACGCACTCATCTACGGCCTTTGCGGTGGCGTTCTGATCGTAGTCCTCAAGTTGATTGAGTTTCGATTTCTGGTCGTGGAGCACTCGCTCGAGATCTACGGCGGGTTGATTGCCCTGCTCTTCGCCGCCCTCGGCATCTGGCTTGGCCTCAAGCTGACTAAAAAGAAGGAGATCCTGGTCGTTAAGGAAGTCCCGGTGCCGTCGTCGTCGCAGCCTTTTGCTTTAAATGAGGAGCGGCTGAAAGACCTCGGCATCACCAAACGCGAACTCGAGATCCTCGAGTTGATCGCAAAGGGAATGAGCAACCGCGAGATCGCCGATAAACTGTTTGTCAGTGAAAACACTGTTAAGACGCACTCCAGCCGCCTCTTCGACAAACTCAGCGCCAAGCGACGCACACAAGCCGTACAGATCGGGAAGGAGATGGGACTGATTCCCTGACCCGAAAGTATGATTTCCCCGCAATCCAACGAAATCATCCAAAAGTATGACGACAACTCGACGTCACAAAGCTAGTTTGCGCCCGAAGATTTCCAAACTCAGTCGGGAGGCTTTGTCATGAAGAAAACCGTTTTGACCTTCGGCTTGATCTCAGGCGCTATCTCTTCCTTGTTGATGGTCGCAACCATCCCTTTCATCGAGCAGATCGGCTTCGACCGCGGAATTATCGTCGGCTACACCGCGATGGTGCTTTCGTTCCTGCTTGTATTCTTCGGCATTCGCTCTTATCGCGAGAACGTCGGGAAGGGATACATCACCTTTGGCCAGGCTCTCGGCGTCGGGTTTCTAATAATGTTGATATCGTGTGTTTGCTACGTCGTAACGTGGGAAATTGTGTATTTCAACTTCCTGCCGGATTTTGGCGACAAATATGCGAACTACCTGATTGAGAAGGCTCGGGCCTCCGGTGCGTCGGCTGAGGAGATCGCACAACAAACCGAGCAGATGAAGAACTTCAAGGCTATGTACGACAATCCTCTCATCAATGCCGCGTTCACTTTCCTCGAGCCGCTTCCGGTCGGAGTGATCATGACGCTGGTTTCAGCATTGATACTGAGAAAACGTAGGCAGGATTTACAGAATCACGGGGGTGAAGTAAAAGTCTAATCGGCTTTGCACGAGAAGTCTGATTTCTCTGTGCAACCTCTGTGTCCTTTGTGTCTCTGTGTTTGTTTTTACGAATGATCCTTAACCACAGAGGACACAGAGATTGCACAGAGAAGAAGTCCGATCAGGACTTTTCGGTTAAAGCTAGTCTAATCCCTGTTGAATCCCTGATGTCGATAATCTTCTACGATGGTGTTTGCGGACTTTGCAACACCCTCGTGCAGTTTCTGATTAAGCGGGACAAGCGCGGGGCGTTGCGGTTTGCTTCACTGCAAAGTGACTTCGCTGCGCAGGTCTTAGGCGGCCACGGAATAGATCCAACAGACCTCGACACTGTTCAAGTGGTCGTAAATTATGAGCAACCGGATGAGCGAGTGCTAAATCGCTCAGACGCAATCCTGCGGGCGTGTAGTGAGTTGGGAAGGTTCTGGAAAGCTGCGGCGGCGTTGGGCCAGGTCGTCCCGCGTCCTCTTCGCAACCTGGTTTACGGCCTGGTAGCGCGCAACCGGTATCAGGTGTTCGGCAAATACGAGACCTGCATGCTGCCTGAACCAAATCAGCGAGACCGCTTCCTCTGATCCGTATATCCGCGTTCATCCGCGGCTCAATTCGTGTTAAAGTGATCGACCGCCACATGTCCCTAATGCTTGCGGAGATCGCCGAGCAACCGGCTGCACTCGAACGCACGATTGCGGAAGAGCGTGCAAAGATCGCAAAACTCGGAAACCTGCTGAAGGCGCGCGACATTCACCTGATCGTTCTTGTCGCTCGCGGTAGCTCCGACAACGCCGCGCTGTTTGGCCGTTACCTGCTCGAGATCACCACGGGCATTCCGGTTTCTCTCTCTGCTCCTTCAGTTCATACGATCTACGGCGCACGCCTCAAGTTGGACCATGCGTTAGTTGTCGGCGTCTCTCAATCGGGTGAAGGTGAAGACATCAATCGCGTTCTCGAAAGTGCTCGCCGCTCGGGCGCATACACAATCGGCATCACGAATGAACCCGGCTCGTCGATGACTGACCTGGTGCACGAAACACTACAAACGCACGGCGGGCGCGAGCGCTCGGTAGCAGCGACAAAGACTTTCACCGGGCAGATGCTCCTGTTTTATATGCTCGCCGCCGAACTGGCCCAGAGTCCTGCGCCATTTTCGTACGAAGCGATTCCACAACTCGTCGCCGGGGCGCTCGAGCAAAAACCAGCTATACTCGAGTTGGTCCAACGCTACGTGTTCATGGAAAACTGCGTGGTCGTAGGACGCGGGCTGGCTTACGCGAACGCTTACGAGCTGGCTTTGAAATTGATGGAGACTTGTTACGTAGTCGCTGAGCGTTTCTCGTCAGCCGACTTCCTGCATGGACCAGTGGCAATGGTCGAGCGCCACTTTCCGGTAATTCTTTTTGCACCACCGGGCGTGATGTTGCCCGGTGTGAAGAGCTTGATCGAACGACTCCGCGAACTGCACGCTGACACTCTCGCAATCACGAGTGACATCGATGCTGCGAGTATGTGCACTCGCTCGATCGTTATGTCGCGTGAGATCGATGAGTTTCTCGCGCCTATACCGTACATAGTTCCCGGTCAACTTTTTGCGGCGCTGCTTGCCGAGGCAAAAGGGCTTGATCCGGATGCGCCACGATCGTTGTCAAAAGTGACGCGCACGCTTTGAGCCACAAAGAGGCACAAAGAACACAAAATGAAGATTGAATTAAAGGAGTTGTCGCACAACCCGGTCTACGCGCAGGTGCGTCAGCAGATCGAGAACCAAATCAAAGACAAGACTGTTGCATCCGGTGAATCACTTCCCTCACCCGCCGCGCTCGCGCAAAAACTCTCGGTCGACAAAGGTGAAATCCAGCGCGCCTATTTCGAACTCGAGCAACTCGGCCTCATCACAAAGCACACCGGCAAAGACTTCCTCGGCAAGCCGAAGATCGATTATCGCGTCCGGTAAAAAGCAATCGAGCCTATGTGTCCGATACGTCCTATAGGACTTATCTGACACCTTTTTTGAATCCTCGCTTCGCGTGCTATTCTTCAAAAGCTTTAAGAGCGAAAGTGGCGGAATTGGCAGACGCGCCAGACTTAGGATCTGGTACCGAAAGGTGTGGGGGTTCGAGTCCCCCCTTTCGCACCAATAGAACTGGACTGGCTTGGCCCGAAAAGTCTGATTCTCTGTGCAACCTCTGTGTATCTGTGGTTGTTTTTACGAATGATCCTTAACCATAGAGGACACAGAGATTGCACAGAGAAGAAGTCCGATCAGGGCTTTCGGGCAAAGCAGACTGAACTCAAACAAAATGAAAACCGAACTAATAGACGTCTCCCCAACACGCAAGGAGATCGAAATCGAGATCGAGCCGGCGGAGGTGCGCAGCGCTTACGATCGCGTCACCCAGCAATACGGCAAAGCTGCAACCGTGCCGGGCTTTCGTCCCGGACATGCGCCAACCTCCGTAGTGCGCACTCGATATAAAAGCGAGATCAGAAGCGAGGTCCTGCGCGAACTGCTTCCCCAGGCCATTCACAACGCGATCCATGAGCATTCGCTGACGGCGCTCGGAGACCCCCAGGTCGAGTTTGATAATACTCAGGACATGGAACATCTCGGTGAAGCATCGCTGAAGCTGAAGATCGGTGTCGACGTCCTCCCCGAGATCACACTCGATACTTATAAAGGACTGGAAGCTGACCGGCGCACCCGCCCCGTAACAGACGCCGACGTCGACAAGATGATCGAAGGCCTGCGCGACGCCTCCGCATCGCTGCAACCCGTAGAAGATCGCGTCTCCGAATCAGGCGACACCGTCACCATAAATGCGCGGGGAAAATTCGTCGACGAACCCGAAGCCGATGAGATTAAAGTTGACGAGGTTGAAGTAGTTCTGGGCGGACCCGGCGTGATGGAGGAGTTTACCGAAAACCTTACCGGCGTTAGCGCTGACGAGAGCCGCACTTTCACAGTGGATTACCCGGCAGATTACAATTCCAGCGGTTTGGCGGGAAAGAAAATCGAGTACGTTGCTGAAGTAACCGCTGTGCGAAAAAAGGAACTGCCTGAACTCGACGACGAGTGGGCACAGAGTCTCGGCGGAGACTTTGATTCCGTTGCTGCGCTGCGAGCAAGGGTGCGCGAGGATCTCGAGCTAAGATCAAAAGCTGAGTCTGACCGGCAACTGCACGATGACCTAATACGCAAATTGCTCGATGCACACAAATTCGAAGTGCCTCAGAGTTTAGTAGAGGAACAAACGAACTATCGCCTCCAGGGTGTGGCGCGAGAGATGATGGGGCGCGGTATCGATCCACGTCGCGTCGAGCTCAACTGGGAAGCCGCGCGCGAAGATTTGAAGGTACAAGCCGAGCAGGATGTGCGAATCTCAATGCTGCTTGAAAAGATTGCGGAAGCGGAGAACATCACCGTCTCGGATGAAGAAGTTGAAGCAGAGATCCAATCGATCGCAACTGCGTCACAACAACCGATAGAGCAAGTGCGTGCTGCCTTGACAAAGAATGGAGGCGAACGTAGCATCGCGCACAGATTGCGCAACCGTAAAGCGCTTGATCTTTTGACCGAAAACGCGCACGTTACTGACGCAGAGTGGATCGAACCAAAGGAAGGTTAGATTCTATGGCTTTAGTCCCAATGGTCGTGGAACAAACGTCGCGAGGCGAGCGCGCCTTCGACATCTACTCACGACTGCTGAAAGACAATATTATTTTCCTGGGTACCCCGATAGACGATCAGATTGCCAACCTTATCGTAGCCCAACTTCTATTTCTCGAAGCCGAAGATCCTGAAAAGGACATCAACCTCTATATTAATTCTCCTGGTGGTTCGATCACTGCAGGGATGGCGATCTACGACACGATGCAATTCATTCGCCCGGATGTTACGACCATTTGTGTCGGACAATGCGCATCGATGGGGGCGCTGTTGCTAGCTGCCGGCGCAAAGGGAAAACGTTTCGCCCTCCCCAATTCGCGTATCCTCATTCACCAGCCCTCAGGCGGATCACAAGGCCAGGCAACAGACATTCGTATTCAAGCAGAAGAGATCCTGCGAATGCGCGAGCTCACCTCCCAAATCATCGCGAAGCACACGGGACAGTCTTACGACACAGTTGAACGCGATGTTGAGCGAGATAAAATTATGTCTGCCATGCAGGCGAAGGAATATGGTTTAATAGATGAGGTCATCGCGCACCGAGAGTAGACAGCGCATTCCCCCACAAAGGAGCTTCATCCCTAGAATATGGTGAGACGAACCGATGATACTCTGCGCTGCTCGTTCTGCGGCAAGTCACAGAACGAAGTCAAGAAGCTCATAGCCGGACCTACTGTTTACATTTGCAATGAATGCATCGACATATGCAACGAGATCATCACCGACGATCAGCAGGCAGAGTCGGTAGCCACACGCCCGCCGCTTCCGAAACCCGGAGAGATTAAGAACTTCTTAGACGAATACGTTATCGGCCAGGAGGAAACCAAGAAGCGTCTGGCCGTCGCCGTCTACCAGCACTACAAACGCATCGAACTCGGCCGCCGGCGTTCCGATGTCGAAATTCAAAAAGCCAACATTCTTTTGATCGGACCCACCGGAACCGGCAAGACGTTGCTGGCGCAAACACTCGCGCGCATGTTGAGTGTTCCGTTCACGATCGTCGATGCCACCACCTTGACAGAAGCCGGATACGTCGGTGAAGACGTTGAGAACATCATTCTCAAACTGCTACAAGCAGCCAATGGCGATGTCGAACGCGCGCAACAAGGCATTATTTATATCGACGAGGTCGACAAGATTTGTCGCAAGGATGAGAACCCGTCGATCACGCGCGATGTGTCCGGCGAGGGAGTGCAGCAAGCGCTCTTGAAGATCCTCGAAGGAACAGTGGCCAATGTTCCGCCGCAGGGAGGTCGCAAGCATCCGCACCAGGAGTTTTTCCCGGTCGACACAACCAACATTCTATTTCTGTGCGGCGGCGCTTTCGTCGGACTCGAGAAGGTCATCGAACGTCGATTGCGTAACAAGTCGCTCGGCTTCCATGCAGAAGTGAAGTCGGGCAGTCATCGTCATGCGGAAGCGCTGGCGGCGGTGCAACCCGAGGATCTCATTCGTTTCGGATTGATTCCTGAATTCGTGGGACGCTTGCCCGTATGCGGCGTGCTCCACGAACTCGACGAAGGAGCATTGATTAAGATTCTCACGGAGCCCAAGAATGCTCTGGTCAAGCAATACCAAAAGAAATTTGACTTCGATAACGTCAAGTTGAAGTTTACTGAGGATGCACTCAAGGCGGTTGCCCGGCAGGCCGTCGAGAGGAAGGTCGGCGCCCGCGGCCTGATGATGATCCTCGAGGAACTGCTGCTTGACGCCATGTACACCCTTCCCTCGCAGAAACGCGTCAAAGAATTCGTGATAACCAGCGAAATGGTTGAACGTCGCCGGGCGATGCCGGGTGAAGGTCTCACCGGAATTGACGGCGCCGCAGCCTAGCCCGCGAAGCGGGCGACCGCATAAGGCCTGGAGCGCAAGCCCCAGGGACACCCAATATAAAAGGCCCCCGAGCCCGCGAAGTGGGCGAAAGCCCGATGAAAAATCTGTTCGCGGGTTGAACATGAACCCCGATAGCGCACCTGCAGGAAATGTTTTACAATTAGGCCTCTTCTCAGAGAGAGTTGTTCAATCATGGAAGAATATTCAGACAGACCCCCCGCCGACGTAGCCTGGTATCCAATGGTGCCAATTCGCGACGTCGTGATATTCCCTTTTACGAAAGTCGCCTTCAAAATCGGTCGCGCCGGGTCGGTTCGAGCACTCGAACAGGCACTGGCCACTGACCGCACGATCTTTCTTGCCACTCAGCACGACGCCACTGTTGACGAACCCAGCCCCGAACAGATCTACGGAATCGGAACGCTTGGGCGCATTCTACAGTCGCAGAAACAGGAGAATGGCCAGATCAAGGTCGTGGTAGAAGGTCGCGAACGCGCCACCACTGTACGTGTTGAGAATACCGATGGAGCGTTCATGGCGCTCGTGCGCCGCGCGCCGGTAGTCAACGAAGAAGGCACACGTCTCGATGCGTTGATCCAAAAAGTCGGGCAACTGGTCGAGCAACACCTGCGACTCGCGCCGGACACGCAAACCGACGCACTTCAAACCGCGCTTCGCAATCAGGAACCTTCGCATCTCGCAGACGCTCTCGCATCACAACTCAGAATTTCAGTCGAAGACAAACAAGGATTGCTCGAGATCTTTTCCACTCAAGCGCGCCTGCAACGATTAGTCGAGTTGCTCGAAACTGAGATCGAGAAACGACAACTCGATCGCACGATCCAAACTCGCGTCAAGCGGCAGATGGAGAAGGCACAGAAAGAGTACTACCTCAACGAGCAGATCAAAGCGATTCACAAAGAGCTTGGTCGCAAAGACGAGAAGGCCGAACTCGAAGAGCTGAAGAAGAAGATCGAAGAAGCCGGCATGACCGATGAGGCCAAGGAAAAGGCGATGCAGGAACTGCACCGTCTCGAGGCCATGCCGCCGATGTCTGCTGAAGGCACAGTCTCTCGAACTTACATCGACTGGCTGATCAGCGTGCCCTGGAAACAGAAATCGAAAGAGATCAAAGATCTCACCAAAGCTGAAGAGGTATTGAACGAAGATCACTTCGGACTGGAGAAGATCAAGGAACGGATTCTCGAGTATCTTGCCGTTCGGCAACTGGTGAAGAATCCAAAGGGATCGATTCTCTGCTTCGTTGGTCCTCCGGGGGTCGGCAAAACCAGTCTTGGTAAATCGATTGCGCGAGCTACCGGACGCAAGTTCGTGCGCCTGTCATTAGGAGGCGTGCGCGACGAAGCCGAGATTCGCGGTCATCGGCGTACTTACATCGGCGCCCTACCCGGACAGATCATTCAGATGATGAAGAAAGCCGGCGCGGTGAATCCGGTATTGTTGCTGGATGAAGTCGATAAGCTGGGAGCGGACTTCCGCGGCGATCCGAGCGCTGCGCTGCTCGAGGTACTCGATCCGGAACAGAACCACACGTTCCAGGACCACTACCTCGACGTTGAATACGACCTCTCCAAAGTATTTTTCATCGCGACTGCGAACGTTCTGCACACGATTCCACCGGCACTTCAGGACCGTCTCGAAATCCTCAGGCTGTCGGGTTATACCGAACGAGAGAAACTCGAGATCGCCAAGCGCCATCTCGTGCCGAAACAAGCCGAAGGTAACGGTCTGAAGGTCGAACAGTTTGACTTTACTGACGAAGGTATTCTGGAAATTATTCGTCACTACACTCGCGAGGCCGGCGTTCGCAATCTCGAGCGAGAGATCGGATCGTGCTGCCGCAAACTTGCGCGTAAGTTTGTTTCTGAACAGCCGGATGAAAACGCGAAAGTCATGGTCGATGCCGAACGCGTTCGTGAAATGCTCGGACCGATCAAATTTCGCCAGCAAGGTATCGCGGCGAACAGTGAAGTCGGGCTGGCGACCGGATTGGCCTGGACTGAAATCGGCGGCGAAGTTCTGCAAATTGAAGCCACGCTCGTTAAAGGTCGTGGTGGCGTAACGCTCACCGGAAAACTCGGCGACGTCATGCAGGAGTCGGCCCAGGCCGCGTTGACTTGCATACGCGCGCGAGCAGAGCGCCTCGCGATGAGTCTCGACTTCATTCGCAAGCGTGACCTGCACATCCATATTCCCGAAGGCGCCATTCCGAAAGACGGGCCATCGGCTGGTATCACGATGGCGACTGCGATGGCTTCTGCTTTAGCACGAGTCGCCGTCAAGAAGAACGTAGCCATGACCGGAGAGATCACTTTGCGCGGCAAGGTGCTTCCGATTGGCGGCGTGAAAGAGAAGTTGCTCGCCGCGCATCGCTTCGGCATCGACACAATCATTCTGCCGAAGGACAACGAAAAGGATCTGTCCGAAGTGCCCGAGGAAGTTCGCGACGCACTCTGCATCCATCTCGTGGATACGATTGACGAAGTGTTGTCGCTCGCGCTCGAAGATTCGTGCCCGACACAGGCTGCCACCGACGAAGGTCCGCCACTGTGGACAACCGAGCAACCTTCACAGGGAATTCAGACTAGCTAAACTTTCCGATTAGATACCCTCCACAGATTACACAGATTCTTTGTAGACATCTGTGTGATCTGCGTAATCTGTGGACAAATTACAGGAGAACAAAATGAGTAAACATCATGATGCAGAACTGATCCTTAAGCTTTACGATCTTCGCCGCGAGGCAACCATGCGCGAAGCGCGCAACTGGTTTTTCCAATTCAATCCCCAGAGCACAAAAGATTTTATGGATGTATTAACCAGCGATAAGAGCGGTTTCTATCGCATGGTAACTTCGTACTGGGACATGGCTTGTTCCTTCGTTAACAACGGCGCGATCGATGCCCAGATGTTCAACGATGCCAACGGGGAACACATCTTTGTTTATGCCAAGCTGGAACCGTTCCTGCCGGCGTTGAGAGCAGAGAACGGCAACCCGCAGTACATGGCGCACCTCGAGAAAGTAATCAAGGAGATGCCGGATTACGAAACGAAGGTAGCTGGCGTGAGAGCACGGATCGAGAAGATCGTTGCACTTTACCAACAGAGAGCGGCTGCGCAGGCGGCTGCTGCCGGCAACTAATTGTAGGGGTGGCCTCTGTGGCCACCCGTCGCCTCTGAGTACCACGGGCGGCCACGGAGGGCCGCCCCTACAAATGATGCAAGAATCGCGTCCAGAATTCGGATGAAGGTTGTCACTGCCGAGTTTCTCAAGAGTGCCTTCAAAGAAGACGATTGGCCCCGCGACTCGAAACCCGAGATCGCGTTTTTGGGACGTTCCAATGTCGGCAAATCGAGTTTGATCAATTCCCTGCTCTCGGTTCGCGGTCTCGCCCGCACATCTTCAACCCCCGGCCGGACCCAATCTTTAAATTTCTTTCTAATCAACGATCAATTTAAATTTGTGGACTTTCCGGGCTTTGGGTACGCTCGTGTACCAAGAGAAATAAAATCGAGTTGGGGGGAGATGGCCACCGGATATCTTGCAAAGCGCCGCCAGCTTGTGCTATCAATTCACATCGTAGATTCGCGCCACGAACCCACAAAACAGGATTTGCAGCTTCACGAATGGCTTGAGGAAAGTAACAAGCCGCGATTAGTTGTTGCCACGAAATCCGATAAGCTTTCGAACAACGAGTTGAGAAAGAACCTGGAGCACATTGCACGCGTGCTCAAAAACGACAGCGTACTGGCCTACTCGGCCAAAAGCGGCCGCGGTCGAGATGAGCTTTGGCGTGCAATCAAAAGCGCGATTCAATCTGTGTAATCTGTGGATAGTTTGATCCACGGATTACACAGATTCGTAACACTGAGCTTGTACTCTTGAATTAAAGTCGGCAATCCGAAATTCTCATCTGCCCCCTTTGGTCAACCTGAGTTTTTGGGCCACGCGCTTCGAGTGGGTGGCATCAAAAACGTTACCCGATTTGCCGCGCGCGACAAGTTGAGTTAAATTGCAGAGTACCGTTTTAGGAGAATCAGGTTTTTGCCCCGCGAATGACGTGGGAGACACGGCGGCATCCCGCATCCATCGCTTTACCGCACAATCGTTCATATCCACCGTTTTGTTAATTTGATAACCGGCTGAAACTACGTAAAGAGATTTTAGAGAATAACTGACATGTCACAACGAACACGTTCACGCGCTTCAAGCGCGAACAACGACGCCAACGGAGATGACGGCGGCGCAACTGTAGCAACTGCCGAAGCTCCTGAACGAGAATCCAGAGAAAGCCGCGACGGTAAAAACGAGGGCTTTCACAACCTGGCTGATCTCAAGGAGATGTCGATCTCCAAGCTAACGCAAATTGCCAAGAGCATGGATGTACCCGGCGCCACCGGCATGCGTAAGCAGGAGCTCATCTTCAAAGTACTGGCAGCGCAGACCGAAAAGAGCGGTCTCATCTTCTCTGAAGGTGTGCTGGAAACGTTGCCCGATGGGTTCGGATTTCTCCGCGCACCTGAGTACAACTATCTGCCGGGTCCGGACGACATCTATGTCTCTCCATCGCAGATTCGCAAGTTTGACCTGCGCACCGGCGACACCGTTAGCGGCCAGATCCGGCCGCCAAAAGAAGGTGAACGCTACTTCGCACTGATCAAAGTCGAGGCGATCAACTTCGAATCGCCGGATCAGGCGCGAGAGAAAGTCTTCTTTGACAATCTCACACCGCTGTATCCGGAAGAGCAGTTGAAGATGGAGACCACCTCCGAGAACCTCTCGGCGCGTGTCATCGATCTGGTGACGCCTCTCGGAAAAGGACAACGTGGACTGATTGTGGCGCCGCCGCGCACCGGTAAGACGATGCTGCTGCAAACGATCGCCAATTCAGTAACACAGAACCACCCGGAGACAACGCTAATCGTCCTGCTGATTGATGAGCGACCGGAAGAAGTGACTGATATGCAGCGGTCAGTCAACGGTGAAGTGATTTCGTCCACCTTTGACGAACCGCCGACACGTCACGTGCAAGTTGCGGACATGGTGATCGAGAAAGCCAAACGGCTCGTCGAACACAAGCGCGACGTGGTCATACTGCTCGACTCGATTACGCGTCTGGCGCGTGCGCACAACGCTGTCGTGCCGCCAAGCGGCAAGATCCTCTCCGGTGGTATCGATTCAAATGCGTTGCAGCGACCGAAGCGGTTCTTCGGCGCGGCCCGCAACATTGAAGAAGGCGGCTCGTTGACGATCATCGCCACGGCGCTGATCGATACAGGGTCGCGCATGGACGATGTGATCTTCGAAGAATTCAAAGGCACCGGTAACTCGGAAATCCATCTCGACCGTCGTTTGAGCGACAAGCGTCTGTTCCCTGCAATCGATCTGCAACGCTCCGGCACCCGCAAGGAAGAGCTTCTGATCAGCAAGGAAGATCTCAATCGCATCTGGGTGATGAGACGTGTATTGAATCCATTGTCACCTGTCGAGCAGATGGAAGTCGTGCTCGAACGATTAGAGAAGACGAAGTCAAACGCTGAGTTCCTGGCCTCGATGCAGAGTTAATTGTAGGGGCGGCCCTCCGTGGCCGCCCCTGCGCGGAAATCAACAATTCGAGATTCAACAGAGGGGTGGCCACGGAGGGCCACCCCTACAAATTTGATGCGCGTCGCGATCCTTACCTCTGAAGCTGTGCCTTTTGCCAAGACCGGCGGGCTGGCTGACGTTTCCGGCGCTCTTCCCAAAGCATTAATTCAACAAAACGTTGACGCGCGGCTGATCCTCCCGCTCTATGATCAAATTGATCGTGACCTGCTGAACGGAGGCGCGGTTGAGAACGTCCGCGTCGAATGGCGCGGCCAGGTTCATCACGTTCGTTTTCTGTATAGCGACGTGGCAGGTGCACCGACGTACCTGCTCGAGACGCCGGAGTTCTTCGCCCGTCCGGCGATTTACGGTTACCAGGACGACCACATTCGTTTCGCGTTCTTTTCGCGCGCTGCACTTGCGCTGCTCAAGTATCTCGATTGGGCGCCGGACGTGGTGCATGGAAACGACTGGCCTTGCGGCTTCGCCGTGACCGAAATGCGCGCGCGTCGTCGGCACGAAGCGTTTTTTCAAAAGACGAAGAGCCTGCTTTCACTTCATAACGTCGGATACCAGGGACTGTTTGACGCGGGTGATCTCTGGTGGCTCGGTTTTGGCGATCCTCCGGAACGCGACGACTTCAGTCTCGACCGTCACGCTTCCGCTCTGAAAGCTGGGATCATCGCCGCCGATGCACTCGCAACGGTGAGCCCGCGTTACGCGCAAGAGATTCAAACGACTGAACAAGGCCACGGTCTCGACTGGTTGCTGCGCGCACGTAGTGATCGTTTGGCAGGGATCACCAATGGCGTCGATTACGATGTCTGGAATCCCGAAACCGATCCCCACATCGCGATAAATTTCTCTGCTGAAGATTTGGCGGGGAAGCGTGAATGCAAGCTCGATCTGCTGCGACGTTTCGGATTGCCTGAAGATGTGAATCGACCGATCATCGCTATCATTTCCAGGCTCGTTGCGCAGAAGGGCTACGATCTCATCCGGCAGATCGCCGGCTCGATTGTCGAGACCGGCTCGTTTTTCATCGCACTTGGCGCAGGGGCCAAAGAGTATGAAGAGTTCCTGCAGCGGTGGCATGACGCTGCGCCCCTGCAGGTTGGCATTTACAAAGGCTACGCAGGCGAGCCGCTGGCACATCAGATCGAAGCCGGCGCCGACATGTTCCTGATGCCTTCGCTGTATGAACCATGCGGCTTGAATCAGATGTACAGCATGAGGTACGGGACCGTGCCGATTGTGCGAGCGACGGGCGGTCTGGACGACACGGTCCAGCAGTTTGATCCATCAGACGGCACGGGCACAGGTTTTAAGTTTGGACCGTACGAAGCGGGTGCTTTGCTTGAAAAAATACGCGAAGCCCTTTACTTTTATGCCCGGCCCGAGCAGTGGCAAAAGATTCAGCACAACGGAATGTTAGTCGATAATTCCTGGGCGGCTGCCGCTAAAAAGTACATCCAGTTATATCAGGAGATGTGATATTGCTGATTTCCATTGCCGATTTGAAATTGGCAATTGGAAATCGGAAATGAATAATAATGTCTAAAGTAATCGCAGTCATCGGCGCCCAGTGGGGCGATGAAGGTAAAGGCAAGATCGTCGATCTGCTCGCGGAGCGGTTCGATATCGTTGCCCGCTACCAGGGCGGTCACAACGCCGGTCACTCCGTCCAGGTCGGCGACCAATCCTTTGTGCTGCACCTGCTGCCCTCCGGAATCGTGCATCGTGGCAAAACGTGTGTGCTCGGCAACGGCATGGTCATCGATCCCAAAGCGTTCTTCGTCGAAGCGGATCGTCTGACGCAACAGGGCATCGAAGTCTCCCCGGAGCGAGTGAAGATCAGCTCGCGCGCACATTTGATTCTTCCGTATCACCGCGCCCTGGACCACACGAGCGAAGAGCGACTCGGAAACGAAAAAGTCGGCACTACTTTGCGCGGCATCGGCCCCGCGTACGAAGACAAAGCCGGGCGACGCGGAATTCGCACCGCGGACGCGCTCGTTCCCGACGTGCTTCGTTCGCGTATCGAACGAAACCTCGAAGACGCAAATCGCATCATCGAAGCCTACGGCGGCGAACGTTTGAGTGCTGATGAGATTTTCAGAGAGATGTCGGTCTTGACGGAACGTCTCGCGCCATTCATCGCCGACACTACACACTACCTAAATATCGCAGCCACTGAAGGTCGATCGATCCTTCTCGAAGGCGCGCAAGCCACGTTGCTCGACGTGGACCACGGCACCTATCCGTTTGTTACTTCTTCGACAACCGTCGCGGCCGGCGCGATCATCGGCACCGGCCTGGCGCCGCAACGTCTTAACGGCGTTCTCGGCATCGTGCGGACTTACACGACGCGCGTGGGCGAAGGTCCATTTCCCACCGAAATGCTCGAAGGCGAAGCGGAGTTGGGCCAGTTGATTCGTGAACGTGGACGTGAGTATGGCGCGTCAACAGGGCGGCCTCGTCGCTGTGGCTGGTTCGATTCGTTTGCGACTCGTTACGCAGCGGAGATTAATGGCTTCACGTCAGTGGCGTTAACGAAACTGGACGTGCTGGATACGCTCGACGAGATTAAAGTCTGCACGGGATACAAACTGAACGGACGGTTATGTGATTCGCTGCCGGCAGTTTCACAGGATTTGCGACGCGTGGAACCTGTTTACGCGACGTTGCCGGGTTGGCAGAGTTCAACGTTGGGCATGACCGAGATGAGCACGCTTCCGGTGAACGCACGTCGTTATGTCGATTTTCTCTCACAACAGATCGGCGTCGAGATTGGCCTTGTCTCCACCGGTCCCGAACGTTCGCAAACGATCATCGTCCACGACTCCGCACTGGGTGGGTGGCTCCGCGATTAGCAGTGAGATGATCCCGCCCTCCCGCTCTAATTTCTTCGTAAATTGTTACCCGCCATCTTTAGAAATACGTGGAGGAGTCGTTTTCGTTCTACTTCAAGTCTCCACAAACCGCGCCGAGAACTGTATCCCGAGCACGAC
>JAICGZ010000056.1 GCA_025922875.1 Pyrinomonadaceae bacterium
CGCAACGTTCGTGGCGCTGAGTTTATCGAACTCGAAAATGCGGATGCATGTTGCGGTTTTGGTGGAACCTTCTCAGTGAAGTATCCGGAGATCTCTTTGGCGATCCTCGATCAGAAGATTGAAGTGATCGAACGCGCGGGCGTTCAGGCGGTGATATCCGGCGATGCGAGCTGCTTGATGCAAATCGGTGGCAGGTTGTCGCGCACAGGATCAAAAGTGCGTGTGATGCATCTGGCGGAATTATTGGCCGCGGATTTACACGGATGAACACGAATCATTTATCGAGTGAAACTTTTCGTGAGAACGCGAAGGCCGCACTGGCTGACGCGCAACTGCGCGGTGCGTTGAAAAACGCTACGTCGCTTTTCGGTGAGCGACGAAAGCAAGCCGCGGCCAGCCTTCCGAATTGGGAACAGCTACGCAGCCAGGCACGCGCGATGAAGGATGAAGTGCTGCTGCATCTCGATCGCTATCTCGAAGAGTTTGTGCGCAATGCAGAGCGTCGCGGCGCAAAGATTCATTGGGCCCGCGATGCCGCCGAAGCCAACTCGATCATCTCCGGCCTCGCGACAGAGCGTCGCGCGCGAATCATCGTCAAAAGCAAGAGCATGACGACTGAAGAGACGCACCTGAACACCGCGCTGGAAGACGCGGGAATGCAGGTTGTCGAAACGGATCTCGGCGAGTACATAATTCAACTTGCCGAAGAGACACCGTCACATATTATCGCGCCCGCCATTCACAAGACCCGAGGACAAGTCGCCGAACTCTTCACCGCGGAGCTAGGCATGCCGCCCACTGACGACGTGGCCCAACTGACCCGCACCGCGCGCGTAACTCTGCGCGATCGTTTTGCTGCTGCGGATGTGGGAATCAGTGGAGTCAACTTCGGCATTGCTGAAACCGGCACCATCGTCATTGTCGAGAACGAAGGCAACATCCGTTTGACGACGAGCTTGCCGCGAACGCACATCGCCGTGATGGGTATCGAGAAAGTGGTGCCGCGCTTTGCAGACCTCGATGTGTTTCTGAAACTCCTGCCGCGTTCCGGCACAGGGCAGAGGCTGACGACTTACCAATCTTTTATTACCGGAATTAAACGCGTGGCGACAGATGAAGGACCTGAGGAGTTGCACATCGTGCTGCTCGACAACGGCCGTTCGCGGATGTTGGCCCATCCAGTGACGCGGCAGTCACTTGCGTGTATCCGCTGCGGCGCGTGTTTGAATGCGTGTCCGGTTTACCAGCAGATCGGCGGCCACGCTTACGGCGCAGTGTATCAGGGACCAATCGGAGCGGTGATCACGCCGCAGTTGATGGGGATCGAAAAGACCTCGCAGCTTCCTTACGCATCGAGCTTGTGTGGTGCGTGCCGCGAGGTTTGTCCGGTGAAAATCGATATACCGCAGTTGTTGTTGCACCTGCGCGGTGAGATTGCGCCGAGCAAAGGCAGCGTTGGGGAGCGGCTGGCGTTCAAGCTGTGGGCGAAAGTTATGGTGAGCCCAACGTTGTACAAGCTGAGCTCAATTGCAGGTCGAGCGATGCAACGAATAGTTCCAATCTCGAAAGCCTGGACGAATGGCCGCGATCTGCGTCCAATAGAGTCTAAGAGTTTTCACGATTTATGGACCAATGAATAATTCCGCACGCGACGCCATTCTCGGATCTATCCGCTCGCATCTCGCCACGAGTGCGCCTTACGACAATCCTGCTAATTTTGAGAATCCAGTCATCCTGTCTAATAAAAAACTCGATTTATCGCCCGTCGAGCTATTTAAACGAAATCTGGAGTCTGTCAACGGTCACTGCATCCTAACCACGGATGTTACGGATGCATTAAGACAGATCATCACGGATCTGAAGGGACGGCGGATCGCAATATCCGATGATCCGAATGTCGAACGTTGGCTACGTCTCACCGATCTGGAAATCGAGGAGCTCGGCATCGCGCCTAACGCCCAGGACATCTTTCGCTTTGACATCGGCATATCAACTGCCCAGGCAGCGATCGCAGAAACAGGCACGCTCGTCCTCGACAGCGCACACGAGCGCCACCGATTTGTTTCACTCGTGCCCCCAGTGCACATCGCCATTGTCGATGCTTCGCGAATCGTTGAGACGCTCGGCGATGCTTTAGCTCTGCTACGGAGCAAAAACGAGATCAGTCCGGCAGTCACATTCATCACCGGCCCGTCGCGCACAGCGGATATCGAATTGACGTTAGCTATCGGCGTACACGGCCCGCAGGAACTGTACGTAATCATTAAGGAAGTCGTTGGCGAAACAGGATGAACAGGATGAAATAAGATGCACAAAATTCTTTTATTAATCTTCACTGTGAGCCTGGCGATGTCGTCAGTTAGTTGCAACAAGGCCGAGGCTCCGACCAAAAAATTCACGATTGCCGTTATCCCCAAAGGCACTACACACGAATTCTGGAAAAGCATTCACGCCGGCAGCAACAAGGCCGCGAGTGAACTCACTGCGCAGGGAACCCACATCGAAGTAATTTGGAAAGGCCCGTTGCGTGAGGACGATCGCGAACAGCAGATTCAAGTCGTTGAAGGATTCGCCGCGCAGGGCGTGAACGGTATCGTCCTGGCGCCGCTCGACAATCGCGCTTTGGTTCGTCCCGTCGCTGACGCGCAGCGAGCGGGTGTGCCTACAGTAATTATCGACTCCGCTTTGGAATCAGAAGAGATCGTTAGTTTTGTCGCGACTGACAATCGCAAAGGCGGCACGCTTGCCGCGGATCGCATGGGCCAACTCTTGAACGGCAAAGGCAAAGTCCTCGTGTTGAGATACGCGGAAGGCTCTGCCAGCACGAGTGAGCGTGAAGAAGGTTTCATCACACAGATGAAACAAAAGTTTCCGGATATTCAACTTGTCTCATCCGATCAATACGCAGGCGCCACACGCGATACTGCGAAGCGCGCGTCGGAGAATCTTCTCAATCGTTTCGGCGACGAGGTGCAGGGAATCTTCACGCCCAACGAATCGTCGACCGCAGGGATGCTGCTCGCGCTGCAAGACATCGGCAAGGCAGGCAAGGTTTCGTTTGTCGGTTTCGACGCGAGCCAAACCTTTATCGACGCGATGAATGCCGATCAGTTGCATGGGATCGTCGTGCAGAATCCTTTCAACATGGGTTATCTCGGGGTGCTCACGATGGTTGAAAGTCTGCAAGGGAAACCAGTGAACAGAAAGATCGATACGGGCGTGATGCTGGTGACGAAAGAGAATATGCAGTCGCCGGAGGTTCACGCGCTACTCCATCCTCCGTTGGACCAATACTTAAAGTGAGCCGCGGACAACACGGATAAAAATCCGGATTTTCATCCGTGTAATCCGTGGTTAAATACTCGTTGAATGGTTGATCTCAAACAGAGTGGAGTTGGCCCGGTACTCGGGCTGCTGCTCGTGATCGGCATCTTCTCGCTCCTGGTCGATACGCCCGGCAGGCTTCTCTCGCCTAACAATCTTCGCATCGTCCTCTCGCAAACCGTAATCGTCGCCATCGGCGCGATCGGCATGACCTTGATCATCATCAGCGGCGGGATCGATCTCGCCGTTGGATCGACGATCGCTTTAACCGGCGTCATAACGGCGCTAGGAATCAACGCAGGGCTGCCGCCTTCGGTAGCGTTGTTGAGTGGAATTCTCGTGGGCGGGATCGTTGGAATTGTGAATGGACTGGTGATCACACGGCTGAAAGTCGTTCCGTTCATTGCGACGCTGGGGATGCTCGGAGTCGGGCGCGGCGTGGCGAAGTGGATGGCTAATCAACAGACCGTCAACATGCCCGGCACCTGGCTGAACGAGTTATTGGTGATGTTTCCGAAACCTTCGTGGCTGCTTGTTGCTCCGGGTGTGTGGATCACGATTGTGCTCGCTGTTTGTGCCGCGGTTGTTTTGCGCAACACGGTCTTTGGGCGTCGCGTGTTTGCACTTGGTTCAAACGAAGCCGCAGCGCGCGCGTGTGGTATTGCCACCGATCGATTGAAGGTTTGGATCTATGCGCTTGCCGGTCTGCTCTTTGGGCTCGCGGGTGTGATGCAGATGTCGCGTTTGCGACAAGGTGATCCGACCGTTGCCGCCGGGTCTGAGTTGGACATCATTGCCGCGGTTGTGATTGGTGGTGGAAGTCTGAACGGCGGCGAGGGAAGCATTCTCGGATCGATGATCGGCGCTTTGATAATGGCGTTCCTGCGTAACGGCTGCCAGCAAGTGGGTTGGCCCAACTACATTCAGGAGATCATTATCGGGTCGATCATCGTTGTTGCCGTTGCGATTGATCGCTGGAGGTCAACACGAGCTTAGCCACAAAAAGGCGCAAAAAGCACAAAATGATTCTTTGCGTTTTCTTTGCGCCCCCCCTGCGCGAAAATTTCTTGACTCTTCACGCGTTGAGGAGTATATGTCCCGCGTTTAGACAAATTCATTCGTCCCAAGTCGCACATTTCAAAGTGTAACGGTGCCGGCGTGCCCTTTCCTTGGCAGTAGTTTGTCTAATTAGTCTTAATAAAGAACAATATCGCTCATGCGCAAGATCAATCCACATGATTTCAAGGTCGCTCGGCGTGGTACCAGCCGCGAGATCAACCGGCAAATCGCGCTCAATCTCATCCGCGCTCATCAGCCGATCTCGCGTGCGGATCTCGCGCGGCTCATGAACGTCAGACGTGGTGTCGCGAGTCTTCTGGTTAGCGAACTACTCTCCGAGTCACTCATCTTTGAAGGTGCAATAGGCGAGTCGGTGGGACGCGGCCGCCGGCCTACGTTTCTTTATATCGACTCTCGTCAGCGCTGCGTTGTCGGCGTTGATATTCGCGCGTCGCGAACCTACATCCTCGTAACGGATCTGCTGGGGAGGCAGCTCGGGGCCGTCAGCAGTTTTCAAACAAACCGCGACGTGGACGTGCTGATACAGGAACTGGCGCATCGCATCAAGCAGATACTTTCTGACTACATGGAAGTCGGAGCTTGCGAAGGTGTCGGCGTGTCGGTGCCGGGCATGGTTGATCCCGCGAAAGGCCGTGTCGTGCACGCGCCCACGCTTGGCTGGCGTGATGTCAATTTACGCGATCCGCTCGCGGTTGCTCTGGGAATCCCGGTCCAGATCGAGAACTCCGGTAAAGCGTGTGCGCTGGCCCAGGTGTGGGCCACGCGCAGCGACGTCACAGGTTCCGGAAATTCCGTCTTTGTGAGCGTCTCGGACGGTGTGGGTGTGGGAGTTGTTGTGAATGGTGAAGTGCTTCGCGGGCGTCACAATACGGCGGGCGAGTTTGGCCACGTGCCTTTGAGCATCGATGGACCAAAGTGTTCATGCGGCGCGACGGGTTGCTGGGAAGCTTACGTCTCAAACCTGGCAACGCTATCACGCTACTTCGGCCGTGACTTGTCTGAACCACGACCGCGTGATTCTGAAACCGCAACCTTCTCATTAGAAGACTTGATCGCGCGTGCCCGTGCAGGCGATGCGAAAGCAGTTGCGGTGATCAATTCCACTGCACGTTACCTCGGGCTGGGTTTAGCTTCGATTGTCAACGCGCTCGATCCGGCGCGCATTTACATCGGCGGCGAGATAACCACAGCCTGGAGCTTGATCGAACCGATCGTGCGCAGCGCTTTGCGCGAGCGAACGTTGACTGAATTTGGCGGCGCAACTGAAATTCACGTTGTGCCTGCCGAGGACCACCCGCGCCTGCGCGGCGCGGTTGCGCTCGTTGCTGCTCCGGCGTTCGCGGCTCCGATGGTTGCATAACAAGATTTACAAGCCTGTCTCAAAAGGCTGAGGAGTTTTAATGAACCCCATCACACTTGAAACCTGCTTCGTGCCAAAGACGCACGAAGGAAAAGGACGCCGCACGGCAGTCGCGCCGGGCCGCACCGCCGCGCGTTACTTGCACTACGGGCGCATCACGCTCGCTGCCGGCGATGCACCGGTTAAGTTCAACAACAACGATCACGAAGTCGGACTGATTTGTCTCAACGGCAAAGCAACTGTAAACGCAAACGGTGAAACTTTCGAACTGGATCGTTACGACGCGGTTTACGTCCCACGTGATTCGGAGATCGAAGTTGAAGCGAGTGGTCCAAACGGATGCGACCTGGCAGAGGTTTCAGCGCTGGTCGAGAAACGTTACCCGCTGAAGTTTGTCTCGTATAACGAAGTGCGCCAGAACCCTCGGCTTCACTTGATCGCCGGCAAGCCGCCCGCAGAAAGAGATTTGAACGTGCTCATCGGCGCGAACGTCGAGGCCGGCAGGATCATGGCGGGTGTGACTTTTTCGACGCCCGGCAACTGGACGTCATGGCCTCCTCACGAGCATTCAAAACTACTCGAAGAGGCTTACCTTTTCATCGACATGCCTGCGCCCGCCTTTGGAGTGCAGTTTGTCTACACCGATCCGCAAACCCCCGAGTGCGGTTTATCGAATGGTGGATTGGTACAAAGAGTATGCGTCGAAATTCGGCGCGGTCCTGAATAACAATCCGAGTCCGGGCAACATCGCGGGCGGGCTGCTGAACATCACTATCAAGTCTTTAGGAGCAGTGGCGAAGGCTGGGTCGACACGCGTCGAAGGCGTCCTTGAATATGCAGAGACTTCGAAGCATCGCGGTCTCAATCTAATGCAAGGTCCGGGGTACGATCAGGAGTCAACACCCGGGCTCGTTGCAGCGGGCGCGACTGTCGTTGTATTCACCACCGGCCGCGGCACTACGATCGGCAACGCGATTGCACCCGTTATCAAACTCGCCTCGAACACACCAATCTTCGAACGCATGCGAAACGATCTCGATCTTTCTGCGGGCGGCGTGATCGACGGAACTGAAACGATTGATGAAGTCGGGCAGCGCGTGTTTGAAGAGATTTGCCGAGTAGCCGGCGGCGTGCAAGCGAAGGCCGAAGAGCACAAGCACCGTGAGTTTCAATTCTGGGCGGAGCAGACCGTCTCGCTATAGACAGGATTTACAAGATTTTTCATGATTTACAGGATAACTACGCTACTAAAGCCTCGGGCTGGGTTTCTATGTTGTAACTCGCAATAAACTCGTCCAACTGCCGTTTGCCCAGCGGCGTCGAGAAAAGGAATCCCTGCCCGTTCTCGCACTCCAACTTGCGCAGCAGCGATAACTGATCTTCCGTCTCCACACCTTCCGCAACGACATCCATTCCGAGATTTTGCGCGAGTGCGACAATCGTGCGAACGATCGCGAGGTTCTCTTCATTCTCCATCATCTGCGTCACGAACGAGCGATCGATCTTCAGAGTGTCGATCGGGAAACGCTGGAGGTAGCTCAAGCTGGAGTATCCAGTGCCGAAATCGTCGATACTCAACTGCACGCCGAGCTCTCGCAGTTGTGTAAGCAGTCCAACCGCTGCCTCGATATTGTCGCTAAACACTGACTCGGTGATTTCAAGTTTCAAACAACGCGGCGGCAGTTGGAACTGCTCCAGCAAGCTCGCGATGTTTTCAACCAGATCCGGCTGATTAAACTGCTTCACTGACAGGTTCACGCTGACGAACAGCGGTGGCGACGCCGGATACATCTCCTGCCATTCGCGCGCCTGGCGACAAGCCGATTCGAGCACCGTTTGTCCGATGGTCAGAATCAGCCCGGTCTCTTCCGCCACGGGTATGAAGTCTTTTGGTGGTACCAGTCCGACTTCCGGATGAAGCCAGCGCACGAGAGCCTCGAACCCGATGAGAGTTTGGTTTTGAAGCGAGACGATTGGTTGATAATCGACGAACAGCTCATCTCTTTCGCACGCGCGCCGCAAATCAGTCTCGAGCTTTAAGCGACTCATGAACTCGCCGTGCATGTCGCGTCCAAAAATTTCGTAACGCGCCTTGCCACGCGCCTTGGCCTGGTGCATCGCCGTCTCCGCATCGCGCAGGATGTCTGAAACATGTTCGCTGTAATCCGAAGCGAGCGCGATGCCGATACTCAGAGTGGTGTAAACCTCCTGGCCCAGCAGGTTGAACGAGATGGCGAGCGCCTGCTGAATACGCGTCGCAACTGAAGAGGCCTCGTCTTCGCCCGAAACATCGTCCAGCAGCACCGCGAATTCATCTCCACCGACGCGTGCAAGTATGTCGCCTTGTCGCATGCAGGTTTTGACGCGTTGCGCGATCTGAATCAAAAGCTGATCTGCGCTGGCGTTTCCGAGACTGTCGTTGACGAGCTTGAATCGATCGACGTCCAGCAGCAACACTGCGCACTGTCGATCTTTGTTCGGCTGCTTGCGAGCGACTCGCAGTTTGAGCAGATCGTAGAACCTCGCGCGGTTCGGCAAGCCGGTCAGCGTGTCTTGCGTTAACTTCTCTTCGGCCTTCTTGCGATCGCTGATGTCCTGGACCTGGAAGAACAATCGCTTTGTTCCACTTTCGGAATCCTTCAACAGCGAGACGTGCCACTGCACCCAAACTGTGTGCCCTTGTTCGTGAACGTAACGCTTTTCCTGCTCGTGACTTTGAATGTAACCGTCGAGCATTCGTTGAACCTGCGACTGCACCTGCCTGACATCGTCCGGATGTGTCAGTCGTTGAAAACTGGTGGCGCGTAATTCCTGTTCTGAATAACCGAGGAGTTTGCACAACGCCTCGTTTACCTGAAGCCAGCTACCATCCATTGAAACGACTGCCATTCCGATTGCGGCATGATCGAAAGGTCCCTGGCTGCCGTAGTGCTTTGTGCCTGCCGATAGCGCGAAGGGAATTGAATTGGACGCGAATTGCGGCTCTGCTTCTGCATAACCGAGTTGCTTGTTGTGAGTTGCACGGCGGCGTTTCATGCGCTTCTGCTTGTACATCGCCTGGTCAGCCTGTTCGAGTAACTCCTCGAAGCAAGTCATGCGTTCCGGCTCGAGCGTCGCGACACCAATACTGAAAGCGAGTTTATGTCCGCGCGTTTCGCTCGCGTTGTAGGCTTTGAGATTTTCGTTGAGTCTCGCGATAGCGTCTTCTTTACTGGCATTCAGATCGGTGACAAGCACCGTAAACTCGTCGCCGCCGAGGCGGGCGATAATGTCAGAGCTTCTGAAGCTGCGGTTGAGTATCGCGGCGGTGTTGATGAGTGCATTGTCGCCTTCGTTATGACCAAACTCGTCGTTGATCCTCTTCATTCCATCGAGATCGATGAAGAGGAGAAGCAGGTTTTCCTTTTGGCGGCGCGCGAAATCGAAATAAGGCGCTGCCTGTTTTAGTAAGCCGCGGCGATTGAACAGGCCGGTCAGGTCGTCTTTGAGCGAGCTGTTGCGCAGCGTCTCTTCGTTTTTCTTTCGCTCAGTGATGTCGCGGACGACCTGGACCAGACCGCCGCCGTCAACGCTCGAGATCGAAATCTCCAATGGCAGCGTGCCGCCGTTGAGTTTCAGGCCCAGTGCTTCGCCACGCCACGAGCCGTCGCGCCAAACGGCCGGCATTATCTGTTCCTTGAGTCGATTCAGTTCGTCCTCGAAATAGAACATCTCCCAGCTTGCGCCGATCAACCGTTCGGGATCGGCGTAGCCGAAGATTTTCGCGTACGCGTCGTTTAGATAAATACAAACGCCGCCGTGATCGATGATCGCCATACCGTCCATCGACGCTTTCATTGCTGCGGCCTGTTGAGCCAGTGAGCCTGCTGCACGTTTGCGCTCTGTGATATCGCGGGCAACGACGGACGCGCCGGTTATGGCTTTGCCATCCATGATGGGACAGATCGTCAACGACACGTCGATAGGTGTGCGGCCCTTTTTGAGGTGGACCATCTCATGCTGCGTCACGTTTTCTCCGCGCGCGACCTTCTCGAATAACAAGGTTGCTTCCTGGCCGCGACGGTGATCGAAAAGAATGGAGATGGGCGATCCCAAAGCTTCCTTCGCCGTGTATCCATAAATGCCGCGTGCTCCGCGGTTCCAACTCATGATTACGCCTTCGGTCGTGACACCGATGATTGCGTCACGCGAAACATCGACGATGCCCTGGAGGCTCGATAGTTCCTGTCTAACTCCGGTTAGTTGTTCGTGAGTGCCTTTCCAGCTTCTCCAAACGATTGCGATGACGATTATTTGGACCACGAAAAGGATGACCATGAATCCCGTGAGGTTCGCGAGGAAACAGAGTGCGAGTGCGCTGGGGATGATGAAAGTAGGGAGGGGCCACAACTGGCGGCTGACGCGGGAGATGGAAGAGTTGATGTCGAGAAACATGTGACGGTTTGAAGCTGGTGATTTGGGGATTCACCACTCGTGGTTTGTCAAAATCGCTGGGTCGGGCTGACCGCCCGCGGAGCGTTAAGCCAATCGTGTGCCAGTTGTTTTGTATTTAGAAATGGGTGGGTACAGACTGTTCGAGCCCGTCAATTTAACCGCCGTCACAGCATTCTGACTGGAAGGCAGTTATTTTGAATATGGCGCCGACGGAGGGCGCACACGCTTCTTACACTCGGGGCTTCAGAGCACAACAGCCACATGCGCGAGGAGGATTAGTATTGACAGAGAGCAGACCGCTCGTTATATATGGTCCACGTTTTCACTGTGTCGGATTAGAACTACTCTCTAGCGACATATTCCTCAACGAGAGCACCGCTCCTCAACACCCAAGAGCTCTACTCCCGTTTGAGTTCGATTCCTACAGTGAGCTCAGAATAATGTTAATAGGTTGATTTACTCGGTATGTCGTCACAACCACCTCAACAGCCACCGCCACAAGGACCGATCAAAGAAGGCCCGACAAAGCCATGCCGAGACTGGACGAGATTGCCGCCTGAGAAGCTTGATCCCAAACCAGTGGTAAAGAATTCAAGTACGTCAGATCCTAAAGGTTCGCCATGAGTCCCAGAAAACAAGCAACAGAACAGAAGGTTCCGGACGAGATAATCAAACGCGCCCGCGATGTGACCGGTTATGAACTAGGCGCAGGGCTCGGACTTTTGGCCGTGGCTGTGCTGATTCCGACTTTTGGGATGATTTGGTGGGGTAGACCAACTGGGTTCCCGGAGTTTACCTCAATGATCCTCCTCTGGATTTATATGTTTGCCGTGATAGCAACCTTTTCCATAGTGATTCTTTGGGGACTCGGCAGACTCGAACTCCCGGCGAAGTTCATGAATTGGCTTGGAGGAGCGACTATCGGGGAGGTCGCTGGTCTGGTGATAATAGTGGTTGAAGCAAATCTATAAGCGTGAGAATGGTTGATAATTAATGCCAGTTGGAGTAGATTACGATGGTTCTACGATGATGATAGGAGGAGATGGAGGTGGTTAGCATGAAGATTCAGTTAGATTTGGATGAAAAGGGCGCAAGAACCGTGGAGCGTCTGAAGGAGCAGACGGGACTCAAAACACACAAGGATCTCTTTAATAACGCGGTTACTTTATTGGACTGGGCGGTCACCCAACGGCAGAAAGGGCGCATTATTGCCTCCATGGATGAAACGGAACAAAACTATCGAGAACTACAGATGCCGGTGCTGGAATATGCAGCTGCCCATAAGGAGCAAAGTGCCGCGTAGCATGCACATTGAGACAGGAATGCACAAGAGCTTTGGTGCCGGAGGTCGGACTCGAACCGACATGAGGAGTGAACCTCGCCAGATTTTGAGTCTGGTGCGTATACCAATTTCGCCACTCCGGCTTGAAGGGATGCACATCATAAGGCGCTTTTGCAGCTAGCGCAACTTGGACCGACGAGTTTTCGACAGGCCCGAACCTGGACTCTCGTGCCGTGCGTAAATGCCTCCATAGCAGTCATTTACCCCTCACGTAAAAACATGTTTGCCACACTGGACCAAAACAGCTAGAATGCCTGAGCCAGGTATTGGCTGCGGCGTACTGTCCCTACCTCGCGCCCTCACCAGCATCTTAAGCTCGACTAACTTTTTCCTGCCGCCATGCCCTGCCCGTTCCAGGAGAGACGAAATGCCGACAACTGCGTCGCCCCACATTCTGATTGTTGATGACGAAATCGAAATAACTGAGATCCTGGCGGATCTGCTCAGCGAAGAGTACGAGTGTCTCAAGGCGGGTTCGGCGGAGGACGCGCTTGCACGGTTGCGCGAAGGCCAGTTTCACTTAGTCATCAGCGACATCACAATGCCAGGCATGAGCGGCCTGGACATGATTCCTCACGTTAAGGAACTGGCTCCCGATACCGTAGTCGTCATGATCAGCGGCATGCAGACCGTCGAGAGCGCGATCGGTGCGCTGCGTCTCGGCGCGTTCGATTACCTGATGAAGCCGTTCGATCTGCGGCAGGTCGAAGCGGTTGTCAAACGCGCACTCGAACACCACGATCTCGTCGTCGCGAAGCAACGTTACGAGAATCATCTCGAAGAACTGGTCGAACAACGAACTGCCGAACTCGATCGTGCTTTGAATTCTCTGGAAGGCGCGTACCGGACCACGCTAAAAGCATTGACTGCTGCACTCGAGACAAGGGACTCCGAGACTCACGGACACTCGGAACGAGTTGTTACTTACAGTCTGCGACTCGGACGTGAGTATGGTTTGACACCTGAAGAGATGAAGTCGTTGGAGTTTGGCTCACTGCTCCACGACATCGGCAAGATCGGCGTACCGGATTCGATTTTGCGCAAGCCCGCGAAACTCACTGAAGAAGAATGGGTGCGCATGCGCGAACATCCGGTTCACGGGCAGCAGATCCTTCGCGGGATTGAATTCCTGCAAGGCGCTTCACGCGTGGTTGCGCAGCATCATGAGCAGTGGGATGGAACCGGTTACCCGCTCGGATTGCGCGGCGAACAAATCGACATCTGCGCGCGCATCTTTTCAGTGGCTGACGCATTCGACGCGATCACGAGCGACCGCGTCTATCGTCGCCGAAAGCCGTACGAAGCGGCAGCACAGGAACTTGACGACTGGGCCGGGCGACAATTCGATCCGAAAGTGGTTGAGGCTTTTCATCGAGTGCCGAAGGAAGATTGGGAAGTGCTGCACCGCCAGTCGCTGATGCCGAAGCACGATCAGTTTGATGTGCGAGAGATCATGCAGACCATGGAAGCGCTCGAGCTCGCCGCAAGATAGCTGGTTTAGTTTTGAACGGTTGGGACGACGTAACCGCGGCGGGCCTGGAGGCTTAGTCCGACCCTGCGCGAGGCTACCTCGATGCGGCGATATTCGCCGGGACTCGCTTCGGCGAGGGGGCGCTTCGGACGATAAGTGACAACGTATTCGGCGCCGATCGCGCGCGCGACTTCGTTTGCCTGAGCGATCATCTCCTGACTGTTAACCGGCAGTAGGATTTTGCCGCCCGTCTCTTCAGCGACATTCTTCAACGCCTGCTGGCTCTTCGCCACTTCCGCTTCATACGCTTTGCGCCGTCGTCGCATCGCGGGATCGAATCTGATGCCGATCCCGAAAGACGGCGAACGAGTAGTTCCTGGAGGAAGAGTCGGATCAGTTGCGGTAATCGGATCAGAACTCGGTGGACGTGGACCGGCAACCACCGAAGACGGCTTGTCATCGCTCTTCTGTCTAACAAACTCCGTGTAGCTGATGATGTGAACTGTGGCCCTCGCGGCGATCAGTTTGTTAATCGCTTCGTCGCGTTTGACCTTGCCGCCGGGTGTGTCAACCCCGTCAGTGATCATCACAACGTGGCGGCTTCCCTCGGGGCGATCTTTCAGCTGCACGCCGGCATTCGCAATTGCTTCCGAGATCCGCGATCGTTTGGTGGAGATGAGTTTGTTTTTTAACGTGCGCAGGACCACTGCTTTGTCCGTGGTCCATGGCTGCAACATCTCAGCGGAGTTTCCCGATTGCATTACAGCCATCGAAGCGCCTTCCTGAAGTCTGGTCACTAACTGCGATGCAACCTGGCGAGTGAGACTCGTACTCTTCGACATGCCTCCGAGTCCACTCGACTCACCACCGGTATCGAGCACGAATAAAACGTTTGCGGAAACATGTCGAACGCTTCGGAGTTGTTGAATCACGCCGTCTTCAAGAACGAGAATATCGTCGAGCTCGAGTGTCGGGTCGTAGTGTCCATAAGCGTCCAGCGCGACGACGGGAAGCCGGACTTCTTCCGTGAAAACTCTGACTTTGTCCTGTTCTTTTTCAGTTGGAGATGGAGAGGGCGATGGTTGTGGTTTGGCCGGCTCCTGACTCGAGATCTGCGTGGCGGCGATTGCGAAAAGCGCCGCGAAGATGAAAGCCCCGGTTGTGCGTTTCAGCCAGAACATGTTAGGAAATCGGCTGTTGGATGCCCGGCACAATCTAGCGTTGCCCGCTCAATCGGGCCTGCGCCTGGACGGCGGTGATTGCGATGGCGTCGACAATGTCGCGCGCGGTGCAGCCTCGCGATAAATCGTTGGCTGGTTTATCCAAACCCTGAAGGATCGGTCCAATAGCCGTGGCGCCCGCGAGTCGTTCAGTTAACTTGTACGCGATGTTGCCGGATTGCAGATCGGGAAAGATCAATACGTTTGCACGTCCCGCAACCGGCGAACCCGGCGCTTTTGACTGGGCCACGGCGGGAATCAACGCGGCATCGCCCTGGAGTTCTCCATCAACCTGCAACTCCGGCGCACGTGCTTTCACCGTGCGCGTCGCCTCAACAACTTTGTCTATCAGACGGTGCTTTGCGCTTCCCTTCGTGGAAAACGAGAGCAACGCAACGCGAGGCTCTGCTCCAAGCAGCGCTTTGCACGAATCGGCAGCAGCTATAGCAATCTCTGCAAGCTCCACCGCACTCGGTTCGATTACAACGCCACAGTCTGCATAGATCAGCGCACCATCCTGTCCGAACTCCTGATTGCGCAACGCCATTAAAAAGAAACTCGATACAAGCTTGAACCCGGATCTCACTCCGATGCAGTGCAATGCTGCACGAACCGTATGGCTCGTAGTGTTCGTTGCGCCAGCTACCGAACCATCCGCCAGTCCCGATCGGACCATCAGGTTGCCGTAGTACAAAGGATCTGTGACGAGGGTTCGCGCTTCGTCAGCCATCAAGCCTTTGGCTCTTCTCAAGTCGTGAAAGAGCGACGCCATCTTGTCGAAGTCAGCAGCACGCCGGTGGTCGATAATGGCGACGCCACCGAGATCCAGGCGGTTGTCTTTGGCCGTTGCGCGGATAGTTTCTTCGTCACCCAACAAAGTAATTCGGGCGATACGCTGGCTGGTGGCTTCGGCGGCGGCGACAACCGTGCGCGGATCGTTGCCTTCAGGCAGGACGATGTGTTGCGGCCTTGACGCGGCACGCTGGCGAATTCGATCGAGAATGTCCATGGGACTGTAATGTTGCCACAGATTACACGGATCAGCACAGACCTGTATAATCCCTTGCATGCCAGAGTTAAAGCTTCGCAGCCGGATGACGAACCTGTTGCTCGTCATACCTAATCTTCTTTTACTCAGCGGACGTTTAATGGTTGACCCGAGAGTGCCCGCAAGAGAAAGATTGCTGGTGGCGGGCGCAATTGTCTACGCGTTCGTACCGCTCGACTTTATCCCCGACATGCTGCCTTTCGTGGGACAGGTAGACGACGCCTACCTGATCGCGCTAACGCTTTTGCGGTTGATGAGTGTTACTGAGCCTCGCGTAGTGCGAGAACACTGGCGCGGTGGAGGAGACGTGGTGGAGTTGATTGGCGCCACCGCGCTGATCGCGGCGAGACTATTACCGAAAAGAATTCGTCGTGTACTGACGTCGAGAGTTGAAACGGCGAAGACTCTGCCTGGTCAGGAGCAAAGCATGCGAGTGCCCTTGCTTGTTGAGCGACCCACTGCGGAGTCGCAATTGTAGGGGCGGCCCTCCGTGGCCGCCCCTCTTACGAAGCACGGGCAAAAAACGAGGGGCGGTCACGGAGGGCCGCCCCTACAAGTGTCTAAGCGGCGAGACACCAATCGATCACGCCTTCAACTGCGTTCGCAAGACCGCCAACCAGATTCTGATTGCTCGTTTTCATCGCCCAGTACCTGATCTGTTCGGGCACACTCTCCACACGAGTCTCGTCGAAGGCCACGAGGGCGCAATTCAGCGATGAAGAATGAGCGATAACAAACCATTCACGCGCGAGGCGAAAATCCGGATTGAGAGTAATCAACCTGATGTTTGGATGTCGCGGCGGCCGCCAGTCGTCCTGGCCGAAAAGATATACCGACTCGGACACGTCAGCGATGCGCATGTAACGATCGATAATCGGTTGCAGCGCCGAAAATTTCTCAACGCCGGCATAAACCCTTCCGGACCGATTCGTGCGAAGCAGAATCGCATTCTCGATCATCAAGCAGCCATACTCGACTGATGCCGTAGTCGTGTGACAGATAAAACTCTCGCGCTCGAGGAAATCGCGGCGGGCGAGACTCGCAATTTCACCCAGATTCTCGATGTTGTTCGTCTCGGAGAACTGGAGTGCGTGCTCGAATATTGAAAAATTTTTCACCGAGGGGGAACCTCCTGCCTTAGCTGAGGAACCCTTTTAAAGGACTTAATCTGCGAGAGCGTTACGAATAGTTCGTTAAAGTGTGTGCGTCATCAGACATTGATCAGTCTGAGTGAAGGGCTGTGAGGATCTTGTCGTGTATACCGCCAAAGCCACCGTTGGACATTATTGCGACCACGTCGCCGGGGCGCAGTTCCGGAACGATGTGAGTGACGATGTGATCGGCATCCGGCAACTCGAAGGCCGGTTTCCCTTGTTGCGAAATAGCTTCGATTAACTCGCGGGTATCAAGCGCCCGTCCCTTTTCTGTAACCTTCTGACTGTCAAACACCGAGGCGATGACGACGTAGTCGGCAGCACTAAAGGCATTCGCGTAATCCTGCTGGAAGACCGCCAATCGCGACGACCACGAGCGAGGCTCAAACACGGCGATCAAGCGGCGATCCTTATATCTCGCGCGCAACGCGCGCAGCGTTTCTCTAACAGCCGTTGGGTGATGAGCAAAGTCGTCAATGACAACGATGCCGCGCAATTCGCCGCGGACTTCCGCGCGCCGCTTCACGTTTTGGAAACTCGCCAGGGCGCCACGGATCTTTTGCTTGCTCACACCCCATGCGTCAGCCGCAATCATCACGGCGAGACAGTTTAGAAGATTAAACTCGCCCAGCAGCGGCGTCTCGAATTCGCCCCACAGTTCGTTCTCGCAAAAGACTTCGAACCTCGAAGCCCGTTCATTGAACTGAGCATTACGAACCTGCCACTTCGCGCCCGCTTCAGTGCCGAAAGTTTCCAACCGTGTAAAGAGTTTCTGTCCAAAGGATTCCACGACTGCTCGAACATGCGGACTGTCCCAGCCCGCGATCAGTCTTCCATTCTCAGGTACGAGATTCATGAAACGTCGAAACGCGAGCTTCACTGCATTGAGATCGGGATAGATGTCGGCGTGATCGAATTCGATGTTGTTTACGATCGCGAGCTCCGGCAGGTAGTGCATGAACTTCGGGCCCTTGTCGAAGTAAGCAGTGTCGTACTCATCAGCCTCGATAACGAAATAGTCACTGCCGGTCACGCGAAAGCTCAAGCCAAAATTCTGTGCAACGCCGCCGATTAGAAATGCCGGATCGAGTCCGCCCTGGTCCATCACCCATGCGGCAATACTCGTCGTCGTCGTTTTACCGTGCGTACCTGCGACTGCGAGCGAGTGACGCCCGCGAATAAACTCTTCCTTTACGACTTCCGCTTGCGAGCGATAGAGGAGCTTGCGATTGAGTGTTTCTTCTACTTCAGGATTGCCGCGAGGGATTGCGTTTCCAACAATGACGCAGTCGGGCTGTGGTGTGAGATGTTCGCGTTTGAAGCCGAGCAGGACTTTGATGCCCAGCTCCTGAAGCATCGTCGACATCGGTGGATAAACGTTAGCGTCCGATCCGGTGACGTGGTGACCTCGCGCCTGAAGCATGCCGGCAAGTGAAGCCATCGCCGTTCCGCAAATGCCGATTAAGTGATAGTGCATAGTGGAGTTAACGGATGATCATGCTCGTAACTCATCGATGTACTTTCGAATCGAGTCTCCCAGGTCTGCTGGTTCAAACCCGATTAGTCGCCGCGCTTCGCTGATGTCGGCCCAGCAATCGAACTGCGAAGCCGGCTGGTCCACCGGAATTATTTTGCTGGTGCTTCCCAATGCCGCAACCAATGTCTCGGCGTATTCAAGGCTGGTAACCGGCCGGCCGCAGCCGAGGTTCATGACCGCGAAGATTTGGCTGATGCGACGTTCGATGCAAGCTTCAATGGCCGCAACCACGTCGCTTACGTGAAGCGCATCGTGAATCACCTCGCCTCGTGAAAAAAGTTCGATGTCGTCGTTGTGGATTGCCAGTTTAGCAAGGCCGTCGACAAAGCTATCGTTCTGGCCTGCGCCGTAGAGGCTTGGCAAGCGAAGGACGATCACCTGCGCTTCCCGGAACGTTTCGAGTAACTGTTCCGCCCAACGCTTGGTTGCAGCATAAGGCGCCGGTGAACTGGTCGGGTGCGTTTCAGTGAAAGGCAGACGGGCGGATTTTGCGTACACGGACAAGCTCGACGTGTAGATTATCTGGCGCGGAGGTGCATCCCTGAAAGCGTCGATCAAAAGCTGTGTTGAAATTACATTCGACTTGACGAACTCGGGAAGCGAGTAGGAGCCCGGTTCGCGGGAAGCACAATGTACGAGGACGTCGGGCGCGCCGCGTTCCTGTACGAGACTCTTGAGCGCTTCTTTCTCCGAGGCCAGATCGATCGAGATCGATTCATCCGCGTCGGGAGACTTGCGCTTCGACAAGCTGAGGATGTGGTTGCCGTCACGCTTGAGACTAGTCGTCAAGCGTCTGCCTAAAAATCCCGCTCCACCGGTAATCCAAATTCTCATGTGACTGTTTTCTTACTCTGATGATTGGTCTGACGCCAGGTTAAATGATGTCGGCGAAGCTGCGTTCCACGCGTCCAAAAGCATAGATAGCGTAGAGCAGTACGACGATAGTCAAAACGGAAGCGATGCCGAGGGCGGTCCAGTCGAAAGGCAATCCGAACAGGGCAGACCGGTAGCCTTCGATGATTGCGGACATCGGATTCAACAGCAATATCCAACGCCATTTTTGCGGGACGGAAGTCGAGGGAAGAATGACTGATGACACGAACAACCACAATTGTATGAGAAATGGCAATGCGAATCGGACGTCGCGATATTTCACGTTCAAGGCAGACATCCATGTTCCGACTCCGAGCCCAAACAGTGCGGTCATGAAAATTAAAACGGGAAGAAACAAAACCTGCGCTGTCAAAGTAACGCCATAATAGAGCATCAACAGGCAGAGCATCCCGAACGCGAGGGCGAAGTCAACCAAACCCGCCAGCATCGCCGCTGCGGGAACTATCAAACGCGGAAAATAAACTTTAGTGATGAGATTTGCGCTGCCGACGAGACTGTTACCGCTCGCCGTGATCGAGTTTGCAAAGAACGTCCACGGAACGAGACCGGCGAGGGCAAACAGTGGATAGGGAATGCCAGAAGAATCAACCGCGGCAAGCCTGCCGAAGAAGATCGTAAAGATGATCATCATGAACAGCGGCTGGAGAATGGCCCACGCGGCGCCGAGAGCCGTCTGCTTATAGCGCACTTTGACGTCGCGCCAGGTGAGAAAGAAGAGCAGTTCACGATACGCCCAAATGTCTTTGAGACTGAGAAGACTCCATCTTTTGCTCGGCTGAATGACGACGAGAGGCTCTGCCGGCAGGTGAAAAGTTTGCATGAATATACCCTGTCTACTTACGCACCAGCACGCATAAAGATTGTCCAAAGGGCGCCAGGTCTGTCACGATTCTTCCATTTTTAAACTCGAGCGGCTGTGAAAGCGGTACGTACGGTTCGTCTCCGTCTTTGATCACTTCCACTTCAAACTCTAGATGCCTGGCCCATTCGCGCAACATGTCTGCCGATATGAAAACGTTCAGTGGCTGCGAATCGTTGCCGAGGCCCCGGAGATTGATGTTTTGAAAGATATTCCAGTGATCTCCGATGCGAAAATCCAGAAACGAAAGGACTATTTTCCCTCCCGGTTTTAAAACTCGCTTCGCCTCACGTAAATAGACAAACGACTCTTCATGCAGCAGATGCGTCAGAACGGAAAAGAAACAGACCATGTCAGCCTTCTCGTCCTGCTCGGGAATTGTAAGTCCCTCGGCCATCTGGAAGCGCCATTCTGGTCGCCCGACAAGTTTACGAGCGTAATTAATTAGCTCCGGCACAACGTCGATTCCTAAATATTTTCCTGTCAGATATTCCGAAAGCGGTTTTGCGAGCCGGCCCGATCCACAACCCACGTCGATAACATAATGGTGCTTTTGCAGGCCGTGATGAATAAGCGTTTCTCGCAACAGTACACCGACCGCGTCGAATTCTCCGCCTACTGCCAATCTCACTGCCTCGTCGGTTGAGTATGTGCCTTTGAGGATCGAGAACTGCTTGCGATGAGTCTTACGAAAGTCGGTTTTAGATGCTCCGTGCTTGGCTCCGCGGCCCGTTAAGGGATCAATCAGACGGTAGTTGATGCTATTGATTATTCGTCGAACACTCAACCGCATTCTCTATTCACCCATGGATTTGGAATCTCCTGGGCGATAGGAGTTGTCAGTCTAGCCACCAACGAAAGACAGGTCAAGCTAAAGCTTTTCTCCCGCAAAGGCGCAAAGAAAGCAAAGAAAGGCGTTAAAAACGCGGCAGCGCTTTGCGCCTTTGCGCGAAAGTACGCGCGGCTTTCTTCAGGTTCGTGTATCCGCGATAGAGACCGGGTGTGCGTAGTCGAAGCCACAAACTAAGAAGGCCCTTGTGCCGGCCGCGACTGGCCCAGAGTCCGAGCTTCAAAGGGATCAAGGCAAAACGAGAGTGACCACGCTCCACGTAAAGCTCGGCAAGCTCAAAAAAGAATCGGGTCTTTGACCCACGAATGCTATCACTGTATTTGAAACCCAGGTCCCGGTCGATGTTATCGAGCACTTTGATACTCGTCAGCAGTTGATGAGATCTTCTTCTGAGAGACCATACTCCAGCCACGTGCACGCGGTAAGCGGCCATCACTTCATCGATATACCCAATCTTTCCCTGTTGAGCTTTGAAAATGTTGAGAGGCCAGTCACCCATTCTGGCAGTGAGAAACCAATCGGGAATCTTGATGAGCGGTTCACGCCGGTACATGATCGAACAAGCGGGTATGAAGTTTCCCCAGAGCAGTTGTTTGATGTCGCTGATTGGCTTTTGATCGGCGGGACATAACTTCTCCGGCTCTCTGCTTCCATCTTCATAAACTGCCAGGACATTGTGGAAACAGATCGCACACTCGGGATGTATGTCCAGAAAATCGACTTGCCGTTGCAGTTTGTGAGTTGAAGTAAAGTAATCATCACCATCAAGAATGGCGATGTATTGACCACGACAGGCACGAAGCGCGTTTAGATAGTTTATTTTCCCCGCGAGGCGGATCCGGCGATCGCGATCGGCCTCTTCAGGATTGCGCAGCATTACGCGAATCTTGTCCGGATATTGTTTCCCAAGCTCGACCACTATCTCGCGGGTGCGGTCTTGAGAGGCATCCTCACCGATAACGATCTCGTAAGCAAAGTTCACCTCCTGCGCCAGGATGCTGTTTATCGCGTGGGTGATCAGATTCTCCTGGTTGTAAGTGGTGACCAGGATGCTGACTTTAGGATTTGCTGGACCGTTTGCAGGTTCAGGTGGAAGTGGCTGCTTGAGATCGAAGCTTCGCGGATACTTCTCGACCATTATTAACCACCATCCTGATCACCCCGCAGATGGTACTGATGTCCGCCGGCGAGATTGAGGTTCCAGTTGGCAAGGATAACACACGCTCAGAGACCTTTTCGGTTTGGGGCAGCGAAAGGCTCGATAGATAAGAATTGTAAGGCGCCATGCGATGGCAGCCGGGATAGAAGTAACGGCGAGCCAAAATATTCTCGCGATACAGGATCTGCATCAACTCATCACGAGAAACGATTGTTTCGGCCGCGTCGATTTCAAGCACCACATATTGGTAGTTGCGTTTCTTCTGGTCATCATTGGAAAGGACGGTGATTCCTTTAAGCCCCGCCAGCTCCGCTGCATACTGCTTATGATTGCGACGATTGATGGCGATGAATTCGTCGATGCTTTCCAAATTCGTCAATCCCATTGCCGCGGACACTTCGCTCATCTTGCCGTTCGTACCGATTGAAGCGACTTGATCGTACGCAACGAAGCCGAAGTTACGCATCAGCCTTGTTTTTCGTGCGAGCTCGTCATCGTTGGTGAGGACCGCGCCTCCCTCCAATGAATTGACGAACTTGGTGGCATGAAAACTGAACACTTCAGCATCGCCAAACCCACCAATCATACGGTCCTTGTATGAGCAACCTAACGCATGAGCGGAATCGAAAAGAAGTTTCAACCCGCGCCGCCGCGCGATCTCCTCGAGGGCCGCAATGTCACAGTGCCATCCCCAAAGATTGACTGCGAGAATCCCGGTGGTCTCGGGCGTGATCAAGGCCTCTACTTTTTCCGGATCGATGGTATGAGTTCGCGGATCGATATCGCAGAAAACCGGAGTGATGTCCTGCCATTGGAGAACGTGCGCCGTGGCGATAAAAGTAAACGACGGCAGGATTACCTGGCCTTTCAGACCAAGCGCGCGAATAACTATCTCGAGCGCGATCGTGGCGTTACACATGGCAAGGCAATGCTTCACGCCTGTCAGTTCGGCCAAACGCTTTTCGAATTGAATTACGTAACGACCATCATTGGTGAGCCACTTGCGATCTAAAGTGTCATTTACTCGAGTTAAAAACTTCTCCCGGTTTCCGATATTCGGCCGGCCAACATGCAATGGTTCCGGGAAAGCAGGACGGCCTCCAAAGAATGCGAGGTCGTCAAGAGCCTGTTTCGGCGCGGGTAAAGTAGTGTCAAGAATCGGCATAGGAAAATCAGCGTCGCTTACGGCTTTACGACATAGGCAGTCGGCATCCAGCCAAAGGTAAAAGTTTTTATTTTGGCGTCAGGCATGAATTCCCTGACCGCGCGAGTTTCGCCGGGAGCGAGTTCATGATTGAACTGGTCGAAGATTATCACGCCGCCGCTGGTCAAACGCGGCCAGAAGTGTTTGAGGCAGTGAATGACTACGTCATAGAGACCCGCATCGAGATAGACGAGTTTGAACTGCATGTAAGCATTGGTCTCGAAAAATTGTTCAAGGTCAGAGCGCAAGTCGAGCTTATGAATATGGACGATGTGGTCCAGGCGTTGTGCGCTGATTAATCGCATCAGCCGGTCGTAGTCTTCTTTGTAAGAGCCCTCGAAGATGTTCGGTTCTTCCTCAGTGGGCCTGGATCCTTCAAACCAATCGAACCCATGGACCAGCGTTAGAGTTTCAGGTTCAAAAATCTGTGTGAGTTTAGCGAACAGAAGTGTTCCCGCACCCTTGTAAACTCCAGCCTCAGCAATATGTCCCGCAACGCCGAGCGTCATTTTGTACGCTTCGTAAAGGGCCAGAAAGCGAGAGAGTGTCATGTGGCCGACGAAGCTTGGGAAGTGATGTATCAGGTCTTCAGTCTCGTAGCCGAGCGACAAGATCTCGGTGAGCCCCTCGTAATATGGACCTTTGCGCGCAGAGAACTTTTTAGTCTCGAAATTTCCTTCCTTATAATCCATTCAGCTCAATCTCCATGGCCCAAACTCAACGGAATGTTGAAGGAGTAAAAAGGGTAGTGGACCAACTCGGAAAATCCCAGGCCCTCCGCGAGGCGCCGGGAGCCCGTATTGTACTCAAAACAATCCCACGCGGGAGTGATTCCCCTCGTCAAGCATTCGCGTATGAACTGTCGCGTTACCAGAGCAGCCAACCCCTGCTGTCGATACGCCTCATCAGTGGCAACGTCGATTTCGGCGAGTCCATCACTGATGGCAGCGGCGTAACAGATACTGACGACATCGTCGTCTTTGATAATACAAAAACCCAAACCATTTTCGATGAAGTCTTGTGCGGAGGACCAAAATCGCGAGTCGATCTCGACGTTGAACTTTTTGGTCTTCGGAATCAATTCAGCATCAAGTCTTCGCATCTCGAAGCCACTTGGACAATTGACAGGTCCACTGCTACTCCCGTGAAACTCGTACCTGATCCGCTCGCGGCATCGCGCGCCCGCGACATCCAGCTTTTGCTGCCACGCTTGAGGCGGTGAATACCACAAAAGATATGACGACTTAATTCTCTTCGCACCGCTTATCAGTTCAACCAGCGTGTCATCGAATTCCGGATTCACCTCCGCGCCGATCAGATACATGAATCCGAAATTGTTTGTCACCAACGCCGACTTCGGATTCGGCTGCCGGTCAACGAAAACCTGTCCACGTTGACTGTTCTTGATCACCGCTGCAATAAACGGAAACCACAGCGTACTCGATCGATAAAGCGGTAATACCTCCGCAAAATCACTCGCCTCTAGCTCGACAGCCCCCATTTTTGTGTCTTTTGTGCCTCTTTTTGGCCCTACTTCATCTTTGTCAGTCGCATGAACGTGGCCGAGTCGAGCCGGTACTTTGGCGTGTCGGCAGTAATGTACACGCTCTTTGGTGCGACGTTTTTGGTAACAAGCGCGCCCGCGCCGATGAAGCTTTCGCGACCAACTGTTATCTCGTGGCCCAATGTGGCATTCACACCGATGAAGCAATAAGGTTCGACTTTCGTTGTACCTGAAATCACAACGTTCCCCGCAATATAACAATGATCGCCTACGCTCGCGTGATGCCCAACGTGATTGGCGCTCCAGATGAAGACGTCGGAGCCAATCCGGGACAACGGCTGAATCACTGCAAACTCGAGCACGAAACAGTTGTCTCCAACTTCTACATTGCCGACGTTGGAAGCTCGCGAACTGACGTAGCTTATCAGTTCATACCCTTTGCTTTTGGCTTCGTCGTATTTTTGCGCGCGGAAATGATTAAGGTCCTGATACCCGACGGCGACGAACATTTTGTAATCAGTTGGAGGATACTTGCTTTGAACTTCCTCAAACGGCACCACTGGCAATCCGAGCTTCTTATTTTCGGTTAAGTACTGACCATCCACACTGAAAGCGACGATCTCGTGTGGACTGTCGTTTGTCAGATAGAAGTAAGCCTCGTCCGCGATTTTTCCGGCTCCAAAAATGACGATTTTAGACATGTGTTTTGTTAAGAAGATTTCTCGCGCAAAGGCGCAAAGGCGCAAAGCGCTACCGCGTTTCTAAAGGGCGTTCCTTTGCGCCTTTGCGCGAGAAATATTTCTGTCAAAGATACTTCTCCGCCAGGGATCGACGATCAACTTTACCGTTCGGACTCTTCGGCAGCACCTCTTCGCGATAAAAAACCGACGGGATCATGTAGGCGGGGATGATCTGCTTCAGATCCGATCGCATCGTATTGCTGTCAAATTCTTTGCCTGCGACAACGGCAACAATTCGGCTGCGGCCATTTGCGTTCGAGTGCAGCACAGCCGCTTCAGAAACATGCTCGAGACAATGAAGCGCACTCTCAATCTCTTCCAACTCGATGCGATAGCCCATGTGTTTGATCTGGTTATCTTTTCGTCCACAGATGTAGAGCTTGCCGTCTGCAGGATCGAGCCGGACGAGATCGCCCGTCTTATACATGATTTCCGGAAACGCGTTATGCCGCGGATTCTGCATGAAGGCGGCCGCCGTGCGCGCAGGATCATTGTAGTAACCTTTGCCGACATTTGGTCCCAGCAGGCATAACTCACCAATCTCCCCGACAGGCACTTCCGCGTTGTCATCGTCGAGAATCAAAAA